>NZ_JBEYYW010000013.1:0-208584 GCF_040645695.1 Streptomyces sp. NPDC046712 | reverse complement strand
CTATGGGCATTCGTTCCGCCCAGCGGAACGAATGCCCACAACGGGTTGTTACTGGTCGCCCAGCTTCGTGTCCCGGCCGACCTTCTCCCACGCGGTCAGGTCCGCGCGGACCTGGTCCAGGTGCCCCAGGATCGTGTCGATCGAGTCGTCGCCCAGCGCCAGCCGCAGCGGGGTCTCCTCCGCGTCGAGGGCCTTGAGGACGGCCGCCGCCGCCTTCGCCGGGTCGCCCGCCTGCGTGCCGCCACCCGTCTCCACGTACGCGCGCGTCGCCCCCACCGTGTCCGCGTAGTCGGCGATCCCGTCCCCGCTCAGGCTGTGGTTCCCGAACAGGCTCGTGCGGAAGGCGCCCGGCTCCACGATTAGGACGTCGATGCCGAGCGGACGCACCTCGGCGGCCAGCGCCTCCGACATCCCCTCCAGGGCGAACTTCGTCGCGCTGTACGCGCCGAAGCCGGCCATCGACATCTGCCCGCCCACGCTGCTGAGCTGCACGATCGCGCCCGAGCGGCGGGCCCGCATGTGCGGCAGGACCGCGCGGGTCAGCGCCGCCGGGCCGAAGATGTGCACGTCGAAGAGCGAGCGGAGTTCGGCGTCGGCGGTCTCCTCGACCGAACCGACGTGCGTGCGGCCCGCGTTGTTCACCAGGACGTCGATACGGCCGTGCCGCTCGGTGACATCCCGTACGACCCTGTCGATCGCGGCCGTGTCGGTGACGTCGAGCGCGACCGCGTCCACCTGGTCGGGGTGGGCGGCGACCAGGTCGTCCAGGGACTCGACCCGGCGGGCGGCGGCCACGACCACGTCGCCGGCCCCGATCGCCGCCTCCGCGAAGGCGCGTCCGAAGCCGCTGTTCGCGCCCGTGATCAGCCAGACCTTGCTCATGTCCGTGACTCCCTCGTCGATGACGTCTCTCGGTGACACAACAAGCCTGTGCCACAAGGCCGTTGCCGGTCCAAGATCTGTCGTGATAGCCCATGGGCATGACCACGGATGTGCACGGGCGGGACCTGAGGTACTTCGTCGCCGTCGCCGAGGAGCTGCACTTCACCCGCGCCGCCGAGAAGCTGTACGTCTCCCAGCCCGCGCTGAGCAAGCAGATCAGGGCCCTGGAGCGGCAGCTCGGCGCCCCGCTCTTCGACCGTGACCGGCACGGCGTCCGCCTCACCCCCGTCGGTACGGCGCTGCTGCCGCACGCCCGCGCCGTGCTCGCCGCATGGACGGAGGCGGACGAGGCCGTACGGCGGGCCCGCGCGGCCGAAGAGGCCACCCTGGTCGTCGGGATGTCCACCAGCCCCGGCCGGGGCGGTCTGCTGCCCGCGATCCGCTCCCGCTTCACCGAGGCCCACCCGGAGATCCGGCTGAAGCTGCGGCAGGTGGGCTGGGAGGACCCGACGGCGGGGCTCGCCGACGGGACGAGCGACGTCGCCTTCGTCTGGCTGCCCCTGGCGGACGCCGGGCGCTACCGCTGGGTCGTGGTCGCCACCGAACCCCGTCTGATCGCCCTCCCCGAGTCGCACCCGCTCGCCGGGCGCGAGCGCGTCCGCTTCGCCGAACTGCTCGACGAGCCGTTCCTCGCCCTGCCCGCCACCACGCCCGACCTGCGCGACCACTGGCTGGCGCTGGACGCCCGCGACGGCCGGCCCCTGGTGATCGGCGGGGAGATCGCCAGTACGGACGAGACGTACGAGGCCCTCGTCGACGGCCTCGGCATCTGCCTGGTGGCGGCCGGCAACGCGCCGCTGCTCACCCGGGGCGGGGTCGTCGTCCGGCCCGTCGACGGGGTGTCCCCTAGCCGCTTCGCCCTGGCCTGGCGTGCGGACGACACCCGGCGGCTCGTCCAGGACTACGCCAGGGCTGCGGCGGCCCGCACTCTGCCCTGATTCCCTCTCGTCAACTTCCCTTCCTCCCGTCACACTTGGCGCACCGTCGGAACAGGGGGACAGATGGAAGAGCCGAAGACGCCACCACCGCCGTCCACGCCACCGCCGTCGACGCCACCGCCGACCACACCTCCGCCGCCGCCCGAGCCGCCGAGGATCTCGGGCGGGATCGAGCTCAAGGTCAGCAAGCGGTTGCTGTGGGTGGGCGGGGCGGCGTATCCGCTGCAGAACGTCGCCCGCGTCTACACCTTCACGCTCACTCCGCGCCGTGGCGAGGCGTTCGTGCGCTTCCTGAAGCGGATCGCCGTCACGATTCTGGTGGGGCTGCTGCTGGCCGCGTTCACGGACGAGCGGTCCTTCTCGTCCTACGACTCCTACGACAGTGACTCGGGCGACCTCACCCCGTTCCTGTGGTTCGTCGTCGTGTGCTGCGCGATCTACTTCATCGGCGACATGCTCAGCGTGGTGCTGGCCAGGTCCCACTTCGTCCTTGCGGTCGAGACCTCCGGCCCGTCGGTGGCGGTGGTCACCAGCCGGGACCGCGGTTACCTGATCGGGCTCGTGCGCACCATCACGGACGCCATCGAGAACCCCGAGAACGAGTTCCGCGTGCACGTGGAACAGGTGATGATCAGCAGGCCCAGCAACTACTACTTCGGCGACGCCGTGAACATGTACGGCAGCGGCAACGTGGGGATCACGAACGCATGAGCGGCGACAACTACTACTTCGGCGACGCGGTGAACATGTACGGCGACGGCAACCAGGGGATCGTGCACCACCACGGTTCCCCGGCGCTGGAGCAGGCGTTGCTGCGGGTGCTCGACCGCGTCGCGGAGTTGCGGGACAGCATCCCGGCCGAGGCGCAGGGCTCCCTCGACAGCGCGCTCCCCGCCCTCGCCCCGGGCTCCGACGCCGAGCCGCAGGCCCGGCGCAGTGCCCTCCACGTCCTCGAGGCCGTGGCGGGGATGGCCGGGAACATCGGCCAGCCCCTGCTCGACGCCACCCGCGCCGCCCTGCAACTCCTCGGCGGCTAGGGCCTGTCCGGCGGATCAGGGTCGGACAGGCCCTAGCGCCGGTAGTACTCGCCCGGCTCACCGTCGAGCATGGGGAAGACCAGTAGCCGCTCCTTGCCCTCCGAGCGGACGACCGTCAGATAGCCGGAGTTGCCGTTCTCGTGGCAGTCGGCGTCAGAGGCGTCCGGGTCGGGGGTTCCGGGGCCGATGACCAGCGGGGTGCCGGAGCCGGCCAGCAGAGCCGTCCAGGTGCAGCTGACCGCGTCCCCGGTGAGGTTGCCCTCGTCGTCCTGGCGGGGGTAGACCTGCACGTTGCGGAAGACGGGGGCGCCGATGGGGCCCTGGGTGATGGTCACCTCGTCGGTGTAGCGGTCGGCGTTCTCGCCGTAGACCAGCGGGTCGTTCTTCATCTTCCAGGTGCCGACGAGCGTCGCGGGGACGATGTCCGTACCCGTTCGCGCCTTGCGGAAGGTCGCCTTCGCCGCGCCCGAGGTCCACTCCAGGACGTCCGGGGAGCGCAGGGAGAGGGTCTGGTGGGCGGCGGCGGTGCAGCGCCCGGTCGGCACGCTGGTGGTGACGTCGGACTCACCGAGGACCACCTTGTCCTCGTCGGCGGAGACGAGCCGGGACCGGCCCATGCACAGGTGCTCGTCGGCCACCTGGACGTACGTGGCAGCCTTCGCGTTCGCCGCGCCCTGCGTGAGCTCGATCCGGACGGTCTCGCGGGGGTGGTCGGCCGAGCCGCGCAGTACGCCCTCCCAGGCGCCGAGGAAGGCGGCGGGAACGATCCCGGCCGGGCGGGGTGCCACGCTGCCGGTCCCGCGGGCCCGGTTCTTCTGCTCGTCGATGCCCCTGTCCGGGGCCGGCCAGAAGACGTACGTGGCGGTGGCCGCCGCGGCGACCACGAGGGCCGTGGCGGCGGCGATCAGGCCGGTGCGCCGCCGCTCGGGCGCCTTCGGGGCGGGCGGGGGTGTGGGGTCGCCGGGACCGGCCGGGGTGCCGTCGGTGGACGTCGCCTCCGCCTCGGCCTCCAGGACCCGCGCGGCGTGCCGCCCGAGGCGGGCCAGCACCTCCGCGGGCAGCCACGGGTCGGCGACCGTGATCGTCTCCACCAGCTCGGCGGCCGAGGGCCGGGCCGCCGGGTCCTTGCCGAGGCAGGCCCGCACCAGACCGGCGAGTTCGGGCGCGAGGCCCGTCAGGTCGGGCTCGTCGTGCGCGATGCGGAACATCGTGGCGTGGACGCCGCTGTCCGCCGTACCGAACGGGGAGTTGCCGGTCGCCGCGTACGCGAGGACCGAGCCGAGGCAGAAGATGTCCGAGGCCGGGGTCAGCTTCTCGCCGCGCACCTGCTCGGGGGACATGAAGCCGGGCGAGCCGACCACCGCGCCGGTGCTGGTCAGCCCTCCGTCGGTGATGGTGTCGACGGCGCGGGCGATGCCGAAGTCGATGATCTGCGGGCCGTCCACGGTGAGCAGGACGTTGGACGGCTTCAGATCGCGGTGGACGAGCCCGGCGGCGTGCACATGGGTGAGCGCCCGCGCGAGCCCGGCCGCGAGCGCGCGTACGGTCGCGGGCGGCAGCGGCCCGAACTCGTCGCCCACCACGGTGCGGAGCGACGGCCCCGGTACGTAACCGATGGCCACCCAAGGAGCCTGGGCCGCCGTGTCGGAGCCGAGGACCGGGGTCGTGCCCGTGCCGCCGACGCGCTCCAGGGCGGCGACCTCGCGGGCGAACCGCCGCCTGAACTCGTCCTGCGCGGCCAGTTCGGCGTGCACGACCTTCACCGCGACGGTCCGGCCGCCCGCCGAGCGCGCCAGGAACACCCGGCCCATCCCGCCGACCCCCAGCCGGCCGAGCAGACGGAACGGGCCGATGCTGACCGGGTCTTCCGGGTTCAATGGCTCCACGTCGAAAGAGGATGCCAGACGTGCGTTCAACCGTCGCCGCAGATCCGCAGGCCCTTGGGCGTCGCGCAGGGCAGGTGGCCGTGGGTGCGGATGACGTCCTGGCCGCTGCCCCGGTTCAGGTAGGTGAGGAAACTGGAGGTCAGCGAGTCGGCGGGGGGCTGACCCCAGGTGTAGGCGTACTCGATCTCCCGGTACGGGTACGTGGACGCGCCGATCTCGTCCACGTTCGGCACCCGGCCGTCGATGGCCACCCGGTGCAGGCCCTTCAGCCCGCTGCCGGAGCGGAGTTCGGTGTAGCCGATGGCGCCCGGAAGCTTGGCGACGGTCGACAGCACCTGGTCCGTGCTGTCGAGTTCGCAGCGTACGACCGGGGCCGACACGTCGTCCTTCGTCACGCAGTCCAGGGACGAGTTCGCGGGCTCGTTGCGGCCGAGGACCCGGCGCTGGAAGACCTCGCGGGTTCCGGAGTTGGCGTCCCGGCTGACCAGCAGGACCGGACGGTCCGGCCCGCCGGGGATCTGGTTCCAGTTGGTGATCCTGCCCTGGTACAGGCGGCGGACCTGGTCGAGGGTGAGGTTCGTGACCGGTATCCCGTCGTTGAGGACGAGGGTGAAGAGGGAGACGGCGACCATGCTCTCGCGCAGCTGTGGGTAGCCGCCGGGCTTGCGCCCGTCGGAGAGCGCCACGACGGCGGGGGAGCCCTTGCCGCTCGTGGCGCCGGCCGCCGCCAGCGCCCGTATGCCCGCGGTCGAGCCGTGCGCGTCCACCACGATGGTGGATCCCTCGCAGTCTTTCTCGTACTTCTTCGCCAGCTCCCGTACGGCCGGGGCGAACGCGGTGGAGCCGGTGACCGTGAGTGTGCCCCGGGCGCACCCGATGGGTGGTGGCTCCTCGCTTCGGACGATGATCGTGGCGAGGGCGACCACGCATGCCGCGAGGACCAGGGTGATGTTCCGGGCCGCGGGGCTGAACGTCGGTCTCCGGTCGTCGACGCTCATGCTCTTGTTGAGGTGGACCTCGACCGATTCACGCAGGCCGGTGATCCGGATCGCGCGTTCGAGGACATTGCCGGAGAGCAGGACGAGCAGCTTGAAGTACTGCTTCCGCTCGAGCGAGACCTTGGGGATGAGGACGGAGGTCTCGTGCTTGCGCAGCCCGGGACCCGCGCTCATGTCGATCTTCACCGGCTCGAAGCGCCGCAGGATCGTGGCGACGACCGCCTGTACCTCCCTGTTGCCGAAGGTGATCTTCAGCCCTCCGGAGTCGTCCCCCTCCGTGTAGTCGCTGTGGTTGATGTCCCGGAGGCCGTCGTTCTCGATCCGGAGCAGCACGAGCGTGAAGCCGTTGGCATCGCCGATCTCGCCGTCCCGCAGGGTCAGGTCGCCGGCGGTCTCGTCCGCGTCGCGGAGCGGCGTGTTGAGCTGCACGCGGTAGCCCAGCCTTCGGCCCCGCTGCAGGAAGCGCTCGTACGCGACCACACCGGCGGAGACGAGGACACCGAGGAGCGCGGTGACCACGGCGATGACGTTCTCGGCGGTAAGCCAGTCCACGCCCGAGACGGTACGGACGCGTGTGCGGTTCTGTGGGGGAGGTCGCAGGTGGCCACCTGGAGTTCTCGCTTCGTTCAACGGGGCACGGGTTGGCGGAGCATCTGTTGCCGGGGGTGAGGACCGTGGGTGTAATGGCCACGAGGGGGCTGTCGGAGAGGAACCCCATGCGTGTCGTCGAAGTGACCGCCTACGGTGGCCCTGAGGTCCTGAGCATGGCCCGTCGGCCCGAGCCCGAGGCCGGAGACGTCCCGGGACGGGTGCGGGTGCGGCTGAAGGCCGCCGGTGTGACCCAGGCGGATCTGCGGATCCGTGCGGGCCATTACGCCCATGCGGTCGGCAGTCTCAAGCCTCCCTTCGTCCTCGGGACGGACTTCGCCGGCAAGCTCCTCGATCCGGTGCCCGGCATGGCGGCCGGGACCCGCGTGGCCGGTTTCGTGCCCTGGTTCGAGGAACTGTCGGGACACGGCACGTACGCGGAGGTCATCCAGGTCGACCCGGCCTGGCTGGCGCCGATTCCGGACGACGTGGACTTCACCGTGGCCGCCTCCGTCCCCCTGGCCGCGATCACCGCCCAGCAGGGCCTCGACCGGCTCGCGCTCCCGGAGGGGGCGACGGTGCTCGTCACCGGCGCCAGCGGCGTGGTGGGCCGGTTCGCGGTCCAGTTCGCGGCGGCGGCCGGACTACGGGTGGTGGCGGTCGCGCACGAGGGCGACGAACGCGAGCTGAAGGTCCTCGGTGCCGAGCACTCCATCCCGCGCGGCCCGCTGCCGGAGGTGCTCACGAAGGTGCTGGAACTCTTCCCGGAACGGGTGGACGGTGTCTTCGACGGGGCCCTCTTCGGTCCCCCCGCCCTCGCGGCCGTGAAGGACGGCGGGGCCTTCGTCGCCCTCGCCGTCGACCTGACGCCGACGCCCGAACGGGACATCCGCGTGCAGACCGTGTTCGGCAGGCCGGACGCCGCCCGGCTGAAGGAGATCCTGGAGAAGGTGGACGAGCGGGAGCTGATCACCCGGGTGGCCGATGTCATGCCCCTGGAAGAGGTCGCGGAGGCGCACCGCAGGGCGGAGGCCGGGCACCGCCCGGGCCGCATCGTGCTGATGATCTGAGACGCGGGCTCTCGGCCCGGGGCCAGGTGTTGCTCACCTGGCCCCGGGCCCGTTGCTGTCCGCACACCTGGCCGGGGGTGCAACGAGAGCCACTGACACGCCTGTTGGGATGTGTGCCCAACCGCTGAGAGGCGGAGGAACGCCGACTGTCACAAGTGCTGGTCTAGACCTTGACAGGTCCAGACCAAAGACGCTTCGCTTGCCCTTCCCCCACGGAAGGACGAGCGCATGCTGCGACGTCTGCTCATTGTCATGTCCGCACTCTGTACCGCCGTCGGACTGGCCGTGTTCCTCCCGACGGCCACGGCCGGCGCGGCACCCGCCTGCGTGACCGCCTGGAACTCCGGGAGCGTGTACACGGGCGGCATGACCGCCTCGTACAACGGCCACAACTGGTACGCCAAGTGGTGGACCCAGAACGAACGCCCGGGCTCCGCCGACGTCTGGCGCGACGAGGGCACCTGCGGCGGTGGCGGTACGACCCCGCCCCCGTCGTCCGGATTCGTCGTCTCCGAGGCCCAGTTCAACCAGATGTTCCCGAGCCGGAACTCCTTCTACACCTACAGCGGTCTGACGGCCGCCCTCAGCGCCTACCCCGGCTTCGCCAACACGGGCAGCGACACCGTGAAGAAGCAGGAGGCCGCCGCCTTCCTCGCCAACGTCAGCCACGAGACCGGCGGCCTGGTCCACATCGTGGAGCAGAACACCGCCAACTACCCCCACTACTGCGACAGCGGACAGCCCTACGGCTGCCCCGCCGGCCAGGCCGCCTACTACGGCCGCGGCCCCATCCAGCTGTCCTGGAACTTCAACTACAAGGCCGCGGGCGACGCACTCGGCATCGACCTGCTCAACAACCCGTACCGCGTCGAGCGCGAGGCGCCCATCGCCTGGAAGACCGGCCTCTGGTACTGGAACACCCAGAACGGACCCGGCACGATGACCGGCCACAACGCCATGGTCAACGGCGCGGGCTTCGGCCAGACGATCCGCTCGATCAACGGCGCGCTGGAGTGCGACGGCAAGAACCCGGCGCAGGTCCAGAGCCGCGTGAGCAAGTACCAGCAGTTCACGCAGATCCTCGGCGTGCCGACCGGCGCGAACCTGTACTGCTGAGCCCGTCCCGTACGGCGACACCGGCACCCGGTGTCGCCGTACGGCGTGTCAGCCCCGCCAGGCGAGGAACGCGGACCAGGTGGCGGGGGTGACGGCGAAGGTGGGGCCTTCGGGGACCTTGGAGTCGCGGAGGTGGACGGAAGTCCCGGCGCGGGGATCGAAGGCCACTTCGACGCAGTTGCCGCCGCTGCTGTCGCTGTAACTGGACTTGAACCAGTGCAGGGTCTTGCTCATCTTCCTTCTCCCGCCAACCGCTCGATGAGGCCCAGTGATTCGCGAGGGCCCAGGGCCTGTGCCCGGATCTTCGCATAACGCTGGGCGTATGTACTCACCTTTGCCGGGTCGCTGATCAGCATGCTCTCGTCCTGTACGTCCAGGTAGGCGAGGCGGTCGTGTTCCGGGGTTTCGACCAGGTTCAGCTCTCCCCGGTCGCCTGCGTACTCGCCGCAGAGACCGGCGTCGAGCGGTAGCACCTGGAGGTACACATTCCGCCTGCGAGCGCGCCCTGCCAGGTAAAGCAGCTGCTCCCGCATGATCTCCTCGCTGCCGAAAGGGCGCCTCAGGACCGACTCGTCGAGGACCAGCTCGATCAGGCACGGCGGCTGCCGGTCGAACAGCACTTTGCGGGCCATGCGCATGTCGACCAGCTCCGTCACTCGCTCGGGGATGGGTACCGGATGCCCGCCCGCGATCAGCGCTTGGGCGTACGCCTCCGTTTGGAAGAGGCCGTGCACCACGTGGTGCGCGTACAGGCACAGGCCGACCGCCCTCTGCTCGATCGGCGCGTAATCCCTGAACTTCTGCGGCAGCTTCTCCAGCCGTACCAGCTCCCGCATCTCCTCGAAGATGCCCGTGCCTTCCCCCAGTACCTCCTCCAGCTTCACCAGCATCTCGTCGCTCACCGGTTGCGAAAGGGTCTCCATCGCGCTCACCGCCGCGCCGGTGTAACCCATGCGCGCCCCCAGCTGGTCCTGCGTCAGTCCTTTCTTCACGCGCATTCTCTTCGCCACCGCTGCCGCCATACGCGCCGCAGGGCCCGCCGATTCCTTGTTCTCCGCTCGCGCCATCGCGATCCCCATTCGGACTCAACCGATCTCAACCGGTCTCAACTGTTCCCCGCCGAATTCGACTGCCCACAAGGTGCGTTGGCGCAGGTCAAGGGGTTGCCGACGCGCCCTCCTCAGTCGTGGAAAACGCTAGCTGCGACGCGGGAACATGTCGTTGTGAATGCAGAGAATCGACAGGTAAACCTGGATTGGATTCCAGTTTCCGGATTCCAACTCCGCAAGGCCGGCGTGCAATTCGACGCCGTACGCGTCGACGGTGCCGACGGTCGTCGGCTCGCCGACTGGATGGGGCGGCTGACCGCCGGCGATCCCGGGCCCGTCGTCACCGAGGCGAACGGGCGGCAGGGTGTCTACTTCCTCGTCCCGGCGGGCACGACCGCCCGCCGTTCCTGGCCGCGCGGTGTGACCCGGCTCAATGGCGGGCCCGCCCATGTGAGTTACGTACCAGTACCGGCGTTGACGGGGCGGACGTGGCCGCTGGCCTGGCGGTTTCCGCCGACCGGGGCGGGGAGGTTCGTCCATCCGCTGCTCCTGAGGAGTGCGGTGACGGAGATGCTCGCAAGAGGACAGGATTCGACCTCGTTGCGTCCTACCTTCGGGGCATGAGCGAGAACACGCAGGGACAGCGTCAGGGGCAGGTCCAGCCGATTCCCGAGGGGTACACCAGCGTCACCCCGTGGATCATCGGCCACGACACCGCCGGGCTCATCGACTACCTGGAGCGTGCCTTCGGGGCCGAGGACCTGGGGCGATTCGTCATGGAGGACGGGAGGATCGGCCACGCCGAGCTCCGGATCGGGAACGGCCGGCTGATGGCGTTCGACAGCCCGCAGGGCTGGGACGCGACGCCCGCGTTCATCCGGCTGTACGTGGAGGACGCGGAGGCCGTGCACCGGCAGGCCGTCGAGGCGGGCGGTACATCGGTCACTGAGGTGACCCACCTCTTCTTCGGCGACAAGGTCGGCCGGGTCCGCGATCCGTTCGGGAACCTGTGGTGGATCCAGACCCACATCGAGGACGTCGACGAGGAGGAGATGGGCCGTCGGATGACGGACCCCGAGTTCACCCGGGCGATGGAGTACGTGTCGGGGTCCCTGGGCGGCGGGTCGTAGTTCCGGGGAGGGAGCCCCGTCAGCGTTCCCTCGGGGCTCCTCCGCTCTCCCTGGTCTCCGCGGTGTCCACGGCCTCCCTGGTCTCCGCGGTGTCCACGGCCTCCAGCGCTCTGGAGAGCCGTTCCAGGACCCGTACCGTCTCCTCGAACGCCTCCAGGCCCCCCAGCTCCCGCGTCAGGCGCGCCGCCAGTTCCGCGTGGCCGGGGTCGATGCGCTGGATCGCGCTGCGGCCCTCGGGGGTCGGGGTGAGGAGTTTGGCGCGGCGGTGGGCCGGGTTCGGCTCGTACGCCGCGAGGCCCTGGGCCACCAGGAGGTCCGCGATCCGCTGGACGCTCTGGCGGGTGATGCCCATGACCCGGGCGATCCCGGCGACCGGGAGCGGCTCGGGCAGGACGGCGCCGAGGACCTGCCACCAGGCGGCGGTGAGGCCCGCCGGCTCGGCCAGCCGCTCGGACACGGCGAGGAACTGGCCGTTCAGGCGGAAGACGCCGAGGGCGGTGCGGGAGAGGGCGTCCTGTTGCTCCCGGCTCATGAGTTGAGTTCTTCGTACGCCGCCGGGTCCGAGTCGTGGAAGAGGCGGTACCAGGCGTCGAGCTTGGCGCCCTCGAAGGCGCCCATTCTCCCGAGGACCTCTCGGGCGAAGGCGACCGGCTCGGTCGGGCCGGCCGTGATCAGGTCGCCGTCGGTGACGGCGTCGGTGTCGACGTAGTGCTCGCCGCCCTTGTAGCCGGTCGCGGCCAGGTAGAACGAGACGGCGCTGGTGTGCGGGCGGTCGTCCAGGAGGCCCTCGCGGGCCAGCCCGGCCGTGGCGCCGCAGATGGCGGCGACGGGGACGCCCGCGTCGAGGAAGCGGCGGGCCGCGGCGGCGAAGGGGGCGAGGTCGTCGCCGGTGTCCCAGAGGTCGCCGCCCGGAAGGATCAGCAGCGCGCTGTCCTCGGGGCGGAGGTCCGCGAGGGAGAGGTCGGGGACGATCCGCATGCCGCCGATGGTGGTGACGGGCTTGTCTGCGACCGGGCCGACGGTCTTGACCGTGAAGCCGGAGCGGGCGAGCCAGGCGGTGGCGTGGCCCGTCTCCCAGTCGGCGAGGGTGTCGTAGACGGCGAGGTGGACGGTGCGGGGCATTTCGGGGCCTCCTGCGTGTGTCGGTGCCGTTCCTTGTATGACAGAAGGCTGTCATGACGACAGGATGCTGTCAAGCGTGCCGGAGGCTCGGGGTGGGGGCACGACGCAGGCGCGGCAACGTGTCGGGTCCGTCACGGTCTCGGTGGACAAGATGGTCATGGCCGCTCCGACCTGCGCGTACTTACCCTGGCCGCATGACCCCTCATGTCGTACCCGATCCCCAGGCCGGCGCTGCCGTGAAGGCCGCCGACCGCGCGCACGTGTTCCACTCCTGGTCCGCACAGGGCCTGATCGACCCGCTCGCCGTCGCCGGTGCCGAGGGTTCGTACTTCTGGGACTACGACGGCAACCGCTACCTCGACTTCACCAGCGGCCTCGTCTACACCAACATCGGCTACCAGCACCCCCGTGTGGTCGCCGCCATCCAGGAGCAGGCCGCGAAGCTCACCACCTTCGCGCCCGCCTTCGCCATCGACGTACGCTCCGAGGCCGCACGCCTCATCGCCGAGCGCACCCCCGGTGACCTGGACAAGATCTTCTTCACCAACGGCGGTGCCGAGGCCGTCGAGAACGCCGTCCGGATGGCCCGTCTGCACACGGGCCGCCACAAGGTGCTCTCCGCCTTCCGCTCGTACCACGGCGCCACCTCCACCGCGATCAACCTCACCGGCGACCCGCGCCGCTGGGCCTCCGACACCGGCTCCGCGGGCGTCGTGCGCTTCTGGGCGCCGTTCCTCTACCGCTCGCCGTTCTACGCCGAGAACGAGCAGCAGGAGTGCGAGCGCGCCCTCGCGCACCTCGAGGACACCATCGCCTTCGAGGGCCCGGCCACCATCGCCGCGATCATCCTGGAGACCGTCCCCGGCACCGCCGGCATCATGACCCCGCCGCCCGGCTACCTCGCCGGCGTCCGCGAGATCTGCGACAAGTACGGCATCGTCTTCGTCCTCGACGAGGTCATGGCCGGCTTCGGCCGGACCGGCAAGTGGTTCGCCGCCGAGCACTTCGACGTCGTGCCCGACCTGATGACCTTCGCCAAGGGCGTGAACTCCGGTTACGTCCCCCTCGGCGGTGTCGCGATCTCCGCCGAGATCGCCGCGACCTTCGACAAGCGGCCCTACCCGGGCGGACTGACCTACTCCGGTCACCCGCTCGCCTGCGCCGCCGCCGTGGCCACCATCCAGGTCATGGAGGACGAGAAGGTCGTCCAGCACTCCGCCCACATCGGCGAGACCGTCCTCGGCCCCGGTCTGCGCGAGCTCGCCGAGCGTCACCCGTCGGTCGGCGAGGTGCGCGGCATGGGTACGTTCTGGGCGCTCGACCTCGTCAAGAACAAGGAGACGCGCGAGCCGCTCGTCCCGTACAACGCGGCGGGCGAGGCCAACGCCCCCATGGCGGCCTTCGGCGCGGCGGCCAAGAAGCACGGCCTGTGGCCCTTCATCAACATGAACCGCACCCACGCCGTCCCCGCCTGCAACGTCTCCGAGGCCGAGGCCAAGGAGGGCCTCGCCGCCCTCGACGCGGCGCTGAGCGTGGCCGACGAGCACACCGCGTAGCGCGGCACCGCGTCGCGCAAACGCCGCGTAACCGGCGTCACGGAGCCTTCCCTCCGTCTGGTCTAGGGTGTCCGAAGCCGGACGGAGGGGGCCGACCAGATGCCCGCGAGCGGAGCTGTCACCCGCAATACTCTGCGGCGGCAGATCGCGGACGCGCTCCGTGACGAAGTGCTCGCTGGGCGTTTGCAGCCCGGTGAGGAATTCACCGTCAAGCAGATAGCCGAGCAGTACGGGGTGTCGGCGACGCCCGTGCGGGAAGCCCTCGTCGACCTCTCCGCGCAGGGGCTCCTCGACTCCGACCAGCACCGCGGTTTCCGGGTGCACGAGTTCACGATCGACGACTACCGCGGCATGGTCGAGGCCCGGATGCTCGTCGTGGACGGCATCTTCCGCCGCCACGACCCCGTCGCCCATCCCGTCGGGCCCGACGTCGGCCGCGGGGTCGCGCTCGTCTCCGTACGGCGCCGGGGCGAGGCGGCGGCGCGGGCGGCCCGTGCCGGGGACCTCGACATCCTCATCGGGTACGACATCCGCTACTGGCGCGAGCTGGCACGCCTGGTCTCCAACAACGACTACATCGCCGACTTCCTGCACCGGCTGCGGGTCCAGGCGTGGGTGTTCTCCGTGCCGTATCTGCGCTCGGACCGGGACATCCTCGGCTGGCTGTGGAGCGGGCACGTGGACCTTGTCGACGCCCTGACTCTCGGGGACGCGGAGGCGGCGGTCGCGGTCGTCCGGGCGTACAACACCCAGTCCCTGGAGTGGGCGGACCGCCTGGAGCGGCTGTCGGGCTGACGGGTTGGCGTGGGGTGTCCCGGGGCAGGTCCCCAGCGGGTGTGCGGCGCGGACCGCGCCGACTACCCTGGCCGTCCCTGCAACTGACGGAGAGAGAGCCCCCCTTGGCCTGTGACCTGTGGCTGGTCCCTCTTGTCGACGTGCTGTGCCACAGCCCCGACAATCCCTTCGCCGAAGAGATCGCCGCCTACGACAAGGCCCTGACCGCGTCCGGTCTGCCGACCGTCCCCGTCTTCGCCTACATGCCGGGGCTCTCGGGCGACGTGGCGCCCGTCGCCGGATTCGACTACGAGGCCCTGCACTTCCTCCGCCGCGCCTATCTGCTGCTGATGTGCGGCCTCGCCGTCGAACCGGTCGACGAGCTCGGCGGGGACTACGAGCAGCTCCTCGAGATGTTCGAGGCGACCGCGCAACAGTCCCACCTGGTCTGGCACTACGACCACGCCGGCGCGTACGTCCCCGTGGACTTCCCGGCCCCGCTCTCCAACGACGAGCTCCTGGAGGGCGGCGGACCGCTGGGGTCCTCGCACGGCCTGCTGCGGGAGCTTGAGTTCGTCGCCCCCGCGATCGGGATCGACCCGGCCAACCCGCCGGCCGCCCCGCTCCCGCCGGAACGGCCGACCTCGCTGGAGGAGCCCGCGGTGCCGATCGCGTACGACGACAATCCGTTCGCGCGCGAACGCCATGTGTGGCTCGGACTGCACGCGGCGGCGACACGGAGCCTCGGACAGGGCTCGATGATCATCCTGAGCTGAGCCCGGCCCTCGTCCGACGGAGCAGGGCGCCCCTCACCAAGGGGCGCCCTGCTCAGCGGGGCTCCGGCGGCCGCTGCCGCGGCATGTTGGGGCGGGTGCCCGGCGGGAGCGGAAAGCGGGCCGAGGGGTGCGTCCCCTCCGGGCGGGCCGGAGTCACGCCCACCGACTGGAGCGCCAGCGGCGCGGGGCCCGAGCGGAACTCGACCATCCAGTCCGCCGTCTCCGCCCGTACGAGCTCCGTCACGTCCTCCGAGAACCGCCGGAGCACCCCGAGGCAGCGCTCCGCCGCCTCGCTCGCGGTCCCCTCCGTGGGCCCGAGGACCTCCCGTACGCTCTCCGACGCCCAGTCGAACTGGAGGGCCTGGAGTCTGCGCTGCACCGCCTGGGCCGTCGCCACGTCCCTTATCCAGCCCGAGGTCAGCCCGAAGTACCGGTCGCAGGCCATGCAGGCCGCGCCGAGCAGCAGCGACAGATACCCCCAGCCCGCCGCCCCGTCCGCCGCGACAGCGGTGAGGTCGAGCAGCGGCAGCGCCGCGCCGGCGATGACGCCCAGCGCCGTGCCGACCCGCAGGGCCCGGGCGCAGCGGCGCTTCCAGACCCGGTCGGACAGGTACCACTCCGCCGTGCGCAACGCGTTGGACTCGACCCAGCGGTAGAGCTCGTCCAGACGCTCCGCGGGCTCGCCCCAGTCGCCGAGGGGGAACGGCGTCCCGGTCAGATCGCGGTTCGCGGCCGGACCTGCGGGATTCCCCGGCTGCGGCTGCATCTCCGGCTGCTGGCTCACCGGGGCACTCCTCTGTTCAGCTCAGCGCTCGTGTCCTTCTGTGACATGCGGTGCACGTGGTGCCTGCCCTTCCTACCGCCGAATGGTGGGCTGTGGGCCCGGAATCCCGGGATTTCCGCCCGCAAGGGGGTCTTGATCAGGTAGAGGAGCCCGCAGTTTCTCACTCGAAAGAGTTGTGGCGGCAGGCCGGGCATGGACCACGTAGGCTCGGCTTACCGACATACGAACATCAGGAGTGACCGTGATTCCCGGTGGTGGCCAGCCCAACATGCAGCAGCTCCTCCAGCAGGCCCAGAAGATGCAGCAGGATCTCGCGCGCGCCCAGGAGGAGCTCGCCGCGACCGAGGTCGAGGGTCAGGCGGGCGGTGGTCTGGTGACGGCGACGGTCACCGGCTCCGGCGAGCTGCGCGGCCTGGTGATCGATCCCAAGGCCGTCGACCCGGAGGACACCGAGACGCTGGCCGACCTGATCGTGGCCGCCGTCCAGGCGGCCAACGACAACGCGCAGCAGCTCCAGCAGGCCAAGCTGGGCCCGCTGGCCCAGGGCCTGGGCGGCATGCCCGGCCTCGGCTTCTGAGCCGCTTCCCCGGCCGCTTCCGAGCCGCTTCCCGCGCCCGGGCTTCTAAGGCGCCCCGGCAGCCACTACCGTAAGAATCAAGCACCTTTGAGAAGGGCGTTCCGTTGTACGAAGGCGTGGTTCAGGACCTCATCGACGAACTGGGCAGGCTGCCCGGCGTCGGTCCCAAGAGCGCGCAGCGGATCGCCTTCCACATCCTCCAGGCCGAGCCGACCGACGTACGCCGTCTCGCGCACGCGCTCCTGGAGGTCAAGGAGAAGGTTCGGTTCTGCGCGGTCTGCGGCAACGTGGCGCAGCAGGAGCAGTGCAACATCTGCCGCGACCCGCGCCGGGACCAGTCGGTCATCTGCGTGGTCGAGGAGCCGAAGGACGTCGTGGCGATCGAGCGGACGCGCGAGTTCCGCGGGCGCTACCACGTGCTCGGCGGCGCAATCAGCCCGATCGAGGGCGTCGGCCCGGACGACCTGCGCATCCGTGAGCTGCTCGCGCGGCTCGCGGACGGCACGGTCACGGAGCTGATCCTGGCGACCGACCCGAACCTGGAGGGCGAGGCCACCGCGACGTACCTGGCGCGGATGATCAAGCCCATGGGGCTCAAGGTCACACGGCTGGCGAGCGGGCTGCCGGTCGGCGGCGATCTGGAGTACGCCGACGAGGTCACCCTGGGGCGTGCCTTCGAGGGGCGGCGACTGCTAGATGTATGACGACAGGGTCTGCGCGCCGGCCGCGCCCGAAGGAGGCACCCGCGATGTCTGACGCCACACTCCACGCGATCACGCAGGATCCGGACGACTTCGCGGTCCAGATCGCCGACTCGATCGAGTCCTTCATCGTGGCCACGACGGAAGTGGCCAAGGGGGACGAACCCGACAGCGCGGTGCCCTTCCTGCTCCTGGAGATCTCCCAGCTGCTGCTGGCCGGCGGCCGGCTGGGCGCGCACGAGGACATCGTCCCGGACGAGCGCTACGAGCCCGACACGGGTCCGGAGCCGGACGTCGACGACCTGCGCGAGCGCTTCGCCGTGATGCTGGACCCGGTGGACGTCTTCTCTGAGGTCTTCGACCCGTACGAGCCCCGCAAGGCGCCCGTCCCGGCCCGGATCTCCGACAACCTCGCCGACATCGTCACCGACCTGCGCCACGGTCTGGCCCACTACCGTGCGGGCCGGACGAGCGAGGCGCTGTGGTGGTGGCAGTTCTCCTACTTCTCCAACTGGGGCCCGACGGCCTCGGCGACCCTGCGGGCGCTGCAGTCCCTCGTCGCCCACGTCCGGCTCGACCAGCCGCTTGCGGCCCTGGACGGCCTCGACACGGACGAGGACCTGACGGAGGACGACCTCGCGGAGGAGGCGGGCCGGGTCATGGCGGAGGAGATCGCGGGCCCGCTGGGTCTGGGCACGCTGAAGAAGTAGCCGCGGCCCGTCCGTCCCCGGGGTGTCTCGCCCTGTCATCATGGGTTCATGGCGGGTCAAGGGCAGTCAAAAGCGTTGCTGTGGACCGGTGTTGGCGTCGGGGTGGCCGGAGTCGCCGCGCTGGTGATCGTGGCCGTCGCCGACCTCGGGAAGGCCGATCAGATCGCGAGCGTGGTCGGGGCCGTGCTGGCCGCCGCAGGGCTCGGGCTCTCGCTCTGGGCGCGCACCGGTGGCGGGGTGACCGCCTCCGGCGAGCGGTCGGTGGCCGCAGGCGGGAACATCGGGGCCGTCGCGACCGGGAACGGGGCGCAGGCGCTTGCGCAGCCCACCATGCCGGGGTCCTCGACGCCGTCCGCGGGGCCCGTCACCGCGTCCGGCGACCGGTCCGTCGCCGCCGGTGGTGACATCGGAAGCGTGTCGACGGGCGACGCGTGAGCGGCATCGAAGCCGCCGGGGAGCGCTCGGTCGCGGCCGGCGGGAACATCGGGCGGGTCACGACCGGGGACTACGTCACCCAGGTCGAGCGGGCGGTCCTGCTGCCGCCGGAGGCCCTGGCGCCGGCGCGGTGCCCCGACGCGCTCGTCAACGTGCCGAGGCGGGCCGCCGATTTCGTCGGGCGTGCGCGCGAAATCCAGTGGCTGGACGAGAAGTTCGAAGCCGCGGGCCACCGTGTCGTGGCCGTGTGCGGGCTCGGCGGTGTCGGCAAGTCGACGCTCGCCGCCCGCTGGGCGTCCCTGCGTACCGGCGACCACAACCCCGTCTGGTGGATCACCGCCGAGACGCGGGCCGACCTCGACGCCGGTCTCGCCGCCCTCGCCGGCTCCATGCAGCCCGCGCTGATCGACGTACTCCCTCAGGAGGCGTTGCGGGAGCGTGCCGTGCAGTGGCTGGCCGCCCACGACGGCTGGCTGCTCGTCCTCGACAACGTCACCGAAGCGGCCGACGTCGAACCGCTCCTCGCACGGCTCGTCCGGGGACGGATCCTGATCACGACCCGGCAGTCGGGCGGCTGGTACGGGCTCGCGGAGGACATGGCGCTGAAGGTCCCGGAGCGCGAGGAGTCGTCCGAGATGTTCACGCGGATCGTCCCCCACCTCGGTCCGCGGGACATGGACCAGGTCCGGATCCTGTGCGCGACCTTGGGTCAACTGCCGCTCGCGGTGGCCCAGGCGGCGGCCTATTGCGCCGAGACCCGTACGACCCCGGGCGAGTATCTGGACCAATTGCGCCGGTATCCGGGCGAGTTGTACGAGATGCCGATCGAGCACGGCCCCGACGGCGGGCAGGCGGTCGCCTGGACCTGGCGGCTGACCCTGGACCGGCTGGCGGCCGCCGATCCGCTCACCGGGACGATCCTGCGCGTCCTCGCGTGGTGGGGGCCCGACCGGATACCCCGCCACCTGCTGGAACGGCTCGCATCCGCGCTGTCGGTGCGGCGCGCGGTCGGCCGGCTCGCGGCGCACAGCATGGTGACGCTCCACGAGGACGGCGCCGTGTCCGTACACCGGCTCGTGCAGGCCGTCGCGCGCACGGCGGACGAGAGCGATCCGCACCGGCGGGCGGAGGACATCGAGGCGGCCCGTGTGCTCGCGGAGGAGACGCTGGAGTCCGCCGCGCCGACGGGCGGCGCCGGGGGCGTGGCGGAATGGGGCGTGTGGCGTGAGCTGCTCCCGCACGTCGAGACGTACCTCCAGCACACCGACGAGTCGGCGGACACCGCGCGCACGGCCGCCCTGCTGGACCGGGCGGCCTGGTTCCTGAAGGAGCACAGCGACACGGGGCGGGCGGCGCGCTGGTTCGAGCGGGCCGTCGCCTGCCGGGCCCGGGTGCTCGGCGAGGACCACCCGGAGACGGCCGGCAGCCGTGAGGGCATCGCCGAGTGCTGGGCCGTCGAGGGGGATCTGGAGGCGTCGGTCTCGCTCCAGGCGTGGGTCGTCGCCGATCTGGAGCGGGTGCTCGGCGAGGACCGGCCCGAGACGCATCTCGCCCGGGGGCGGCTCGCGGTCACCTGGCGCCACCTGGGGGACAAGGACGGCGCGGTGGCGCTCCTGGAAGGCGCGCTGGCCGGACTCGAACGACTCCTCGGGCCCGTCCACCGGGACACCCTGCGGGTACGGAGCAACCTGGGGGTCGCGTACCAGGAGGCGGGGCGCCTGGAGCAGGCGATCGCGCTGCAGGAGCGGACGCTGGGCGAGCGCACGGGGCTGCTCGGCCCCGGCCACCCCGAGACGCTCACCTCCCGGCTCAACCTGGTCAGGCTGTACGAGGCGGTCGGGCAGGGCGAGCGGGCCGTGGCGGAGTTCGAGCGGATCGTGGACGACAGCCTGCGGTTCCTGGGGGACGACCATCCGTTCACCCTCCACCTCTGGCACGTACTCCCGCCCACGGCCTGAAGGGCCCCTGAGCGGCCCCCCTGTCTGTGAGCCCGCCCACACCTCGGCCTACCCCCGGCCGAGCCGGGCAGGGGGTCTCCCACGGGCGGCCCGGGCCCCCGGCCTAGATCACTTCCTGAGCGGGACATCTCAGGATGTGATATAGCGTCGGCGATTCCGGGTCGCTCGTTAAACTGAGCCGACCGCAGTAATGACTGCGGCAGAGACTGAGCGAGGAGCGCACGTGGGCCTTGTCGTGCAGAAGTACGGAGGCTCCTCCGTTGCCGATGCCGAAGGCATCAAGCGCGTCGCCAAGCGGATCGTGGATGCCAAGAAGAACGGCCACCAGGTGGTCGTCGTGGTTTCCGCGATGGGCGACACGACGGACGAGTTGATCGATCTCGCCGAGCAGGTATCCCCGATCCCTGCCGGGCGTGAGTTCGACATGCTGCTGACCGCCGGAGAGCGGATCTCCATGGCCCTGCTGGCCATGGCGATCAAAAACCTGGGCCACGAGGCCCAGTCGTTCACGGGCAGCCAGGCCGGTGTCATCACCGACTCGGTCCACAACAAAGCGCGCATCATCGATGTCACGCCGGGCCGGATCCGTACCGCCCTCGACGAGGGCAACATCGCGATCGTGGCCGGCTTCCAGGGTGTGTCCCAGGACAAGAAGGACATCACCACGCTGGGGCGCGGTGGGTCCGACACCACCGCCGTGGCGCTGGCCGCCGCGCTGGACGCCGAGGTCTGCGAGATCTACACCGACGTCGACGGTGTGTTCACGGCCGACCCGCGCGTGGTGAAGAAGGCGAAGAAGATCGACTGGATCTCCTTCGAGGACATGCTGGAGCTTGCCGCCTCCGGCTCCAAGGTGCTGCTGCACCGGTGCGTCGAGTACGCACGCCGTTACAACATCCCGATCCACGTCCGCTCGTCCTTCTCGGGGCTGCAGGGCACCTGGGTCAGCAACGAGCCGCAAGGGGACCGCAAGGTGGAGCAGGCCATCATCTCGGGCGTCGCCCACGACACCTCCGAGGCGAAGATCACCGTCGTCGGCGTGCCGGACAAGCCGGGCGAGGCCGCGGCCATCTTCCGGGCCGTCGCGGACGCCGAGATCAACATCGACATGATCGTGCAGAACGTGTCCGCGGCCTCCACCGGCCTGACGGACATCTCCTTCACCCTCCCCAAGGCCGAGGGCCGCAAGGCCATGGACGCCCTGGACAAGGCGAAGGCCGCGATCGGGTTCGACTCGCTGCGCTACGACGACCAGATCGGCAAGATCTCCCTGGTCGGCGCGGGTATGAAGACGAACCCGGGCGTCACCGCCTCCTTCTTCCAGGCGCTGTCCGACGCCGGGGTGAACATCGAGCTGATCTCGACCTCCGAGATCCGCATCTCGGTCGTCACCCGCGAGGACGATGTGAACGAGGCCGTGCGCGCCGTCCACACCGCCTTCGGTCTGGACAGCGACTCCGACGAGGCCGTCGTCTACGGCGGCACCGGCCGGTGACTCGGTGACGAACCGGTGAATCGCCCGAGCCGCAAGCCGACGCTCGCGGTCGTGGGAGCGACCGGAGCCGTCGGTGCGGTGATGCTCCAGCTCCTCTCGCAGCACGCCGACGTCTGGGGCGAGATCCGACTCTTGGCCTCTCCGCGCTCGGCCGGCCGCAAGCTGGCCGTGCGCGGGGAGGAGACCGAGGTCCTCGCGCTGAGCGAGGACGTCCTGGAGGGCGTCGACCTCGCCCTCTTCCTCGCGCCCGAGGAGGTCGCGGCGCAGTGGGCGCCGATCGCCGTCGCCAAGGGCGCGGTCGTCGTGGACACCTCCGTGGCGTTCCGGGCGGACCCGGACGTGCCGCTGGTGGTCCCGGAGATCAACCCCCACGCCGTACGGGTACGGCCGCGGGGCATCGTCGCGAGCCCGGGCTGCTCCACGCTGGCGCTGATCGTCGCCGTGGGCGCCCTGCACGCGGAGTTCGGGGTCGGTGAGCTGGTGGTGACCGCCCAGCAGGCCGCGAGCGGGGGCGGGCAGGCGGGCGTCGCCGCCCTGCGCGAGCAGCTGTCGCTGGTGGCCGGGACCGAGCTCGGCAACCATCCCGGCGACGTACGGCGGGCCGTCGGTGACGACACCGGGCCCTTCCCCGGGCCGGTCGCGCTCAACGTGGTGCCGTGGTCCGGGGCCTTGGCGGAGGACGGCTGGTCCTCCGAGGAGCTGCGCATCCGCGAGGAGACGCGCAAGATCCTCGGCCTTCCCGGGCTCCCGGTCGCCGCCACCTGTGTGCGCGTCCCGGTCGTCACCGCGCACTCCGTCTCCGTCCACGCGCGGTTCGAGCACCCGGTGAGCGTCGCGCGGGCGCACGAGATCCTGGCGACCTCGCCGGGTGTGGTGCTCTACGACGATCCGGCCTCGGGCGACTTCCCCACGCCGGCCGACGTCGTGGGAACGGATCCGGTCTGGGTGGGGCGGGTGCGTCGCTCGATGGACGACGAGCGGGCGCTCGAGTTCTTCGTCTGCGGCGACAACCTGCGCAAGGGCGCGGCGCTGAACGCCGTACAGATCGCGGAGTCGATCATTCGCCCGGAGCGTCCGATTGGTGCAGACCACCTGGATGATCACGAGCGTCCCTGACCTCCCGGAGCGTCCGGAAATCGGCGACCTCCGACCGCTCAGCTTTGTGAGGTCTGTGAACGTCTTGTGAGCAAGTCGGCGGCGGATGCCCCTTGAACTGGGGTGACGCCATGTTCGACGATGCTCTTACCTCTTGCTGCAACCGGTAGTTGGGTGGGAGGCGTCTCTGCGTGCGCGCTGGTGGTGCGTCGCTGAGGCGCCGTTGAAACGGGGCACAGGGGAAGATCGGGTACGCATGATGACAATTGGTTCACCGTCAAAAACGGTGGCGTACTCGTACAACCCTGACGGGGGGAAGTGTGTCCAACAGGCGTGGCAGAGGTACTCGACATCGCAGCGGTCGTCCCGCTCCGCGGCACGGCGGTCGTCCCCGTACGGGGCACGGCGGTCGTCCCGCCCCGGGGCGCGATCGCGGTCCCCGTACGCGGCACCATGGTGCGCCCGCTCAGGCGTCCGCGTCCGGCCGGCGGCATGCCGGTGATCGCTCCCGTGCCCACCAGAACCCGGACGGCCGGGGTGGTCGGCATCCCCGCACCGCGCGAGAGCGCTGAAGGCATCGTGGCCGCGGGCACCACCGTCGATCACCTGACCGAGACCTACCGGGCGCACTACCGCTCGCTCCTCGGCCTCGCCGCGCTCCTCCTCGACGACACGGCCTCCTGCGAGGACGTGGTCCAGGAGGCGTTCATCCGCGTCCACTCCGCCCGCAACCGGGTCCGGGACCCCGAGAAGACGCTGGCCTATCTGCGGCAGACGGTCGTCAACCTGTCCCGTTCTGCCCTGCGCCGCCGCATCCTCGGACTCAAGCTCCTGTCCAAGCCGATGCCGGACATGGCGAGCGCGGAGGAGGGCGCGTACGACCAGCTGGAGCGGGACGCGCTCATCAAGGCGATGCGCGGGCTGCAGCGGCGGCAGCGCGAGGTGCTCGTGCTGCGGTACTTCGCGGACATGACGGAGGCACAGGTCGCCGAGACGCTCGGCATATCCCTGGGGTCGGTGAAGGCGTACGGCTCGCGTGGCATCGCGGCGCTGCGCGTCGCGATGGAGGCGACGGCATGAGCTCCGAACACATGAGTTCCGGCGGCATGAGCTCGCACGGCAAGGGCCCCGACCATGAGGGCCCCGACGACATGGAACGCGAGATGGTGAACGACGGGCCGGAGAACGACGCGCCCGGCACCGAGAAGGCCCCCGACGGCCGTCCCGGGGGCGACGCCCCGCTCGCCGGAGACACCTCCGGGGACGCCTCTGAGGCCGCCTCCGGAGACGCGTTCGGAGACGCCTTCGGGGGCGACGAGCTGGCGCTGCGGCGACTGCTCCACGGCGCCGTGGCGGACCTCCAGCCCTCCGAGGGCGCGCTGGACCACCTGCGCCAGGCGGTGCCCGTGCGGCGCACCCGCAAGCGCCAGGCCATCGTCGGCTTCGCCGCGGCCGCGGTGCTCATCGGCACCTCCGTCCCCGCCTTCGTGCACGTCGCCAACTCGGGCGGCATCACCGCCGACCAGGCCGTGAACGCCGGCCACGGCGAGCAGGCCCAGGGCGGCACCGGCTCCGAGACCGGCGTCGAGGGCGGCGGGAAGGGCACCGGCACGCCGAGCGGCACCGCGGCTCCGAGCCAGGGCGCCGCCGCGGGCGCGGGCGACGCCAAGGACTCCGCGAACGGGAGCACGGGCACCGGCTCGAAGCCGGCGGCGGGCTCCTCGCCGGCGTGCGAGGCCGGGCAGCTGGCCGTCAGCTCGGTGCAGGCGGGCGGACCCGACGCCGAGGGCAAGGTCTACGGCACCTTCCGCATCGCCAATGTCTCCGGCACGGACTGCGTGGTGACCGGCGACGGCAGTGTCGGCTTCCAGGCGCTCGGGGCGGCGAACCCGTCCAGGATCTCGGTCGTCGCGCACACGGCCGGGGACGCGGCGAGCGGACTGCCCGACCCCTCGCAGGAGTCGCCCACGCTGGTCCTCCAGCCGGACAACGCCTACGAGGTGAAGTTCGCCTGGGTCCCCACGGAGACCTGCCCGACCACGGGCACCTCGCCGGACCCCGGCACGGACCCCGGCCCCGACCCGAGCCCGACCCCGGACCCGAACCCGACCCCGAGTCCGACGAAGGACGGCGACGGTACGTCGACGGGGTCCACGGGAGCCGGCACCGGCGGCGGCACGACCGACGGCACGGCACCCCAGCTCGTCAGGGACGGGACGCCGGCGGACGGCAGCATCACGGTCAGCCACACCGCGGAGGCGGGCGCCCCGCAGGCGGCCACGACGATCCCGAACGCCTGCGCGGGCACGATCTACCGCACGGGCGTGCTCGACGCGTCCTAGCGCCTGTCCGGCGGATCAACGGCCCGGCGGATCAGCGATCCGGCGGCCGCGGGCGTACGGGTCTCGGCGGCCGAGTCTGGAGGGCCGACGGCTGAGCCTGGAGGCTCGGACAGGCCCTAGAGGCCCAGCGCCTCGTCCTGCTGGGCCTCCACCTCGCGGCGCAGGAGGCGGAACCACATGAAGAGCACGAAGCCCGCGAAGACGAACCACTCCGCCGTGTAGCCGAGGTTCTGGAACGCCTTCAGGTCCAGCGACGTGCCCGCCGCGGCGGCCGCCGGGACCGGCGTCAGCCCGGCGGGGGAGTCCACGACCGTGACCCACGCGTCGTAGACCTCGTCGGGCACCAGGTTCACCAGGGAGCCCGCGCTGATCATGCCGAGCTGACCCTCCGGGAGCCCGCCCGCCGAGTGGACACCCTTGGTCCCCGCGCTCTCGGACGCCTGGAGGGCGCCCACCACGGTGACCTCGCCGGACGGCGGGGCCGGCGCCTTCGCGCCGGCCGGCAGCCAGCCCCGTACCACCGGCAGCGACTTGCCGCCGTCCGTCTTCAGCATCGTCAGCACATAGCTGCCGCTGCGGCCGTCCAGCTCACGGTCCGGCACCAGGAACTGCTCCCCGTACCGGCCGCTCGCCTCCGCGTGCCGGCCCGAGGTCTCCTTGTCCACCGGCAGCAGCTCGTCCAGCGGTTCGGTCCTCAGCGCGCCCGGGTCCGGTGCCCGCTCCGCCTCCCGGTGGGAGTCGACGCGGTCCTCGAACTTGCCCATCTGCCAGGTCCCCATGAACAGGCAGAAGGGGATCGCCAGCAGGACGAAGACGTTGATCCCCCACCAGCGGGGCGTTTTCAGGAACCGGTACACCCCTCCACGGTACGCAGCCGCCTCACCCCCCGACCGGCCGGGTCCCCAGGTGACGCGCCGCGAAGTCGAGCTCCAGGCGGACCTGCTTGATCCGTTCCTCCACCACCAGGGAGCCGTGCCCCGCGTCGTACCGGTACACCTCGTGCACCGCGCCCCGGGCAGCCAGCCGGTCGACGTAGTTGTCGATCTGCCGGATCGGGCAGCGCGGGTCGTTCACACCCGCCGAGATGTAGACCGGGGCCGTCACCTCGTCCACGTACGTCAGCGGCGACGAGACCCGGAACCGGTCCGGCACCTCCTCCGGCGAGCCGCCGAACAGCGTCCGGTCCAGCGCCTTCAGGGCCTCCATCTCGTCCTCGTACGCCGTCACGTAGTCCGCGACCGGGACGGCGGCGAGCCCGACCGACCAGGCGCCCGGCTGCGTGCCGAGCCCGAGCAGCGTCAGATACCCGCCCCACGAGCCGCCCGACAGGACCAGCTTCGCCGGGTCGGCCAGACCCGAGGCGACCGCCCACTCCCGCACCGCGGCGACGTCCTCCAGCTCGATCAGTCCGACCCGGTGCTTGAGCGCGTCCGTCCACTCCCGGCCGTAGCCCGTCGAGCCCCGGTAGTTGACCCGGACCACCGCGTAGCCGTGGTCGAGCCAGGCCGCCGGGCCCGAGGCGAAGGCGTCGCTGTCGTGCCAGGCAGGCCCGCCGTGCACCTCGAAGATCGTCGGGAACGGGCCCTCGCCCTCGGTCGGCCGCTGCACGAGCGCGTGGATACGGCCGCCGGGACCCTCCACCCACACGTCCTCCACCGGCACCGACCCGGGCGCCTTCGCGCCCGGAGGGTCCAGGACGACGCCGCCGTCCGTCGAGCGCACCACCGGCGGCCGTGCCGCCGAGGACCACAGATACTCCACGCTGCCGTCCGGGCGGGCCGTGGCCTCCGACACCGAACCGGCCGGGGTCTCCACCCGCACCAGCGCGCCGGTCGCGATGTCGTACCGCCACAGCTCGCTGCGCGCCTCGAAGCTGTGCACGATCAGCAGGCCCGTGCCGTCCACGTACCACTCCGCCGACACGTCGCCCGGCAGGTCGAGCCGGAGATCGGTCTCCTTGCCCGTCGCGACGTCCCACAGCAGCGGCTCCCAGCGCCCCCGCCGCTGGTGGCCGACGAGCAGCCGGGTGTCGCCGTCCACCGGCGCGAAGCCCAGCACCGCCAGGCCCAGCTCCTCCGTACCGCCCTTGGAATCGTCCAGCTCGGCCACCACCGAGGAGTCGGCGGCCCGCAGCACCCGCAGCGCCGAGTGCATGGCGTCGCCGTGCTCGGTGTGCTCGATCGCGATCAGCGAGCCGTCGTGGGAGAGGTCACCCACCCCGGCCGACTCCCGGTGCCGGTAGATCTCCACCGGCTCCGTGCCCGCTCGTACGAGATGGACCGTGGAGCCCTCCTCGTCCGTCGAGCGGCCGACGACCACCGTGCCGTCGCGGCCGATCGCGAGCCCCGCCGGGTACGAGGCCGCGAGCCCGGGCACCGCGGGCTCGTCCGCACCGCCGCCGAAGGGCTGGCGCATCCACACCCCGAACTCGTCCCCGTCCGTGTCCGAGAACCACCAGATCCACTGCCCGTCGGGCGACAGCGTGCCGTCCGTCGTGCCGTTCGGCCGGTCCGTGACCTGCCGCTGCTCGCCGGTCGCCCGGTCCCAGGCGTACAGCTCGTACGTCCCCGTCGCGTTGGACACGAACAGTGAACGGTCCGGTGCCTCCTCGGCCCACTCGGGCAGGGACACGCGCGGCGCCCGGAACCTCTGCTCCCACGCCGGGATCTCCGGCGACGGTCCGGGCGTCGCGCCCGCCGACGGACTCGGCGACGGGCTGTCTGCGATCTCGTTGGTCTCAGTCATGGCCCCCATGATGCTCTGATCCGCCGACAATCCGTTCGCATCGCCCGCAACCTGTGGATAACCTCCCGGGTATGTACGCACCGACGCCCGACGACTGGCGCGAGGCCAACCGCGCCCGCTGGGACGAACGGGTCCCGATCCACGCCGCCAGCGCCTTCTACGACCTCGATGCGTTCCGGGCCGGCAAGGACGCCCTGCGCGACTTCGAGCTCGCGGAGGTCGGCGACGTCACCGGCCGGTCCCTGCTCCACCTCCAGTGCCACATCGGCCTGGACACCCTGTCCTGGGCCCGGCACGGCGCCTCGCACGTCGTCGGCCTGGACTTCTCCGAGCCCGCCGTCGAGACGGCCCGCTCACTCGCCACCGACCTCGGGTTCTCCACGGACCGGGCGGCGTTCGTCGCCGCCGACGCGTACGACGCCGCCGAGGCCGTCCCGGACTCCTCGTACGACATCGTCTACACCGGTACCGGGGCGCTGAACTGGCTCCCCGACATCCAGCGCTGGGCCGAGACGGCCGCCTCGCTCGTCGCCCCGGGCGGATTTCTGTACGTCGCCGAGTTCCATCCGCTCACCGACTCCCTCGACGACGAGACGGGCAGCCGGATCATCAACGACTACTTCGTGCGCGAACCCTGGGTGGACACCAGCTCGGGCACGTACGCGGACATGGAAGCCGCCACCGTCCACAACCGGAGCGTGGAGTGGGTGCATCCGGTCGGCGAGGTCGTCACGGCGATCGCTGCGGCGGGGCTGCGCATCGAGTTCCTGCACGAGCACGACGTCTCGCTCTTCCCCCGGTACGAGACGCTGAAGCGGCAGGAGGACGGGTACTACCGCTTCCCGGTGGACCGGCCGCGGATCCCGCTGATGTACTCGCTCAAGGCGTCCCGCCCCCGCTGACCCGGCTCCTCCTCGTCGTCGCGCGGCACGCGCGCGCCGACGGGGGTCAACCTCGGGAGCTGTCCGACGACGATCCCGGCGGGGGTGTCTGCCGGGGTGGTGCGCTGATCGTCTTCGACAGACGGCTGCGGACGACGGCGGTGCCGATGGCGCCCGCGAGCGCGGCCGCGCCGAGGCCCAGGGCGAGGGCGGAGGGGCCGGAGTCGGAGACGACCTCGGCGGGGACGGTGGCCGCCGCCTCGGCGGCTGTCTGGAGGGGGTGCATGTCCCCAGGGGAACGGAACGGCGCCCGCCGGGCCACCTGGCGGACCCCGTTCGTGGCTGGGGCGGCCGACCCGGGGTCTCAGGTCGCCCGCGCGCCGGCGCCCCCGTCGATGCCTAGGACAGCCAGGCCATGCCGATGAGCAGGAAGACGACGAACGCTATGCCGCCGGCCACGGCGGCGGTCTTCCTGGGACGGCGCCGGGAGAGGGCGGCGAGACCGCCCTCGCTCCGGCGCGCCTGCCGTCGCGGAACGGGAGCGGAGCCGGTCTGCGGTCGGGGCGCCATGGGGCGCGGCTGCGCGTGCGGCGGCGTGTGGCGCGGCTGCGGGTGCGGGTGCGGCGCAGTGTGGCGAGGCTGAGGGTGCGACGTCTGACGCGGCTGCGCGTGCGGTACCGGGCGGGCCTGCGGGCGCGGCGCGTTGTGGCGGGGCTGTGGGTGCGGTTGACGGGGCGGCTGGGCATGCGGCTGAGGGTGACCGCGCCAGGCGCCCGAGGAGAACCAGTCCGCGATCGCCTGGGCCGGGGGTCTCTGCTCGGGCTCCTTGGCCAGCAGCGTGAGGAGGTACTCCTCGAACGCGGCCGGCAGCCCCACCCCGAGCTGCCGGGGAGGAGCGGGCGGTGTGTCGATGTGCTGGTACAGCAGCGCGGTCGCGGTGTCGCCCCGGAACGGAGGTCGGCCGGTGAGGAGTTGGTACAGCACGCAGCCGAGCGAGTACACGTCCGACGCCGGCGAGGCGGGTCGGCCGAGGGCTCGTTCGGGGGCGAGGTAGAGGCCGGTGCCGACGATCTGCCCCGTGGTGGTGAGTCCGGCGGAGGGATCGTCGACGAACCGGGCGATGCCGAAGTCCGCGAGCTTCACGGTCCCTTCGCCGTCGAGCAGCAGGTTCCCGGGCTTGATGTCCCGGTGCACGACCCCCTCCCGGTGCGCGGCGGCCAGCCCGGCGGCGGCGTGGGCGGCGACGACGGCCACCCGCTCCGCGGGCAGCACGCGTGGCGCTCCCGCGTCCCCGGCGAGGCTCTCTCCGTCCACCAACTCCATGACGAGGAACAGCTTTCCGTCCCACGTGCCGAAGTCGAAGACCCCGACGACATGGGGATGGCTCAGCCGCGCCGCCGTCTGCGCCTCCAGCCGGAACCGGTCGGCCGCCGAAGGGTCGGTGCCGTGACCGAGCATCAGCTTCACGGCGACGGCCCGCCCGAGCACCTCGTCCGTGGCCTGCCACACCTCGCCCATACCGCCACGTCCGACACACGAGTGGAGCCGATATCGGTCCGCGACCAGCACCTGAGACCCAGCCTTTCGACGGTCAGTCAACCTGACAGGAAGCACGCGTCGCCGTACTCCGCTGTCCGGCATCCGATGCCGTTCAAGAGTAGAGCCGCTTGATCGACATCCCGCCCCCGGATGGCCTCTTCCGCCGCCCTCACGCGGCCCGCAGCTCCTCCGTCGCGCTCTTGGACAGGCTGACGCGCACCAGGGCGGCCGCCAGTCGGGCCAGGTCCTCCGGCGGCACCAGCTCCGCGAGGCCGCTCGAGGTGCGGGGAAGCCCGAGGTCGGCGGCGGCCGAGCGGGAGCGTTCGTCGAAGAACGGTCGCAACTCCGGCCATACGGCCTGGACTTCCCGGCAGAAGATGTCGGCGCCCACCGGCCCGATGCGGGGCACCTCCTGCAACAGCCCGCGCAGCTCTGCCGTATCGCCTCCGGCCTGCTCACGCAGTCTGCGCAGATCGCCGTGGAAGCGGTCGAGCAGCAGCTCCGCACCGTCGCCCAGCGCGGTCGCGGTGCTCTCGTCGTAGCGGACGTAGTGAGCCCGCCCGAGGGCGTCGACGCGCTCCTGCCAGCCGGAGTCCGCCATGGCCCGTGGCGTCCGCAGCCCCGCCGCGAACAGCTCCCGGGCGGCGGCGGTGGCCGTCTCGGCCCTGATCCGGATCGAGCACAGGACGGTGAGTACGAGCAGTTGGTACAGCGGGGCGGGCTTGTCGTGCAGGGTGATGCCGGCTTCGTCGGCATAGGTCCGCCCGTGTTCCCGCAGTAGCCTGGTGATCACTTCGGAGGTGTCCATCGGAGCACTCCTTCGCTCGTCATCCGCGGTGGAGGCGGTCCGCCGCCGCCCCGAGCGAGCGGGGCCGCGGGGCGGGGCTCCAGGGGTCGTCCTCGAGGAGCGGGTCCGCGTCGGCGAGGGTCCACCGGCGCGCGTCGAGAGCCTTTCTGCGGTGCTCATCCCGTCCTCCCGGCGTCACATCAGGGCGGTGCGCAGCCGGTCACGGTGGGCGGCGAGCCAGGTGGCGAAGTTCTGCAGTGCGGGGTTGAGATTCCGGACGGCGACGAGGTCGCGGGCCGCGGTGAACTGGTGCTCGCAGTCCGCGTAGTACTGGAACATGTTTCCCGCCTCGTCCGCGCCGGGGAATCCCTGCGCGCGCCACTCGTCCGGGGTCAGGGGCCGGTACCGCACCGGTTCGCCGAGCGTTTCGGTGAGAGCCGCGGCCATGTCGGCGACCGTGAGGTGCTCGCCGGCGATGCTGACCGTGGCGGCGATGAGGTCGGTGCCGCGCCGGAAGACGGCCAGGGAGGTCTTCCCGATGTCCTCGACGGCGATACCGGAGAGCCTGCTCCCGCCCATCGGAAGCGTCAGCCAGAGCGCGCCGTCCGCGGCATGCTGCGGCGCGAACGAACCGAGCAGGTTCTCCCAGTAGAACGTGGTGCGCAGGAACGTCGTCGGTACGGCCTCCTCGGTGAAGTAGTGGTCCGCCTCCGCCTTGCCGTCGAAGTGGGGCACCTTGTACCGCTCCTGGAGCGTGGGCATCCGGTCGTCGTCGAGGGGGATGCACGCGCGCGTGTCCTCCAGCGTGGACCAGATCGCGTGCTGGACGCCGGCGTGCGAGGCGGCCCGCGCGACCGCGTGGGCCTGGGTCTTCTCCCGTTCCGCGGACATGTGCTCCCAGAAGTTCGTCACGACGAAGGCGCCGTACGCGTGCTCGAAGGCCGGGGTGAGGCTGGACTCGTCGTCCATGTCGGCCCGGACGACCTCGACGCCCAGCCGCTTCAGCTCCCCGGCCGGTTCCCCGTCCGGGTGACGGGTGACGGCCCGGACCACGAACTCGCTCTCCCGGTCCGCCAGGATCGCCCGCACGAGACTGCCACCCTGTCGACCGGTCGCGCCGATCACCGTGATGATCTTCTTCTCGATCATGATCGATTCGCCTCGCAGCCGCCTCCTTCGGCGCGTTCCCGGCGTACTCACATGTATGCGTCAGGGCTCGGGGGCCGTACGGGTCAGGCCGTCGCTGCTGATGCGACGGCGGCCGGTTCGGGGAACGGGACGCCGGTGAGCGCCGCGGACACGGTCCACAGTCGTCGGGCGGATTCAGGGTCGCTGGCCGCCGCCGAGCGGCTGACCAGAGTGGGGGCGCCGCGCGTTTCGAACATGCCGTCGGGGCCGACGTAGCTCGCGCCCGGCAGGTCCTGGACGGCGGCGTACAGGGTCGGCAGGGCGCCGGCCCGGCTGTCCTGGGCGACGAGCCGGTTGCCCAGCCGGAGGAAGGCGCCACGCAGGAAGTTGGCGTCGTGGCTCTGGAGGTTGGTGGCGGCCCAGCCGGGGTGTGCGGCCAGTGCCCGTACGGACGAGCCCGCCTCGGTGAGCCGGCGCTGGAGCTCCAGGGTGAAGAGCAGGTTGGCGAGCTTGGACTGGCTGTAGGCGGTCATGGGGCTGTACGCGCCGGCCAGGTCGAGGTTGTCGAAGTGGATGCGGGTGCCGCCCGGGAACTTGTGCGCGGCGGACGACAGGGTCACCACGCGGTCGGTGACGTGCGGCAGCAGCAGGTTGGTCAGGGCGAAGTGGCCCAGGTGGTTGGTGCCGAACTGCATCTCGAAGCCGTCCTTGGTGCGGGCCTCGGGGACGTTCATGACGCCTGCGTTGTTGATGAGCAGGTCCAGGTCGCCGTCCCAGCCGGCGGCGAACTCGCGTACGGAGGAGAGGTCGGCCAGGTCGAGCCGGCGCACCTCCACGCTGCCCCGTACGGTCCGGGCCGCGGCCTCGCCGCGCGTGGTGTCCCGTACCGCGAGGACGACGTGGGCGCCCGCACCGGCCAGCGCCGCGACGGTGGCGAGGCCGAGTCCGCTGTTGGCGCCGGTCACGACGGCGGTGCGGCCGGTCTGGTCGGGGATGTCGGTGGTGTTCCAGGGCGGGGTGGTCAGGTTCTTTGCCATGGGTCCAATGTAGGCGGTGATAACAATGTATGCAACGCCAACAATGTGGGCGGTGCTCACGTCGAGCTAGGGTGAGGAGGTGAAGAACCGCCCCTACCACCACGGAGACCTCCCCGCCGCGCTGCTCGCACGTGCCGAGCAGACGCTGCGCGAGAAGGGGGTGGGCGCCCTGTCGCTGCGGGAACTGGCCCGCGACATCGGGGTGAGCCCCGCCGCGCCCAGCCGCCACTTCAAGACCAAGCAGGTCCTGCTGGACGCCCTGGCCCTGGCCGGCTTCGAGCGGCTCGGCGCGACCATCGCGGCCTCCCAGGAGGGCCTCGGCGAGTCGTTCGCCGAACGCCTGGACGCCGTGGCCCGCGCCTACGTGGACTTCGCCACGACCAACGCCGCGCTGCTCGACCTGATGTTCTCGGTCAAGCACAGCCCGGAGGCGTCGGAGGCCCTGGGCGCGGCGGCCCACCGCTGGTCCGAGCAGGTCCTCGAACTGATCGCCGAGGGCCAGCGCAGGGGCGAGGTACGGGAGGGGCCGCTCGAACGCGTCGCCCTGCCGGTCTTCTCCGCACTCCACGGCTACGCGGGCCTCGCGGTGAGCGGCATGCTGCCCCCCGAGATGAGCCGCCACGGCCTCGACGACGTGATCGCCTCCACCCTGCGGGGCTGCGCACCGGAGTAGTACCGCCCAATCTCACGGGGGCGCACGGCGCCGGGCGATGGGCACCCAAGGTGAGGGCGTTGGAGGCAAGGCAGCCGGCCTGGGCCCGCCGACGAACTCGGCTCGCCGCTCGGCGCGGTGCCCGAATTCCGACGGGCCGGGTTTTCTTGTGTGCCGCCGGGATGATTCTTGATTTTCCGGCGTTTCATCGGGTGCGCAGCGCCGTCGGGGAAAGCTACCGGGAACGCAGGAAGGGCCTGATCCGCTCTGCGGATCAGGCCCTTGACCTGGTCTTACGAAGTCGGGGTGGCGGGATTTGAACCCACGACCTCTTCGTCCCGAACGAAGCGCGCTGCCAAGCTGCGCTACACCCCGATGTCGCTGCTCTGTTCTGCACGTCGCGGCGACATCGATTACTTTAGCCCACCCGCGGCCTGAGACGAAATCCGGTTTCGCGGCCGTCAGCCGCGCGCCGTCAAGGTCAGCAGCGTCGCCTCCGGCGGGCAGGCGAAGCGCACCGGGGTGAACCGGTTCGTGCCGCAGCCGGCCGAGACATGGAGGAAGGAGGTCCGGCCCTCCACCGTGTGCGTGGAGAGACCCTTCACCCGGTCCGTGTCCAGGTCGCAGTTGGTCACCAGGGCGCCGTAGAAGGGGACGCACAGCTGGCCGCCGTGCGTGTGGCCCGCCAGGATCAGCCCGTAGCCGTCCGCCGTGAAGGCGTCCAGGGTGCGCAGATACGGGGCGTGGACCACGCCCATCGAGAAGTCCGCCGTCACGTCCGGGCCGCCCGCCACCCGCTCGTACCGGTCCCGCTTGATGTGCGGGTCGTCCAGGCCGGTGAAGGCCACCTCGAGATCGGGCAGCTTCAGCCGGCCGCGGGTGTTCGTCAGATTCACCCAGCCCGCCTCGTCGAAGGCGTCCCGCAGCCCCTCCCACGGGTTGTGCACCGCGCCCACCACCGGCGCGTTGCCGTTGAGGCCGTGACGGCCCTGGGCCTTCTCCAGGAGATAGCGGGCGGGGTTGCGCAGCCGCGGCCCGTAGTAGTCGTTGGAGCCGAAGACGTACACGCCCGGGAACTCCATCAGCGGCCCGAGCGCGTCCAGGACCTCCGGCACCGCGTCCGTGTCCGAGAGGTTGTCGCCCGTGTTGACGACGAAGTCCGGGCGCAGCCCCGCGAGCTTCTGCAGCCATGCCCGCTTCTTGTGCTGGCCGCAGACCATGTGGATGTCGGAGACCTGAAGGACCCGCAGATCCCGCATGCCGCGCGGGAGTACGGGCACCGTCACCCGGCGGAGACGGAACGAGCGGGCCTCGAAGCCCGCCGCGTAGACGAGTCCGGCCGCCGCCGTCGCCGTAAGACCTGCCGTGATCTTCAGGGGGATCCCGTACCGTGCGCGCATCCCCCCATCGTCGCAGACCCGATGGAGGGAAATGCGCGGGCGGGCAGGATGGGGCACCTGACACACTTGGGGCATGACCACGCTCAAGGCCAAGCTTCAGGACGACCTCAACGCCGCCATCAAGGAGCGCGACGAGCTGCGCTCCTCGACGCTCCGGCTCACCCTCGCCGCGATCACCAAGGAGGAGGTCGCGGGCAAGACCAAGCGCGAACTCTCCGACGACGAGGTGCAGAAGGTGATCGCCAAGGAGGCGAAGAAGCGCCGCGAGGCCGCGGACGCCTTCGCCCAGGGCGGCCGCGCCGAGTCGGCCGAGCGGGAGAAGGCCGAGGGCGTCATCCTCGACGCGTACCTGCCCAAGCAGCTGAGCGACGACGAGCTGGAGCAGATCGTCGCGGCGGCCGTCGCCGAGGCCAAGGGCGCCGGCGCCGAGGGGCCGCGCGCCATGGGCGCCGTCATGAAGATCGTGAACCCGAAGGTCGCCGGGCAGGCCGAGGGCGGGCGCGTCGCGGCCGCCGTGAAGAAGCTGCTCGCGGGCTGAGTCTCCCTACCCACGACCGAGGGCGCCTCCCGCCGTGCGGGAGGCGCCCTCGCTCATGTCCTGCCGGCCGGTCCTACCGGCCGTTTCCGTTGCCGCCGCCGCGACCACCCTGACCGCCGCCGATCAGATCCGGCGGGATCGTGATGCCCGGGAACGGGCTGTCGCCCTCGTCGCCCCCCGGCCTGTTGTCGTCGCGGGGCTTGCCCTTGTCCTTCTCCTTGTCCTCCGGGTTCTCGCCGCGCGGGACGGAGATGGGCGCGAAGGACGGCGTCTCGGAGGCGTTCAGCGCCCCGGTCATCGCGATCTTCCAGATCGGGCCCGGCAGGCAGCCACCGCAGACCTTGTCGTAGTACTGGCCGCCGATGGTGATGTCGTACATCGACTGCTTCTCGCCGACGTCGTCACCGACCCACACCGCCGTGGACAGGTTCGGGGTGTAGCCGACGAACCAGGCGTCCTTGCGGTCGTTCGTCGTACCCGTCTTGCCGGCGTTGTCGCGGTCGCTCAGACCCGCCTTCGTACCGGTGCCGTCCTCGACGACGCCCTTCAGCATCTGGTTGATCATGTCCGCGGTGCGCTCGCTCATCGCCCGCGAGCACTCCGTCTGAGGCACCTTCAGACGCTCGCCGTTCGCCGTCTTGATCGACTCGATGGCGACCGGGGTGCAGTACGTGCCGCGGTTGGCGAAGGTGGAGTACACCGCCGCCATGTCGAGCGGGGTGGCCTCGATCGCGCCGAGCGTGATGGAGGGGCTTTCCTTGATCTTCTTGCCCAGCTCCCGCTCGTACCCGACCTTCTTCGCCATCTGGACCGTCTCGCACAGACCGGCCATCTGCTCCAGCTTGGCGAAGTACGTGTTGATGGACTTGCCGAGCGCGCTCGTCATGTCCCAGGTGCCGGTCTCGGACTTGAGCTCGTTGCCGACCTTCCAGTCGGTGTATCCCGCCGGCTGTCCGTCGCAGCGGGTGTACGAGTTCTCCGGAATGGTGATCTCGTACCCGGAGCTGAACGACTGCGCCGGGCTGAGCCCCTTCTCCAGGGCCGCCGCAGCCGTGATCGGCTTGAACGTCGAACCGACCTGGAAACCGTAGGTCGTGCCGCCCATCTTGCTGCCGACGGCCAGGTTGAGCGTGGTCTGATGCTGCTTCTGGTCCAGGCCGTACGGCCGGGACTGGCCCATCGAGAGGATCTTGCCGCTGCCCGGCTGGACCTGGACCACCGAGGCGGCGACCTTGTCGTCCTCGTTGATCTTCGCGACGGCCGCCTTGTTGGCCGCCTCCTGCGCACGCGGGTCGAGCGTGGTCCGGATGGTCAGACCGCCCAGGTTCCACAGCTTCTGCCGCTCCTCGACCGTCTTGCCGAAGACCGGGTCGCTGAGGATCGTCTTGCGGACGTAGTCGCAGAAGAACCCGGCGCCGTCGACGGCGGTGATGCAGCCGTTCTTCGGCGCCTTCACCTTCAGCTTGATGGGCGCGGCCTTCGCCCGGTCCGCCTCCGCCTGGCTGATGTCCTTCACGTCGGCCATCCGCTGGAGCACCACGTTGCGGCGCTTGGTGGCTTCCTGGAGATCGTTGACCGGGTCGTAGCGGCTCGGCGACTGGACGAGGCCGGCCATCATCGCGGCCTCCTCCAGCTTCAGGTCGGCGGCGGGCTTGGAGAAGTAGCGCTGGGACGCCGCCTCGATGCCGTAGGCCTGCTGGCCGAAGAAGGTGATGTTCAGGTAGTTCTCGAGGATCTTCTTCTTCCCCAGCTCCTCCTCGACCTGGATCGCGTACTTCAGTTCGCGCACCTTGCGGCCGATGGTCTGCTGGGTGGCCTGGGCGACCTTCTCGGGGTCGTCACCGGCCTCCTCGACGAAGACGTTCTTCACGTACTGCTGCGTGAGCGTCGAGGCGCCCTGGGCCACGCCGCCCGACTGGGCGTTGCGGTTGATCGCGCGCAGCACGCCCTTGAGGTCGATCGCTCCGTGCTCGTAGAAGCGCGAGTCCTCGACCGCGACGATCGCCTTCTGCATGTACGGAGAGATCTTCTCCAGCGGCACGACCTTCCGGTCGCGCGAGTACACGGTGGCGAGGTGGCCGCCCTCGGAGTCGAGGATCGTGGTGCGCTGACTCAGCGGCGGCGTCTTGAGGTTGGACGGGATTTCGTCGAATCCCTCGACCGTGCCCTTGGCGGCCAGTCCGAGCGCTCCGGCCGCGGGCAGGGCGATGCCTGCCAGCACGGCTCCGGAGAGCACACTGACACCGAGGAACTTGGCGGCCTGCTGGGTCCCGGTCAGACCTCCGCCCGAGCGCTTCTTTGGCATGGGGGCAGCCTAATCCGTAGTTATGAGCGATCCGCAGGAGCAGGGGCTTCTCGGAGCGTTCGAGTACCAGACCGTGACACTCGGGAGGCGGTCGGTGCCGCATGCCTCCAGTGATCACGCCATACGGGTACTCGACGAGGGAAACCACGACTGCGTGCAGGTTGCAGCCAATATGCGTCGAACCACGACATCGCCGCCGTCGGCATGCCGCGGTGATCTAGCTTCGGGGTGTGAGGCGGCATGCGATGGTGAAGCGGCAGTTCGGGCACCGCGCCCGGCTGGTCCTGACGCCTGCGCAGGTCCGGCTCGCCGATGAGCAGGCGCACGCGGCCCGCACGATGTGGAATCTGCTGCACGAGTGGTGGACGGTCCTCCCGCGGGAGCGTCGGTCGCTGGCCGCCGCCGATGCGGCGATTCGGCAGGCCCGCAAGGAGATCGACTGGCTCGGCGTCCTGCCCGCCCAGGCCGCGCAGGCGGTACTGAAGACGTACTTCCAGGCATGGAAGAACTGCTGGGAGGGCCGGGCCGGCGAGCCGGGCTTCAAGGCCCGCTGCCGCACGGTGATGTCGGTGGACGTCCCGCAGGGACGGGACCTGAACATCTCCCGTGTGCACCGCCGGTGGGGGATGGTCACCATCCCCAAGCTCGGCCGGGTCCGCTTTCGCTGGACGAAGGATCTCCCCGTCGGCAAACGCGCCGACCAGCAGAACCGGATCACAGGGGCTCGACTGGTCAAGGACGCGCTCGGCTGGCACGTCGCCTTCCGCATCCAGACCTACGATTCCGCCCCCGAGCCGCACGCGGGCCCCGAGGTCGGCATCGACGTCGGCATCGGTGTCCCGCTTGCGCTCTCCGACGGGGCCACGCACGACCACGGCGAATGGCTGACCGAGAAGGAACGGGCGACACTGCTCCGGCTGGAGCGACGGGCCGCCTGCCGCAAGGCCTGCCGCCGGCGCGGGGAGAAGACCTCCCGACGTCTGCGGCGCACCTACGACCGGATCCAAGGGCTTCGAGCGAGAGCCAAGCGCAGGCACCTGGACTGGCAGCACAAGACCACCACCGACATCGCCAGGAAGTACGGCACTGTCGTGGTGGAGGCATTGAAGATCACGAACATGACCAGGTCCGCCAAGGGCACCGCGGATTCCCCAGGGAAGAACGTCGCGCAGAAGTCCGGCCTCAACCGCTCCATCCACGCACAGGCGTGGGGCCGAACGGTCGAGCAACTGGCATACAAGACCTCCCGCCAGGGCGGGACGCTGGTGAAGGTGCCCGCGCCGGGAACCTCCCGGCGCTGCTCGGTCTGTGGATCCACCACGCCGGGCAGCCGGGAGTCCCAGGCCGTGTTCGTGTGCAAGAACCCCGACTGCGGCTGGGCCGGCAACGCCGACCACAACGCTTCGAGGAACGTCCTGCACCTCTACCGGATGGGCCTCACGCTCGTCCCGGCTGCCGGGAGGGCAGTCGTCAGGCGCGCACGCCGCGTCAAGCCCGCCACCGCAAGGTAGGCAGGAATCTCCCGGCCACGGCCGGGAGAACACTTCACGTTCTCATTCGCCGGACACACGTATATGCCTTGGCCTAAGCTGCTCTCAACTGTCACAGCAGTGTGGTTCTGCATCAAGACCCGGGCGTGACATCGGCATGAATTCCCTTGACCCCGAAGCCTGGGAACCCATGCCCGATTCCGCCCCATGCGTCACTCGACGCCCCAAGTGGCTCCGTCACAGTCGGGCGAACTGTACCGGTTCGCCGGTTTCGACACGCATGTCCTCCGGTCACTCCCCTGGGTGATCTGCCGCGTACGCATAGTCCGTTCGGGCCATTCAAGATTGGGCCCGAAGGGGGTGTTGCGCTGTGCCCACCTTCCGTAACGTCACCAACTGGCAGCGGTGAATATGCCGCTACCGCCGTGGGGGAGCCTCGATTCGGGAGAGGACGGCGCCGGTATGGGCTGGGTAGCTGACTGGAGTGCGCAGGCGGCCTGCCGCACTACCGATCCGGATGAACTTTTCGTGCAGGGAGCGGCACAGAACAGGGCGAAGGCGGTGTGCACCGGATGCCCGGTGCGGACCGAGTGCCTGGCCGACGCCCTGGACAACCGTGTGGAGTTCGGTGTGTGGGGCGGCATGACGGAGCGCGAGCGCCGTGCCCTGCTGCGCCGGCGGCCGACCGTCACCTCGTGGCGGCGACTGCTCGAGACGGCGCGCACGGAGTACGAGCGGGGAGCGGGTCTGCTGCCCGTGGCGATGGAGGACGACGCGACGTACGAGGCGTACGCGGCGGTGGGCTGACCCCCGCCGGCACGCGACGTACGAGGCGTACGACACATACGAGACCTACGCGGCGGCGGCTTACGCCCCCGCCGGCGTTCGTACAGCTCAGGCCGACGGTATCCGTCCGGCCGTGAGCCGGTCACCGATGGCCCGCAGCCCTGCGAGATCGTGTACGTCGCCGGGCAGGGCGGCCACTTCGGCCACAGCCACCTCGGGGTGGAGCGCCGTGAAGCGGTCACGCGTGCGCTGTTCGCGCGCGAGCACCTGCATCCGCTCGGCATGGAGACGGAGCAGTCCTGCGGTCAACTGCTGAATGTCGTGTGTGGCGGGGTCGGCTGTGGGGGCAGCCTCGTCGTGCGAAGAACGTGCGGCGGCGGTGGCGGTGTCTGACGGCTCGGCGGGTGTGGCTCGGGAGCCACGAACACCAGTCTTCCCGCCCGTCTGATCGACAATGCGCCCCTCGTCAAGATTTTCCGCGGCGGCCCGTGCCCGCTCGGCCGACAGCCGGGCGGCGCCACTGCCGTGGACGCGATTGAGGACGAGGCCGGCCAGCGGCATCTCCTCGGCGGCCAGCCGCTCCACGAAGTAGGCGGCCTCGCGCAGCGCGTCCCGCTCCGGCGTGGCCACCACGAGGAACGCCGTGCCCGGGGCCTGGAGCAGCTTGTACGTCGCGTCCGCCCGGGTCCGGAAGCCGCCGAACATCGTGTCCATCGCGGCCACGAAGGTCTGCACGTCCTTCAGGAACTGACCGCCCAGCAGCTTCCCCAGGGTCCCGGTCATCATCGACATGCCGACGTTGAGGAACTTCATCCCCGCCCGGCCGCCCATCTTCGCCGGGGTCATCAGCAGCTTGATGAACTTCCCGTCCAGGAAGGAACCGAGCCGCTTCGGCGCGTCCAGGAAGTCGAGCGCCGAACGGGACGGGGGCGTGTCGACGACGATCAGGTCCCACTCGTCGCGGGCCCGCAGCTGCCCGAGCTTCTCCATCGCCATGTACTCCTGCGTACCGGCGAAACCGGCCGACAGGGACTGGTAGAAGGGGTTCTCCAGAATCGCCCGGGCCCGCTCGGCGTCCGCGTGCGCCTCGACGATCTCGTCGAAGGTCCGCTTCATGTCGAGCATCATCGCGTGCAGTTCTCCGCCGTCGGAACCTTTGATGCCGTCGACCTTCCGGGGGATGTTGTCGAGCGAGTCGATCCCCATCGACTGGGCCAGCCGGCGCGCCGGGTCGATCGTCAGTACGACGACCTTGCGGCCCCGTTCGGCCGCCCGTACGCCGAGGGCCGCCGCAGTGGTCGTCTTGCCGACCCCGCCGGCGCCGCAGCAGACGATGATCCGCGTGCCCAGATCGTCGATGAGCGGATCCAGGTGCAGAACGGGAGCGGAGTCGAGCCCGTTCGCGCCGAGGGCGGAATCGAGCCCGTTCGCGACGGGCAAGGAGTCGGGACCGTTCACCGCGGCAGCCTTCTCCGTCACGCGCCCACCCCTTGCTTCCTCAGGTCCTTCGCCAGCCGGTACAGGCCCGCGATGTCCGCCCCGTCCCCGAGGAACGGGAGTTCGTACGTCGGTACGCCGAGCCCGGCGAGCACCGCCCGCTGCTCGCGCTCCAGCTCCACCCGCTGGGCGTGCTCGCCCGCCTGCTCCAGGAGCGGCTCGACCAGCTTCGTGCCGCCGGTGATTCCCGCGGCCGTCAGGGTCCTCGCGACCGCGTCCCGGTGGTCGCCGGAGGCGGCCCGTACCGCCGCCTCGTCGAGGACGTGCGGACGGACCATGTTCACGATGACCTCGCCCACCGGGAGTTCGGCATCGCGCAGCTCCGCGATGCCGTCCGCGGTCTCCTGGACCGGCATCTCCTCCAGCAGCGTCACCAGGTGCACCGCCGTCTCCGGGGACTTGAGCACCCGCATCACGGCCTGCGCCTGATTGTGTATCGGGCCGATCCGGGCCAAACCCGCCACCTCGTCGTTGACGTTGAGGAAGCGGGTGATCCGGCCGGTCGGGGGCGCGTCCATGACCACGTGGTCGTAGGTGTAACCGCCGTGCTTCTCGCGCCGGCGGACCGCCTCGCACGCCTTGCCGGTCAGCAGCACGTCCCGTACGCCCGGCGCTATCGTCGTCGCGAAGTCGATCGCGCCGAGCTTCTTCAGGGCCCGGCCCGCGCTGCCCAGTTTGTAGAACATCTGGAGGTAGTCGAGGAGCGCGCGCTCGGCGTCGATGGCCAGCGCGAACACCTCCCCGCCGCCCGGCGCGACGGCGATCTTGCGTTCCTCGTACGGAAGGGCCTCCGTCTCGAAGAGCTGTGCGATGCCCTGTCTGCCTTCGACCTCGACGAGGAGGGTCCGCTTGCCCTCCGTCGCGAGGGCGAGCGCGAGGGCGGCGGCGACCGTCGTCTTACCGGTACCGCCCTTGCCGCTGACGACCTGGAGCCTGCTCACGTCATCGAGCCTAACCACTGGCGGCGAAGCCTAAGCAGGAGGCTGCCTGTGGCAGCGGATACAGTCGGCTCCATGACCAAGTGGGAATACGCGACCGTGCCCCTTCTCGTGCACGCGACGAAGCAGATTCTGGACACCTGGGGCGAGGACGGGTGGGAGCTCGTCCAGGTCGTTCCCGGCCCGAACAACCCCGAGCAGCTCGTGGCCTACCTGAAGCGGGAGAAGTCCTGATGAGCGGAGCCGTCGAGGCGAAGCTCGCCGAGCTGGGCCTGACCCTTCCGGCGGTCGTGCCTCCGCTGGCCGCCTACCAGCCGGCCGTGCAGTCCGGTGTGTACGTCTACACCTCGGGCCAGCTCCCGATGGTGGCGGGCAAGCTTCAGCTGACCGGCAAGGTCGGCGCCGAGGTCACCGCCGAGGAGGCCAAGGAGCTCGCGGCGACCTGTGCGCTGAACGCGCTCGCGGCCGTGAAGTCGGTCGCCGGTGACCTGGACCGGATCAAGCGGGTCGTGAAGGTCGTCGGCTTCGTCGCCTCGGCCCCCGACTTCACCGGTCAGCCGGGCGTCATCAACGGCGCCAGCGAGCTGCTGGGCGCGGTCCTCGGCGACAAGGGCGTGCACGCGCGCAGCGCGGTGGGTGTCGCGGTGCTGCCGCTGGACGCCCCGGTCGAGGTCGAGGTCCAGGTGGAGCTCGTCCAGGACTGACCGTCCGTCCGTACGTTCGTCAAGAGCCGGTTCTCCCGTCCAGGGGGAATCGGCTCTCGTGCGTACGAGTAGTTGCGCATACCATCCGGCCATGTCGAATGGTCAGTGGTACCCCCCGGAATGGCCCGACCGCATCCGCGCCCTGGCCGCGGGCGAGCTCACCCCCGCGACACCCAGGCGGGCGGCGACCGTCCTGCTGCTGCGCGACGGCGCCGAGGGGCCGAGCGTCCACATGCTGCGGCGGCGCGCCTCCATGGCCTTCGCGGGCGGTGCGTACGCGTATCCCGGCGGCGGCGTCGACCCGAGGGACGAGCACCCCGTGCGCTGGGCGGGCCCGTCCCTGGAGAGCTGGGCCGAGCGCCTCGGCGTCACGGGTACGGAAGAGGCGCAGGCGATCGTCTGCGCGGCCGTGCGCGAGACCTTCGAGGAGGCGGGCGTGCTGCTCGCCGGGGAGACCGCCGATTCCGTGGTCGGTGACACGACGGGCGACGACTGGGAGAAGGACCGCGAGGCGATGGTCGCCCGCGAGCTGTCCTTCGCCGACTTCCTCGACCGGCGCGGTCTGGTGCTGCGGTCGGATCTGCTCGGCGCGTGGGCGCGGTGGATCACGCCGGAGTTCGAGCCCAGGCGGTACGACACCTGGTTCTTCGTGGCCGCGCTTCCGGCCGGTCAGCGCACGCGCGACGTCTCGACCGAGGCGGACCGCACGGTCTGGATCCGCCCGGCGGAGGCGGCGGCCGGCTACGACCGGGGCGAGCTGATGATGATGCCGCCGACGATCTCGACCCTGCGGGGTCTCGAACGCTTCGGCACGGCCGCCGAGGCGCTGGCCACCGCCGGGGAGCAGGACCTGACTCCCGTACTCGCGCAGGCGCGCCTGGACGGGGACGCGCTGATCCTGAGCTGGCCGGGCCACGACGAGTTCACCAAGCACATCTCCACGGGAGGGACGTCATGAGCGACGCCGCCGCGCTGCCCGGGCAGCCCCGGGGCGGGGTGCTCTCGGGCCCCGCGACCGAACGCGCCGTCAACGTCCTCGCGCCGAATCCGTCCGCGATGACCCTCGACGGCACCAACACCTGGATCGTCTCCGAGCCGGACTCCGACCTCGCCGTGGTCATCGACCCGGGTCCGCTCGACGACGGCCACCTGAGGCATGTCGTCGAGACCGCGGCGAAGCTCGGCAAGCGGGTCGCGCTCACGCTGCTGACGCACGGCCACCCCGACCACGCCGAGGGCGCGGGCCGGTTCGCCGAGCTGACGGGGACGCATGTGCGGGCCCTGGACCCGGCTCTGCGGCTCGGCGACGAGGGGCTGTCCGCCGGGGACGTGGTCACGGTCGGCGGTCTGGAGCTGCGGGTGGTGCCGACGCCGGGCCACACCTCGGACTCGCTCTCGTTCCACCTCCCCGCCGACCGGGCCGTCCTGACGGGCGACACGATCCTCGGGCGCGGCACGACGATCGTCGCCCACCCCGACGGGCGGCTCGGCGACTACCTGGACTCGCTGCGCCGGCTGCGCTCGCTCACGGTCGACGACGGGGTCCACACGGTGCTGCCGGGCCACGGCCCGGTCCTGGAGGACGCGCAGGGCGCGGTGGAGTTCTACCTCGCGCACCGGGCGCACCGGCTCGCCCAGGTGGAGACGGCCGTCGAGAGCGGCCACCGGACCGCCTCGGAGGTCGTCGCCCATGTGTACGCGGACGTGGACCGCTCTCTCTGGCCGGCCGCCGAACTGTCCGTACGGGCCCAGCTGGAGTACCTGCGGGAGCACGGACTGATCTGACGGACCACCCCGGCGGGCCGATCCGGCGGCGCACGGGCTGCCCGTACGAGCGGAGGCGGAGGCCCCCGATCGAGCCGATCGGGGGCCTCTCCATGGCCGCCGCGGACCACCCGGTGCAGGGTCACCCCGAGAATTCGATCTTTTGGCCTGTGCTTTACGCTCCGCTTACTTGTGCCGTAGCTCTCGGGGGAATGCCCATGTTCTTCATAGCCGTCCTGCTGCTCATCGCCGCAGCGGTCCTGTTCTTCATCGGTCGCAGCAACGACACGCGCGGGCTGAAGCTGGGCGCCCTCGGTGCCCTCATCGCGGGTGTCTTCTCGCTGCTGGGCTCCACCCTCTACGTCGTCAGCGCGTACGAGGTCGGCGTCCCGGTCGCGTTCGGCAAGGTGGGCACCCCGATGACCTCGGGCATGCACCTCAAGTCGCCGTTCACGGACGTCACGACCTTCTCGACCCGCCCCGTCGACCTCAACCTCTCCGACAAGGACGTGGTCGAGGTCCGCTCCTCGCAGGGCGGTGTGATGTACGCCGAGGTGACCGTGAAGTGGGCCGTGACGCCCGCCAAGGCGGTCGAGCTCTACCGGCTCGCCGGCAGCGAGGACGCCATCCAGCAGCGCCTGGTCTACCCCGACAGCCGGGAGATCGTCCGCAACGTCTTCGCCCGCTACACGAGCGAGCAGGGCTACGCCACGGACCGCGAGAAGATCAACGCCGAGATCGGCTCCCTGATCAAGGAGCGCCTCGCCCCGCGCGGCATCGCCGTCACCACGGTCAACCTGCGCAATGTGAAGCCGTCGGACGCCCTCCAGGGCCAGATCGACCGCAAGATCCAGCAGCAGCAGGCCACCGAGCGCGCCACCGAGGCCGCCCGTACGGCCAAGGCCGAGGCCGACCGGCGCCGTATCGAGGCCGAGGGCATCGCCCGCGCCAACAAGATCCTCAACGACTCGCTGACCGACAAGGTCCTGATGAACCAGTGCATCGACGCGTACAAGGAGGCCGCGGCGAAGAACCCGGTGTACGCGGTTCCGTGCGGCGGCGGCAACGGGAACCCGCTGATCGTGGACGGCACGAAGCGGTAACCGACCGTCCTGGGAGTACGAGAAGGGCCGCCCCGGTTCGACCGGGGCGGCCCTTCTCGTACATACGACGGTGCTTACCGCGAGCGCTTCGCGAGGCGCTCCACGTCCAGCAGGATCACGGCGCGCGCCTCCAGGCGCAGCCAGCCGCGCTGGGCGAAGTCCGCCAGGGCCTTGTTGACCGTCTCGCGGGAGGCGCCGACCAGCTGGGCGAGCTCCTCCTGGGTGAGGTCGTGCACGACGTGGATGCCCTCCTCGGACTGCACGCCGAAGCGGCGCGACAGGTCGAGGAGCGCGCGGGCGACACGGCCCGGAACGTCGGAGAAGACCAGGTCGGACATCTGGTCGTTGGTCTTGCGCAGCCGGCGGGCGACCGCGCGCAGCAGGGCGGTGGCCACCTCGGGGCGGGCGTTCAGCCATGGCTGGAGGTCACCGTGGCCCAGGCCCAGCAGCTTGACCTCGGTCAGCGCGGTCGCGGTGGCGGTGCGCGGGCCCGGGTCGAACAGGGACAGCTCACCGATGAGCTCGCCGGGGCCGAGGACGGCCAGCATGTTCTCGCGACCGTCGGGCGAGGTGCGGTGGAGCTTCACCTTGCCCTCGGTCACCACGTACAGGCGGTCGCCGGGGTCGCCCTCGTGGAAGAGCGCGTCGCCACGGGCGAGCGTCGCTTCACTCATCGAGGCGCGCAGCTCCGCGGCCTGCTCGTCATCGAGCGCCGCGAAGAGCGGGGCGCGCCGCAGAACGTCGTCCACGAGTTCTCTCCTATGTCGACCTGCTCAGGGGACCTTGATCCCATGATGCCGGACGCACAAAACAGTGCGATCAATCACAACAAGTTTGACGTACCGAACCACTCCTCCGTACGTCAGGGGCCCGATTGGGTCGCGATCGGCCGTGCCCAGGGCGGATGTCGGTGGTGGCCCTTAGGCTGGCCGAGTGTCCAACTCGCCGGTGAGAGCGCAGGCCAAGGGGGCTGGAAGAGTGTCGGCCAAGGGTAATTCCGCTGTGGGCGAACAGGGTGCGCCGAAACGGGCGAATGCCGCAAAACGCCCAACGAAGGCCACCTCGAAGGCCACGCCGAAGGCGAAGGCCGCTCCCGCCGCGGCCGCGAAAACCACTCCGAAGGCGGCCCCGAAGACCGTGAAGGCAGCTCCGAAATCAGCGAAACCGGAATCCCGGCTCGCGATGGTCCGCCGCGCCCGGAAGATCAACCGTGAGCTGGCCGAGGTCTATCCGTACGCCCACCCAGAACTGGACTTCCGGAACCCCTTCGAGCTGCTCGTCGCCACAGTCCTCTCCGCCCAGACCACCGACCTGCGGGTCAACCAGACCACCCCCGCGCTCTTCGCGAAGTACTCGACCCCCGAGGACCTGGCCGCCGCCGTCCCCGAGGAGGTCGAGGAGCTGATCCGGCCCACCGGCTTCTTCCGCGCCAAGACCAAGTCGATCATGGGCCTCGCCACGGCCCTCAGGGACGACTTCGGGGGCGAGGTCCCCGGCCGCCTCGACGACCTGGTGAAACTGCCCGGAGTGGGCCGCAAGACCGCCTTCGTCGTCCTCGGCAACGCCTTCGGAGTGCCGGGCATCACCGTCGACACCCACTTCATGCGCCTCGCCCGCCGCTGGAAGTGGACCGAGGGCGACGACCCCGTGAAGATCGAGGCGGAGATCGCCGAGATCTTCCCCAGGAGCGAGTGGACGATGCTCTCGCACCGGGTGATCTTCCACGGCCGCCGGATCTGCCACGCCCGCAAGCCCGCCTGCGGCGCCTGCCCGATCGCCCCGCTCTGCCCGGCGTACGGGGAGGGCGAGACCGACCCGGAGAAGGCGAAGAAGCTCCTGAAGTACGAGAAGGGCGGCTTCCCCGGCCAGCGCCTCAACCCGCCCCCGGACTACCCGGGCCGCCCGGCCGCCCCCGCCCCCGGCGTGGCCCCGGGGGCCGAGGGAGCCGAGGGGGCCGGGGCATGAGGGAACGAACGCACACACCGATCGCGTTGTGAATCACGGGGGTGCCTATGACGCGCACTGAAGAGACTGAAGAGATCGACAAGACCGAGGCGTACACCGGGGACTCGACCCACGGCGTCGGGACCGGCGGCCTGCTGAGCCGGGACGGCCTGCCGGACTGGCTCGCCCCCGTCGACCGCGCCGCCCGCGGTGTCGCGCCCGAGCAGCTCAGCCGCTTCCTGCCGCCCGCGAGCGGCGCCGGCCGCCAGTCCGCCGTCCTCATCCTCTTCGGCGAGGGCGAGCGCGGACCCGAGCTGCTGCTCATGGAGCGCTCCGGCTCCCTGCGCTCGCACGCCGGGCAGCCCTCCTTCCCCGGTGGCGCCCTCGACCCCGAGGACGGCGACCCGGCCGACGGCGGCCTGCTGCGGGCCGCGCTGCGCGAGGCCGAGGAGGAGACCGGCCTCGACCCCTCCGGCGTCCAGCTCTTCGGCGTGCTGCCCCAGCTGTACATCCCGGTCAGCGGCTTCGTCGTCACCCCCGTCCTCGGCTGGTGGCGCACTCCCAGCCCGGTCGGCGTGGTCGACCCCGCCGAGACCGCCCGGGTCTTCACCGTCCCCGTGGCGGATCTCACGGACCCGGCGAACCGCGCGACCACGGTCCACCCCAGCGGTCACCGGGGCCCCGCATTTCTTGTCGCATCCGCCCTGGTCTGGGGTTTTACGGCCGGAGTGATCGACCGGCTGCTCCACTACGCAGGCTGGGAGAGGCCCTGGGACCGGGCCAAGGAGGTCCCGCTGGACTGGCGCTCATGACAGGCTGACCTCCGGGCCCGGGCGACCGAAGACGAATCTGTGAGGCTATTGACGGTGAACGTGCTGGACATCTTGTTGCTGCTCGCCGCCGTGTGGTTCGCGATCATCGGTTATCGCCAGGGATTCGTGGTCGGCATCCTGTCGGTCGTCGGCTTCCTCGGCGGCGGCCTCGTCGCCGTCCTCCTGCTCCCGGTCATCTGGGACTGGCTGACGAACAACTCGCAGGTCTCCACCACGGCGACGGTCGTCTTCGTGGTCGTGGTGATCGTCTGTGCCTCGGTAGGCCAGGCCTTCACCACTCACCTCGGGAACAAGCTGCGCCGGCACATCACCTGGTCACCGGCGCGCGCCCTGGACGCCACCGGCGGCGCGCTGGTCAACGTGATCGCGATGCTGCTGGTCGCCTGGCTGCTCGGCTCCGCCCTCGCCCAGACCTCGATGCCCACGCTGGGCAAGGAGGTGCGCAACTCCAAGGTGCTCCTCGGGGTCGAGCGGGTGATGCCCGATCAGGCGTCCACCTGGTTCACGAACTTCACCTCGACGCTCGCCCAGAACGGCTTCCCGCAGGTCTTCAGCCCGTTCGCCAACGAGCCCATCACCGAGGTCCGGCCCCCGGACCCGGCGCTCGCCGGCAGCCCGGTCGCCGCCCGCGCCCAGCGCTCCATCGTCAAGGTCGTCGGTACGGCCCCGAGCTGCGGCAAGGTCCTCGAAGGCACCGGCTTCGTCTTCTCCGACCGCCGTGTCATGACCAACGCCCATGTCGTCGGAGGCGTCGACGAGCCGACCGTCCAGATCGGCGGCGAGGGCAAGCTGTACGACGCGAAGGTCGTCCTCTACGACTGGCAGCGCGACATCGCCGTCCTGGACGTGCCGAACCTGAACGCCGAGCCCCTGCAGTTCACCGACGAGGACGCCCGCAGCGGCGACAACGCGATCGTCGCGGGCTTCCCCGAGAACGGCTCGTACGACGTCCGCTCGGCGCGCGTCCGCGGCCGTATCAACGCCACTGGCCCGGACATCTACCACCGCGGTGAGGTGCGCAGGGATGTGTACTCGCTCTACGCGACGGTCCGTCAGGGCAACTCCGGCGGCCCGCTCCTCACCGCCGACGGCAAGGTGTACGGCGTGATCTTCGCCCGTTCGCTCGACGACGCGAACACCGGGTACGCGCTGACGGCGGACGAGATCCGGGACGACATCGTCCAGGGTCGCGCGGCCAACCAGCAGGTCGACAGCCAGGGGTGCGCGCTGTAGCCGAACGGACGAGTGCGGCCGGCCCCGGGATCGGTCCCGGCGGCCGGTCCCGGGAGTCAGTCCCGGGTGTGCCTGAGCCTGGCCGAGACCCAGCGGGCCCGGCGGCGCAGGATGCGGGGGATCCCGATCCCCTGCACGGGATGCGAGCGGCCCTGCTCCTGCGGGCCACCTCTCTCGTGGGTGCCCGGCCCAGCGGTCGAGCGGCGGTTGCGTGCTGTGTCACCGTAGTCGTGCGTCCAGCCCATACCCCGACGTCTGCCCGGGGCCCAAGGTCGGTAACCGCCCAGGGGCCCGCCAATTGGAGTATGCGCCGGGCACATGGCCGTTCGTAGAACGGGAGTCCGGTCAGCGGTCGGGCTCGGGGTCCTTGAGCCAGTTGATGAGCTCCGTGGAGAACGCCACCGGGTCCTCCTCGTGCGGGAAGTGCCCCAGCCCGTCGAACAGCCGCCAGCGGTACGGCGCTTCCACGTACTCGCCCGAACCCGCCGCGCTGCGCGTGCGCATCGCCGGGTCCATCGAGCCGTGCAGGTGCAGGGTGGGTACCCGCACCGGGCGCTTCATACGCCGGTTGAACTGGATTCCGTCCGGCCGTGCCAGGGAACGCACCATCCACCGGTACGGCTCGATCGAGCAGTGCGCGGTCGACGGGATGCACATCGCCCGCCGGTACACCGCGATCGCTTCCTCGTCCGGCAGCCCGGGGCCCGACCAGTCCTCGATCAGCTTCCCCACCAGCGCCCCCTCGTCCGCGACGAGCTGACGCTCCGGCAGCCACGGGCGCTGGAAGCCCCATACGTACGAACCGGCCCGCGACTGCGAGAAGTCGGAGAGCATCGCCGAACGCCAGCGGCGCGGGTGCGGCATCGAGGAGACCGCGAGCCGGCGGACGAGCTTCGGCCGCATCACGGCCGCGGTCCAGGCGAGATAGCCGCCCAGGTCGTGGCCGACCAGCGCCGCGTCCGGCTCGCCGAGGGAGCGGACGACGCCGGTGATGTCGAGCGCCAGGTTGGCGGGGTCGTAACCCCGGGGCGTACGGTCGCTGCCGCCCACGCCCCGCAGGTCCATCGCCACGGCCCGGAAGCCCGCGTCGGCGAGAGCGGGCAGCTGATGCCGCCAGGTCCACCAGAACTGCGGGAAGCCGTGCAACAGCAGCACGAGCGGCCCGTCGCCCATCTCGGCGATGTGGAAGCGCGCACCGTTCGCGGCCACGTCGCGGTGGGTCCAGGGGCCGTCGATCCGTACGGGACTGCCGCTGCCGTTGCTGCTCTCAGGGACGGTCATGCAGACGAGCGTCCCACAACGACGGCCTTGTCCTGGACCGTGGCGGGCAGCGCCGGCCGTTCGGGGCGGGGGTGCGGCTTGGCGTTCTGCAGGACCGCGGCGGTCCGCTTGGCCGAGGCGATGGACTTCTCCGGCGGCTTGACCTTCTTGAACTTGGCGTAGGCCATCAGCCCGAGCAGCCCCGCGAGCAGCACGTTCGCCGCGAAGGAGAGCAGGAAGCAGACCGAGATGTGCCAGTGGCTCCAGGCCTGGATGCCGTAGGCGAGCGCGAAGCTCAGCATCGGCAGCGAGAAGAGCAGCACCGTCGCCGCCGCACCACCGGCCGCCCCGCCCATCGCGCCGCGCTTGACGTCCTGTCGGATCTCGGCCTTGGCCAGGGCGATCTCGTCGTGCACCAGCGCGGACATCTCGGCGGTCGCCGAGGCGACCAGCTGACCGAGGCTGCGCTCGGTTCCGTTGACCGGGTCGCTCATCGCTGCTCCCTCTTCTCTTCTACGGTCCGACCTCAGATCATGCCGGACTGTCGGCGTCATCGCGCGATGCCCCCGCCACTTGGGCGCGCTCGCGGTGTTCCGCGGCCTTCTTCTCGTAGATCGCGGCCATCCGGAGGTGGTACTCCGGGTTGTCCTGCTCGTAGATGTCGGGGATGCCGTCCTCGTCCTCGTCACGCTCCTCCTCGGCGAGCAGCGCCTGGTACTTCCGGACGCGCAGCTTGAGCAGGACCGTCGCGAGCACGGCCGCGATCAGCGAGCCGACCAGGACGGCCGCCTTGACCTCCGAGGTCAGGGCCGCGTCTCCCTCGAAGGCCAGCTCGCCGATGAGCAGCGAGACGGTGAAGCCGATGCCGGCGAGCGAGGCGACGGCGAAGACGTCACCCCAGGCCAGATCCTCGTTGAGCTCCGCCCTGGTGAATCGGGCGGCCAGCCAGGTGCCGCCGAAGATGCCGAGCGCCTTGCCGACCACCAGGCCGAGGACGACACCGAGCGTGACCGGCTGGGTGAAGACGTCGCTCAGCGACTTCCCGGTGACCGTGACCCCGGCCGAGAACAGCGCGAAGAGCGGGACCGCCAGCCCGGCGGAGATCGGCCGGACCAGGTGCTCGATGTGCTCGCCGGGGGAGTGCTCCTCCCCCTCACGCCGGGTGCAGCGAAGCATCAGGCCCATGGCCACGCCGGCGATGGTGGCGTGGACGCCGCTGTTGTACATCAGGCCCCAGATGACCAGGGCGAGCGGGATGTAGACGTACCAGCCCCGGACGCCCTTGCGCAGCAGCAGCCAGAAGACGGCGAGGGCGGCGATGGCGCCGCCGAGGGCGGCGAAGTTCAGGTCGCTGGTGAAGAAGATCGCGATGATCAGGATCGCGAAGAGGTCGTCGACGACGGCGAGCGTCAGCAGGAAGGCGCGCAGCGCGGACGGCAGCGAGGTGCCGATGACGGCGAGCACGGCGAGCGCGAAGGCGATGTCGGTGGCGGTGGGCACGGCCCAGCCGTCCATCGAGCCGCCGCCGATGGCGTTGGTCAGGACGTAGACGAGCGCGGGCACGGCCATGCCGCAGATGGCGGCGATGACAGGGAGCGCGGCGGCCTTGGCGTCGCGCAGCTCGCCCGCGACGAGCTCGCGCTTGAGCTCGATGCCGGCGACGAAGAAGAAGATCGCGAGGAGCCCGTCGGCCGCCCAGTGCTGCAGGGAGAGGTCGAGCCCGAGGGCTTCGGGGCCTATGTGGAGGTCCTGCACCGTCTCGTAGCTGTCGCCGACGGGGGAGTTCGCCCAGACGAGTGCGGCGACGGCGGCCAGGAGCAGGAGCACGCCACCGACGGTCTCGGTGCGCAGCGCGTCGGCGACGAACCGCCGCTCGGGAAGCGGCATGAGGCCGAGGAACTTGCGGTCGGTGGGCGCGGGCACGGTGGGCAACCTCCGGTCGGTTTGGGCAGGGCGAAGCACATGCCGACCAGACTTCCCGGCGCACCTAGGTATTTCTGTCGCGTCTCTGACGCGATCTTTACTTTACCTAACGAGCCGGAGTTGTGTCCGGTGATCTTCACTTTAGGTACAAACGGCCCGCCGAGCCCGTTGTGGCATTCGTTCCGCAGGGGCTGGGGGTCCCCTGGACGGAGTCGGGGGGAGGGTGGGCACAACCCACATGACGGGCCACCGGAAACAAGAGCGCCCACCCCAGGTGACCTGGAGTGGGCGCCCATGAGAGCCCGAGTTCTAGTCCTCCGCGGACGCGCTCGGCAGCTTCGTCTGGATGAGGTCCATGACCGACGAGTCCGTCAGCGTCGTGACGTCCCCCAGCTCCCGGTTCTCGGCCACGTCCCGCAGCAGCCGACGCATGATCTTCCCGGACCGCGTCTTCGGCAGCTCCGCCACCGGCAGCACCCGCTTCGGCTTCGCGATCGGGCCCAGCGTCGCGCCCACGTGGTTGCGCAGCTCCGCGACGAGGCTGTCGTCCTCGTTCGCCGTACCCCGCAGGATGACGAAGGCGACGATCGCCTGCCCGGTCGTCTCGTCGGCCGCGCCGACCACCGCCGCCTCGGCGACGGACGGGTGCGAGACGAGGGCGGACTCGACCTCGGTGGTGGAGATGTTGTGCCCGGAGACGAGCATGACGTCGTCGACCCGGCCGAGCAGCCAGACGTCGCCGTCGTCGTCCTTCTTCGCGCCGTCGCCGGCGAAGTACTTGCCCTCGAAGCGCGACCAGTACGTGTCGAGGAACCGCTGGTCGTCGCCCCAGATGGTGCGCAGCATCGACGGCCACGGCTCGGTGAGGACCAGGTAACCGCCGCCACCGTTCGGGACCTCGTTGGCCTCGTCGTCGACGACGGTGGCCGAGATGCCCGGGAGCGGGCGCTGGGCCGAGCCCGGCTTGGTCTCGGTGACGCCCGGCAGCGGCGAGATCATCATCGCGCCGGTCTCGGTCTGCCACCAGGTGTCCACGATCGGGGTCTTGCCGGCGCCGATGTGCTCGCGGTACCAGATCCACGCCTCGGGGTTGATCGGCTCGCCGACCGAGCCCAGTACGCGCAGGCTCGACAGGTCGAACTTCGCGGGGATGTCGTCGCCCCACTTCATGAACGTACGGATCGCGGTGGGGGCGGTGTAGAGGATGGTGACGCCGTACTTCTGGACGATCTCCCAGAACCGGCCCTGGTGCGGGGTGTCCGGGGTGCCCTCGTACATGACCTGCGTCGCGCCGTTGGCCAGCGGCCCGTACGTGATGTACGAGTGGCCGGTCACCCAGCCGATGTCGGCGGTGCACCAGTAGACGTCGGTCTCCGGCTTGAGGTCGAAGACGGCGTGGTGGGTGTACGCGGCCTGCGTGAGGTAGCCGCCGGAGGTGTGCAGGATGCCCTTCGGCTTACCCGTCGTACCGGAGGTGTACAGGATGAAGAGCGGGTGCTCGGCGCCGAACGCCTCGGGCGTGTGCTCGGCGGACTGGCGGGCGACGATGTCGTCCCACCACACGTCCCGGCCCTCGGTCCACGCCACCTCCTGGCCCGTGCGGCGTACGACGAGGACGTTGCCCACGCGGTCCACGCGGGCGAGGGCCTCGTCGACGGCGGGCTTGAGGGCGCTCGGCTTGCCGCGGCGGTAGCCGCCGTCGGCGGTGATGACCAGCTTGGCGTCGGCGTCCTCGATGCGCGTGGCGATGGCGTCGGCGGAGAAGCCGCCGAAGACCACGGAGTGCGCGGCGCCGATGCGGGCGCAGGCCAGCATCGAGACGACGGCCTCGGGGATCATCGGGAGGTAGATCGCCACCCGGTCGCCCTTGGTGACGCCCAGCTCGGTCAGGGCGTTGGCGGCCCTGGAGACCTCGTCCTTGAGCTCGGCGTAGGTGATGGCGCGGCTGTCGCCCGGCTCGCCCTCGAAGTGGATGGCGACGCGGTCGCCGTTTCCGGCCTCGACGTGCCGGTCGACGCAGTTGTACGCCACGTTGAGCTCGCCGTCGGCGAACCACTTGGCGAAGGGCGGGTTCGACCAGTCGAGGGTCTCGGTCGGCTCGGTGGCCCAGGTGAGCCGCCTCGCCTGCTCGGCCCAGAAGCCAAGCCTGTCCGCCGCGGCCTGCTCGTACGCCTCCGCCGTCACGTTGGCGTGCGCGGCCAGCTCGGCCGGCGGCGCGAACCGCCGCTCTTCCTTGAGCAGGTTGGCCAGGCTTTCGTTGCTCACGACATCTCCCTTTCCCAGGGCGTCCTATGTGCCTATGTGTCCCGCGTCATAGCTCATCAGTCAGATGCCCGGGTGACAAGAGTCTCCAGGAAATTGGTTTAGACCTGTGAGGTGACGGGCGTGCGGTGGCCCCTCCCTCCCGAGCGGTGGGAAGAAGGGGCCACACAGTCTCACGGACGCCCGGACGGGAAGGTTCAGGACGCGTGGGCCTGGGTCAGGACGCGCGGGCGTGGGTCAGGACGCGCGGGCGGAACGGTCAGGACGCGCGGGCGGGAAGGGGCCAGGACGCGCAGGCAGGGGTCAGGACACGCGGGCTTCCTGCAGGGCTGTGGGCGGGACCAGGTCGAAGACGTCGTCGTATCCGTGCGGCTCGTGGGAGTCCGCGAGCAGGTACGCCTGGGCCTCGCCGACGTGGAAGTACATGCCTTGCAGCGTGAGCGTCCCTTCGGCGAGCCGCCGCGCCACCGCGTCGTACGCCCGCAGGTGCTCCAGCTGCTGGACCACATTGGTCAGACAGAGCTGCTCGACCGCGTCGGCCGGCAGCCTCCCGGAGATCCGGGCCCAGGCGTGCCTGCGGCTCGCCATCCGCTCCAGGCTCGGCAGTCCGTGCCGCAGCCAACGTCGCAGCGGCGTCGGCGGATCGTCCGGTGTGCTGCCCAGCAGGGCCTGCATCGCCCCGCAGCCCGAGTGCCCGCAGACGGTGATCGACTGCACCCGCAGGACCTCCACCGCGTACTCGATCGCCGCCGCCACCGAGTCGTCCCCGCTCTCCTCGCCGGGCAGCGGAACGAGATTGCCCACGTTCCGTACGGTGAAGAGGTCGCCGGGCCCGCTGGAGGTGATCATGCTCGTGACCAGGCGGGAGTCGGCGCAGGTGAGGAAGAGCTGGGAGGGGCGCTGCCCCTCGCGCGCGAGGCGCGCGAGCTCGTCACGCACCAGCGGCGCCGTATTGCGCTGAAACTTGCCGATGCCACGGGCCAGTTGATGTCCGGTGGTCCTCCTGGTCTCGTCGACCGGGCGCGGCTCGCCGCAGCGATGGTTGCGCCAGGGGGTCCAGGGGCGGCAGCAGCTGTGCGACTCGGGGGCGGGCTCGGTGATGCGCGCTCCGGACGGCCCGGTCATCTCCACCGTCCCGCCGTGCCGCTGATAGCCCGACTGCCAGTCGTGCAGCGTCTCGTACGCGGCATGGTCCATGAAGGACCCGTCCAACTCGACCACCACGCGGCCTCCTTGGGGTACTTGATGCAGGGCGCGGCTCAGCCGCGGTACGGCGAGGAACGTCAGCTGGCCGCGCACGCAGATGTGGTGCAGGCCGCCCTCGCTCTCGAGGGTGATACGGGTCTTGGTGAGGCGGTGCATCGCGACGGCGGAGGCGACCGCGACCCCGAGCGCGACTCCCTCGAGGATGCCGATGAGGACGACGCCGCTCAGCGTCACCGCGTACACGAGGACCTCGCGGTGCCGGGTGACGGTGCGGATGTGGGTGATGCTCACCATCTGGATGCCGATCACCATGACGAGCGCGGCAAGCGCCGGCAGGGGGATGAGGTCGAGGACCGGGACCAGCACGAGCGCGGCGAGCACGATCCACAGGCCGTGCAGCATCGTGGAGTTGCGGCTCACGGCGCCGGCGGAGACATTGGCGACGCTGCGGACCGCGACACCGGCGACCGGCAGTCCGCCGAGCGCGCCGGAGACGACGTTCGCCGCGCCCTGGCCCGCGAGTTCGCGGTCGAGGCGGGAGCGGGGCACGCCGTGGCCCCGGTCGGGCCGGGCGGCCACCAGCTTGTCGACGGCCACTGCGGAGAGCAGCGACTGCACGCTGGTGACGAGGGTGATCGTGAGCACGCCGGCCGCGATGCCGAGGACCGGGCCCTCCGGAAGGCCGGGCAGGGCATGGCTGCTCCAGGAGGGCAGGTCCACGCGGGGGACGGTCAGTCCGGCGAGCGCCGCCGCCACCGATGCCGCGGCCACCGCGGCGAGCGCGGCCGGGACCTTCCGTACGAACCGTCCGGCGCGACCGGGCAGCCGGGGCCAGATCAGCAGGACGGTGACCGTGAGGGCGCTGATGATCAGCGCGGCCCGGTGGAGGTCGGCCAACTGGGCGGGAAGTCCGAGGACGTTGTCCACGGCGGAGCTCTGCGGGGTGCCGCCGAGCACGATGTGGAGTTGGGCGAGCGCGATGGTCACGCCGATGCCGGCGAGCATCCCGTGCACGATCGCGGGGGAGACGGCGAGGGCGGAGCGCGCCACCCGCAGGGCGGCCAGGCCGAGTTGGGCGAGTCCGGCGAGGACGGTGATGGCGCAGGTGGTGCGCCAGCCGTACCGCTGGATCAGCTCGGCCGTGACCACCGTGAGGCCCGCGGCGGGGCCGCTGACCTGGAGCGGCGCGCCGCCGATCCGGCCGGCCACGATGCCGCCGACGGCGGCGGCCACCAGGCCGGCCTGAAGCGGGGCTCCGGTGGCGAGGGCGATGCCGAGCGAGAGCGGCAGCGCGATCAGGAAGACGGAGATCGATGCGGACAGGTCGGCGCCCGCGATGGGGAAGCGTCGGCCGCGGCCGGGCGGGCTGTGCGGCCGCTGGGTGGGTGTACGGCGGATGGGTGCGTGGACAGTCATTGGTTCCCGTCTCCTCCGGGGCAGCGCGGTCGCGGCTCGTGCAGGACGAACGTGGGGGTCGCGGCCGTGGGTCACGGCGTGCAGCGGCGGGATTCCGAGCGCGGATCCTCATCGCGAGTATCAACACTCAGTAAATGGATCGTAATGCAGAGTAAAGACTGCGGCATTATTTTCGGGGCAAACAGGGCAATGATTCACCGGTTCCGGTGAATGGCGGGCGGAGTGCCGCTTGTCGTTTCATCTTTCCGGCGGCCGTGGTGCGACGTTGACGCCGCTCGCACGGAACCGAGGAGAGGTGGGCGGATGACAACCGCCGGGAGAAGGACCACTGCCCGCACCAGGACGCTCGCCGTCGGCGCTCTCGCCGCCGCCCTGATCACCGGCCTCGCCGGTTGCTCGGACTCCGGCGGACCGGCTCCGAGCCGGGGCGCGCCGGGCGTGAAGAAGGGTCAGGCCGCGGCCCCGCAGAACGCGGTACGTCTGATCGGCGACGGCTCCACCGCCTTCACCGGCGCTCAGCCCAATCAGCCGGTCTGGCAGAAGCTGAAGCCGGGCGAACAGCCCCCGCAGTTCGTGGTCTTCTCCTGGGACGGCGCGGGCGAGGACAGCCAGAAGCTCTTCTCACACTTCCGCAAGGTGGGCCAGAAGTACGACGCGACGATGACGTACTTCCTCAGCGGTGTCTATCTGCTGCCCGAGGACAAGCGGGAGCTCTACAACCCGCCGCAGCACGCGGCCGGCCGCTCGGACATCGGCTTCAACGACGTCCAGGGCATCCGCGACACCGTCAGGGAGCTGCGCGGCGCCTGGCAGGAGGGCAACGAGGTCGGCACGCACTTCAACGGCCACTTCTGCGGGCCGGAGAGCGGTGTCGGCAACTGGTCGGTCGAGGACTGGAAGAGCGAGATCAGCCAGGCCAAGTCCTTTGTGAAGAACTGGAAGACGAACGCCGGCCTGACCACCGAGGAGCCGCTCCCCTTCGACTACGACAAGGAACTGGTCGGCGCCCGCACCCCCTGCCTGGAGGGCCGCGAGAACTTCGTCCAGGCCGCGTCCCAGCTGGGCTTCCGCTACGACACCAGTGGCGTCAACGACCAGATCTGGCCCAAGAAGGACCACGGGCTGTGGGACCTGTCCCTGCAGCTGGTGCCGGTCCCCGGCCGCGCCTTCCAGACGCTGTCGATGGACTACAACTTCATGGTCAACCAGTCCGGTTCGACCACCAAGGGCGATCCGTCCAAGCACCAGTACTGGGGCAACCAGATGCGTGACGGTCTGGTGCAGGCCTTCGAGCGCTCGTACCGGGGCAACCGGGCCCCGCTGATCATCGGCAACCACTTCGAGTCCTGGAACGGCGGCACGTACATGCGCGCCGTCGAGGAGACCATCGCCACGGTCTGCGTCCAGCGGGACGTGAAGTGCGTGTCCTTCCGCCAGCTCGCGGACTGGCTGGACGCCCAGGACCCGGCGGTGATCGAGAAGATGCGGACCCTGAAGGTGGGCGAGGCCCCGCCGGGCGGCTGGGCGGCCTTCCTGGCCCCCCAGCCGGCGCCCCCGGCCGCGCCCCAGGTCAAGCAGGCTGAAGGGCACTGACCCTTTCGCCCGCGAACTCACCGAGAACGAACCCGTCAGCTGTGCTGAGGGACAGCGAGCTCCTCACCGAGCACGAACCCGGGGTCGACCTGCGCCGCCAGGTCGGCCCCGGGCCCCTCCTTCTTCTGCACTCCTCGCACCGCTCGGCGCCTGGGCGCCTTGCGGGCTTCGGCGTGCTGCGCCGGCCTCCGGCCGCCGGTCGCGGGCACCGTCAGCTGTGCTGAGGGACGGCGAGCTCCTCACCGAGCACGAACCCGGGGTCGACCTGCGCCGCCAGGTCGGCCCCGGTTTTGGCGTTGCCCCAGCTCTCCGCGTTGCGGAGGTGGAAGTGGACCATCTGGCGGGTGTACCGCTCCCAGTCGCGGTGGGCGTACGAGTCGTCCGCCGCGTTCTGGAGGGCCTGGAGCGCCATCCGGTTGTCCGCCTCCAGGAGTTCGAAGCGGGACGGGCGGCCCTTCTCCATCGCGCGGACCCAGTCCGAATGGCCGACCGTCACCAGCAGGTCGTCGCCCACCTCGGAGCGCAGGAAGTCCACGTCGTCCATGCCCTGCACCTTGTTGCCGACGACCTTGAGCGCGACGCCGAAGTCCCGCGCGTACTCCTTGTACTGGCGGTAGACCGAGACGCCCTTGCGGGTCGGCTCGGCGACCAGGAACGTCATGTCGAAGCGGGTGAACATCCCGGAGGCGAAGGAGTCCGAGCCCGCCGTCATGTCGACGACGACGTACTCGTCCTCCCCGTCGACCAGATGGTTCAGGCACAGCTCCACCGCGCCGACCTTGGAGTGGTAGCAGGCCACCCCGAGATCCGACTCGGTGAACGGCCCCGTCGCCATCAGCCGGATGTCGCCGTCGTCGAGGCGCACGGTCCGGGCGCACGCCTCGTACACCGGGTTGTCCTCGCGGACCCGCAGCAGCCGCGAACCCTTCCCGGGCGGGGTCGTCTTGATCATCGTGTCGGCGGAGGCGATCCGCGGGTTCGAGCCCCGCAGGTACTCCTTGATCATCGGCAGGTGCGCGCCCATCGCGGGCATCGTCGCCGCCTCGGTCTCGTCGAGACCCAGCGCGGCCCCGAGATGCTGGTTGATGTCGGCGTCCACCGCGACGACGGGGGCTTCATTGGCGGCGAGGTGGCGGATGAAGAGCGAGGACAGCGTGGTCTTCCCGCTGCCGCCCTTCCCTACGAAAGCGATCTTCATGTTCACCTAGCGTAGTGGCATGATCGCGGCACGTGGTCGAAGTGCGTGAAGAAGACCACTCCAACGTGGGGCGGCGGCCCTGGGCGCGTAGCCTCCCTACTTATGAGTACGCACGCCTCTGACCCCCTGGCCGCCCTCGGCTCCCTGCCGGGCGTCGCCGACTCGGTGGACTCCGTACGCAAGGCCGTCGACCGGGTCTACGGACACCGCGTGATGCGGCGCCGCAGCAACGAGATCACCTCCGAGGCGGCCCTGCGCGGCGCGCGGGGCTCGGCCGCGCTCTCCGGCGCCGACTGGGCGCTTGAGGAGGTCCGCCGGCGGACCGACTTCGGCGGGGACGCCGAGGCGCGCACGGTCGGCGCGGCCCTCCGGCTGGGCGCCGAGGCCGGCCAGCTGCTCTCCATCTGGCGTCAGTCGCCACTGCGGGTGCTGGCCCGGCTGCACCTGGTCTCGGTGGGCGACAGCGGAGACTTCGGGGACTCCGTCGGCAGGCCCCGGCAGGCCGGCGAGGCCGTCGACGAGCCGCTGATCGAGGCGCCGCTGCCGGACCCGGCCGAGGTCGCGGGCCGGCTCGACGGGCTCTCGGAGCTGATCATCGCGGGCGGTACGGCTCCGGCCCTGGTGACAGCGGCCGTGGTGCACGGCGAACTGCTCGCGCTGCGGCCGTTCACCTCGTACAACGGGCTGATCGCGCGCGCCGCCGAGCGGATCGTGCTGATCGGCAGCGGGCTCGACCCGAAGGCGATCTGCCCGGCCGAGGTCGGCCACGCCGAGCAGGGGCGTGCGGCCTATGTCGCGGCGTTCGACGGGTACCTCTCCGGGACTCCGGAGGGCATGGCCGCCTGGATCGCCCACTGCGGGCGGGCCGTGGAGCTCGGGGTCCGGGAGTCGACAGCGGTCTGCGAGGCGCTCCAGCGCGGCGCCGCCTAGCGGCGCCCGGAAGGCGCTTGTGAATCGCGTGGAAAAGGGTTGCGGCGGTACCAGTCCTGGTACCGCCGCTGGCACGTCTGCCGAGTTACCAAGCGTCCTCGATATGTGCCCATCAAGCGGGGAACTTTGCCCGTCGCCTGGTGCGGCTGGCCCGTAATCGACGGGTCGACGTCGCGTGGGTGCTCAGCTTCTGTGCATGGTCCGTGGGGCCTTCTTGCTCAACAGGTGATCCTCTCGGATGTCCTAGGTCTCGCGGGCCTGATTCCTTTCTACTCCTGTCGAGTGGGAAGCGAAAGTCCTGGCTCCACTCTTTTACTTTCGCCTCAAATCCGGGCAAAGCGATCGGCAAGGGCGGTCTGCCGTCGGCGGTTGGCGTACCAGACGAGTCCGGCGGTCGCCGCAGCGGCGCCCACGGCGGCCACCGCCATGAGGGCGGGGCGCGGTGGCATCCGGAATTCCGGCAGGCGCTGCTTGAGCCGGACCGGCTTCTCGAAGGCCAGGATCGGCCAGTCCCGGGCGGTGGCCTCGCGGCGGAGCGTCCGGTCGGGGTTGACCGCGTACGGGTGGCCCACGGCCTCCAGCATCGGTACGTCCGTCGCCGAGTCGCTGTACGCGTAACAGCGCGAGAGGTCGTAACCCTCCGACTCGGCGAGCTCCCGGATCGCCTCCGCCTTGGTGGGGCCATAGGCGTAGTACTCCACCTCCCCGGTGAAGCAGCCGTCGTCGCCGACGATCATCCGGGTGGCGACGACCCGGTCGGCGCCCAGCATCTCGCCGATGGGCTCCACCACCTCGGCGCCGGAGGTCGAGACGATCACGACATCACGGCCGGCGGCGTGGTGCTCCTCGATGAGGGAGGCCGCCTCGTCGTAGATGAGCGGGTCGATCAGATCGTGCAGGGTCTCGGCGACGAGCTCCTTGACCTGCGAGACGTTCCAGCCTTTGCAGAGCGCGGAAAGATATTCGCGCATCCGCTCCATCTGATCGTGGTCGGCGCCGCCCACGAGGTAGACGAACTGGATGTAGGCCGTCCGCAGGACGGCACGGCGGTTGATCAGTCCGCCTTGGTAGAAGGACTTGCTGAAGGTCAGCGTCGACGACTTCGCAATGACCGTCTTGTCCAGGTCAAAGAACGCGGCTGTGCGCGGCAACGAGTGGTTTTCCACGAGCCGAGCATAGGTGCCCGCCATTCGGCGTACGCTGGGGCGTGTGGGTTTGCCTGAGAAGGCTCTCGGGTACACCATGGAAGTCACGGATCGTTCGCGACCGTGCTAACCCGGTCCGGCTCCTCCCCCCCCGAGTCGGCCGGAGAGACGACCCCCGCTCTCCCCCCCGGCGGGGGTCGTCGCATGTCCGGACGCGTTTTCGTCCGCCGGATCCTCATGTCTTCCCCTCCCGTCGGCCGTGTGGCCGAGGCTGCGTGATGCCCTCGATTCGTCACTCAGCGTAACTGGTGGACTGCTCTCCGGACATCCCCGGTATGGGGCACTGGGATATTCACAACCGGTGAGTTATCCACAGTTTTTGAGCAAGATCCACACGATTTCCGGGATGGCGGGACGGTGATTCCCGCCGCGAACTTCGCGGACGGAAGGAATCACCGATCTCGGCGGCGCCACGGGCGCCGAACGGGATCACACGGACAGGGGGCGTGTGCTGTGGCGGGAACCATGACTTTCAGAACTTCGCGGCGTTCCGGGGCCGCGCGGTCCGTCGGCTCTTCCGGAACATCCGGCGGGGAGCCGGCCGGAGGGGGACGGCGGACCGGACCGCTGATCGTGACCGAGGACCTCGCGCTGCTCGACGACCTGCTGCGGTTGTGCGCCGCGGCGGGAGCCGAGCCGGAGGTGCACCACACGGTGCCGGAACAGCGCGCGAGCTGGGCAGACGCCCCGCTCGTCCTGGTCGGCGACGACGCCGCGGCGCGCTGCCGTGGGGCCGCGCGCAGGCAGGGGGTGATCCTCGTCGGCCGCGGCGCCGAGGACCGCGAGGACCCCGACGTGTGGCGGCGGGCCGTCGAGATCGGCGCCGACTGTGTGCTGCGGCTGCCGGACGCCGAGAGCTGGCTCGTCGACCGGATCGCCGACGCGGCCGAAGGCGCCGGGAGGCAGGCACTGACCGTCGGCGTCATCGGCGGACGCGGCGGCGCCGGCGCCTCGACGCTGGCCTGCGCCCTCGCGCTGGCCGGTGCAAGGACCGGCCGGCGCACCCTGCTCGTGGACGGCGACCCGCTCGGCGGCGGCCTCGACGTCCTCCTCGGCGGGGAGCGGGCCGAGGGCAGGCGATGGCCCGACTTCGCCGCCTCCAAGGGGCGGGTGGCCGGCGGCGCCCTGGAGGAGTCGCTGCCCTCGGTGCGCGGGCTGCGGCTGCTCAGCTGGGACCGGGGGGACTCGGTTCTCGTGCCGCCCGAGGCGATGCGTTCGGTGCTCGCCGCGGCGCGCAGGCGGGGTGGGATCGTCGTCGTGGACCTGCCCCGCCGGGTCGACGCGGCGGTGACCGAGGCGCTGGCGCAGCTCGACCTCGGACTTCTTGTCGTCCCCGGTGAGTTGCGGGCCGTCGCCGCGGCCCATCGGGTCGCCTCCCTCGCGGGCCTGGTGGTGCGCGATCTGCGCGTGGTGGTGCGTGGTCCGTACGCTCCCGGGCTCGACGAGCAATGGGTCGCGGACGCGCTGCGGCTGCCGCTCGCCGGGGAACTGCCGCACGATCCCGGCCTCTTGGCCGCCCTGGACAGCGGCGCGCCGCCGGGCGGCGAGGCGCGGGGACCGCTCGGCCGCTTCTGCGCGGAGTTCTGGGAGCGCGCCCTGGCCCCGGACGGGGTGTCATGAGCGGCGGGGCGCCCCTGGAGGGCGGGGCCGGTGGCGCGGGGCTGCTGGAGGCTGTGCGGCAGCGGCTCGCGGAGAGCGGCGCCGAGCCGACGCCGGCGCGGGTCGCGGCGGCGCTGCGGGCACAGGGCCGGCTGCTCGGCGACACGGAAGTCCTGGGCGCGGCCGAGGCGTTGCGATGCGAGCTCGTCGGCACGGGACCGCTGGAACCGCTGCTCGCCGATCCCGCCGTCACCGACGTGCTGGTCTCCGCGCCCGACCGGGTCTGGGTCGACCGGGGCGCCGGCCTCGAACTCACCGAGGTCCGCTTCGCGGACGCGCCCGCCGTGCGCCGACTGGCGCAGCGGCTCGCGGCCGTGGCCGGCCGGCGCCTGGACGACGCCCGACCCTGGGTGGACGCCCGGCTGCCGGACGGAACCCGGATGCACGCCGTGCTGCCGCCCGTGGCGGTCGGCTCGACCTGTCTGTCGCTGCGGGTGGTGCGGCCGCGGGCCTTCTCCGTGGGGGAGTTGACCGCGGCGGGCACGGTCCCGCCGGGCGGGGAGCGGATCCTGCGGGCCCTCATCGAGGCCCGGGTCTCCTATCTGATCTCCGGAGGCACGGGTTCGGGAAAGACGACTCTCCTCTCCACGCTGCTCGGCCTGGTCGGCGAGCGGGAGCGGATCGTCCTGGCCGAGGACTCGGCCGAACTGCGGCCCGACCATCCACATGTGGTGCGGCTGGAGGCACGCCCGGCGAACCAGGAGGGCGCCGGTCTGGTGACCCTGCGGGACCTGGTCCGGCAGGCGCTGCGGATGCGGCCCGACCGGCTGGTGGTCGGCGAGGTCCGCGGCGGGGAGGCGGTCGATCTGCTGGCCGCTCTCAATACCGGCCATGAAGGCGGCTCGGGAACGGTCCACGCCAACACGGCGGCGGACGTACCTGCCCGCCTCGAAGCCCTCGGGACGGCTGCGGGGCTCGACCGGGCCGCGCTGCACAGCCAGTTGGGGGCCGGACTCTCGGCGGTGCTGCATCTCGTGCGGGATCGGGCGGGCTGCCGGCGGATCGCCGAGATCCATGTCCTCGAAAGGAACCGGGAGGGGTTGGTGGTGACCGTGCCCGCGCTGCGGTGGGGAGCGGCCGGGTTCGAGCGGGACCGGGGCTGGGAGCGGCTGCGGTCGCTGATCGGGGGCGAGTGGTGAGGGTGGAGCAGTGGGTGCCGGTCCAGGGCGCGGCGGCGTTGTGCGCGGGGGTCGCGTTGTGGCGGCTGGCCGAGCGGGAGCGGGGGCTGCGCAGGGCGCGGGTGGTGCTGGCGGGTGCGGGGGCTCTGGGGGTCGTGGGGGCTCCGGGGCGAGGGCTCCCGTCCTTGCGGGCGGTGGGCGAGCGGTGGTGGGCCGTGGTGCGGGGGCGGCGCGCCTGGCTGTGCCTGCCGGTGGCCCTGGTGCTCGCCGTCCTCGGGGAGTCGCCGCTGCCGCTGGTGGCGGGGGTGCTCGCGGTGCCGCTGGTGGGGCGGAGGCTGCGCGCGGCGGCGCTCCGCAAGGAGCGGGAGGCGCGGTCCGACGCGGTCGTGGCCCTGTGCGGCGCGGTCGCGGGTGAGCTGAGAGCCGGTCGGCAGCCCGCGCAGGCGCTGCTTTTCGCGGTCGGGGCGACCGGGGCGCTGGGGCCTCGGGAAGAGGCGGAGGTGCTTGCGGCGGCCCGGTTCGGCGGGGACGTGGCGGAGGCGCTGCGGCGGGCGTCGCGGCAGGACGGTGCCGACGGCCTGGCCGGGCTGGCGGCCTGCTGGCAGGTCGCGGTGGACGGTGGCGCCGGGCTGGCCGCGGGGCTCGACCGGCTGGAGGCCGCGCTCCGGGAGCACCGGGACCAGCGGGAGCGGCTGAGGGCCCAACTGGCCGGGGCCTGGGCGACGGTGACCGTCCTCGCGGTGCTCCCCATGGTGGGGCTCGTGCTCGGTACGGCGCTGGGCGCGCGACCGCTGCACGTGCTGCTGCACACGCCGGTGGGGCTGGGGTGTCTGGCCGTCGGCGGCGCGCTGGAGGCGGCCGGCGTGTGGTGGGCGGCGCGGATCGTCAGGGGAGGGGAGCGGGCATGAGCGGACCGGCGTGGCTCATGGGCGAGTTCGTCCACAGGCCGGGGGTGGTGGTCGCGATGGCCGCTTCGGTGGCCTGGGCCGCCTGGACCGTGGTCGACCGGCGTCGCGAACGGCGGACGCGCAAGCGGATCGCGGCCCTGCTGGGCGCCGACTTCGAGCGGGGAGCACGGCGCGGGACCGGGCTCCCGCCCTGGCTGCGGAGCTGGGCTGCACCGCTCGCGGTGGCCGTCGTCGGCTGGGCGCTGATCGGTGGCACGGCCGGCCTGCCGGTGGGCATCGCGGCGGGCTGGGGAGTACGACGGTTCCGTGCGCGCCGGGCCCCGACGGAGGGCGACGACGGCGCGGTCGCACGGCAACTGCCGCTCGCGGCCGATCTGCTGGCGGCCTGCGCCTCGGCCGGGGCGGGGCCCGGCGAGGCGGCGGAGGCGGTGGGCCGATCGCTGGGAGGGCCGGTCGGCGAGCGGCTGACCCGGACGGCGGCGGAGCTCCGCCTGGGCGGCGAACCGGCCGACGTGTGGCGGAGGTTCGGCGAGATACCCGGCGCCGAGGGCCTGGCCCGCTGCCTGGAACGGGCCGGCTCCTCCGGGGCGCCCGCCGCGGCGGCCGTCTCGAAGCACGCGGCCGACCTGCGGGCGGATCGCGCGCGGAAGGCGGCGGCCCGGGCACAGCGGGCGCAGGTGCTGATCACCGCGCCCGTGGGGCTCTGCTTCCTGCCCGCCTTCCTGGCGGTGGGGGTCGCCCCGGTGGTGATCGGCCTCGCGAGCGGACTGCTGCGGCACTGACGGAACACGAACACGAACACGAACACGAACACGACGACGACACATGGGGGTTGGCATGAAGAGGATGAGCGCGTGGTGGCGGGCCCGCTGGGCGGCCCGGAGCGATGCGGGAATGACGACGTCCGAGTACGCGATGGGGACGATCGCGGCCGCGGGCTTCGCCGCGGTGCTGTACAAGATCGTGACCAGTGGCTCGGTCTCCGGCGCGCTGGAGTCCGTGATCGGGAAGGCGCTCGATGCGCCGTTCTGAGGACCGGGGCGCCGTGACCGTGGAGGCGGCGATGGCCCTGCCGGCGCTCGTGGTGTTCACCATGGCCCTGGTCTGGGCGCTCGCAGCGGCGGCGGCACAGATCCAGTGCGTGGACGCGGCGCGGGCCGGGGCGCGGGCGGTGGCCCGGTCGGAGCCAGTGGCCGGCGCCGAGGCGGCCGCCCGGGCGGCCGCACCCGAGGGAGCCCGGGTCGCCGTCACCCGTTCGGACGAGCTGTGGCGGGTGACGGTGGAGGTGACCGCTCCGGGGCCCGGCGGGATGGGGCTCACGCTGCGCGCCGGGGCGGCGGCGCTCGCCGAGGACACGGTGGGGGTGACGGAGCCATGAGTGGGGCCGGGGCGGCCCGGGCGGCGCGGATGCGCGGCGACCGGGGGATGGCGACGGTGTGGACGGCGTTCGCCGCCTGTGTCCTGTGCGTGGTGTTCGGGGCGGTGCTCGCCCTGGGGCAGGCGGTCGCGGCCCGGCACCGCGCGGGAGGGGCGGCGGACCTGGCGGCGCTCGCCGCCGCCGACCGGGCCCTGTGGGGCGAGGAGGCCGCCTGCGCGGCGGCGGCCCGGGTGGCGGGTGCGCAGGGGGCCTCTGTGCTGACGTGCTCGGTACGGGGCGACATCGCGGACGTGACCGCGGCGGTGCGTCTGGGGCCGTACGAGCCGGCGGTCAGGGCGCGGGCGGGGCCTCCTGAGGCTCTTCCGGGGCTTCCCGCAGCAGTTCCGTGAGGAGGCGCACGGCGCCGCGCTTGTGGAGGGGGTCGTTGCCGTTGCCGCACTTGGGCGACTGGATGCAGGAGGGGCAGCCCGCCTCGCATTCGCAGGAGGCGATCGCCTCGCGGGTGGCCGTCAGCCATGCGCGGGCGGTGTGGAAGGCCCGTTCGGCGAAGCCCGCGCCGCCCGGGTGCCCGTCGTAGACGAAGACGGTGGGCAGCAGGGTGTCGGGGTGCAGCGGGACCGAGACCCCACCGATGTCCCAGCGGTCGCAGGTGGCGAAGAGCGGGAGCATGCCGATCGAGGCGTGCTCGGCGGCGTGCAGGGCGCCTCCGAGGATCTCCGGGTTGATCCGGGCGGCGTCCAGCTGATCCTCGGTGACCGTCCACCACACGGCCCGGGTGCGCAGGGTGCGGGGCGGCAGGTCGAGCTTGGTCTCGCCGAGAACCTCGCCGGTCATCAGACGGCGGCGCAGGAAGGAGACGACCTGGTTGGTGACCTCGACGGAGCCGTAGCAGAGGCGGCCGGCTCCCCAGGGGATCTCGGTGTCGGTTTCGAGGACGGAGATGGAGGTGGTGTCCCGGGCGGTGGTGGAGTACGGCGGACTGGCCTCCTCGACCAGGGCCACGGAGTCCTTCAGGTCCAGGGTCTTCACCAGATAGGTGCGGCCCTGGTGGAGGTGGACGGCGCCGTCGTGGACGGCGGTGTGGGAGGCGGCCTCGTCGACCGTGCCGAGGAGGCGGCCCGTGGCGGCCTCCACGATCTGGACGGGGCTGCCACCCCCGCCCCGGATGTCGGTCAGGTCGGCGGCCCGCTCGCGGCGGGTCCAGTACCAGCCGGTGGAGCGCTTGCGCAGCAGGCCGGCGGCCTCCAGCTGGGGGAGGAGTTCGGGGACGGCCGGGCCGAAGAGGGCCAGGTCGGGTTCGGTGAGCGGGAGCTCCGCGGCGGCGGCGCACAGATGGGGGGCGAGGACGTAGGGGTTGTCGGGGTCCAGGACGGTCGACTCGACCGGCTGCTGGAACAGGGCCTCGGGGTGATGGACCAGGAAGGTGTCCAGCGGGTCGTCCCGGGCGACCAGGATCGCCAGAGCGCCCTCGCCGGAGCGGCCGGCGCGGCCCGCCTGCTGCCACAGGGAGGCGCGGGTACCGGGGTAGCCGGCGATCACCACGGCGTCCAGGCCCGAGACGTCCACGCCCAGCTCCAGGGCGGTCGTGGCGGCAAGCCCGAGCAGCTCGCCCGAGTGCAGGGCACGCTCCAGGGCCCGGCGCTCCTCGGGCAGGTAGCCGCCGCGGTAGGCGGCGACCCGGCGGGCGAGGGAGCGGTCGACCTCGGCGAGGCGTTCCTGGGCGATGACCGAGATCAGCTCGGCGCCGCGCCGGGAGCGCACGAAGGCGACCGAGCGGACGCCCTGGACGGTCAGGTCGGTGAGCAGGTCTGCGGTCTCGGCGGTGGCCGTGCGGCGCACCGGGGCCCCCTGCTCCCCGTGGAGCTCGGTCAGCGGCGGCTCCCAGAGGGCGAAGACCAGCTCGCCGTGCGGGGAGGCGTCGTCGGAGACCTCCGAGACCGGCAGGCCGGTCAGCCGGCCGGCGGCGAGGGCGGGCTCGGCCGAGGTGGCCGAGGCGAGGAGGAAGACGGGATCCGCGCCGTACCGGGCGCAGATACGGCGGAGCCGGCGCAGTACCTGGGCGACGTGGGAGCCGAAGACGCCCCGGTAGGTGTGGCACTCGTCGATCACGACGTAGCGCAGCGAGCGCAGGAAGGAGGACCACCTGGGGTGGGAGGGCAGGATGCCCCGGTGCAGCATGTCGGGATTGGTCAGCACGTAGTTCGCGTACTGGCGGACCCATTCGCGCTCCTCGACCGGCGTGTCGCCGTCGTAGACGGCGGGCCGGATCCGGTTGCCGAGCGGGGCGGCCAGCTCGCGCACGGCGCGGCGCTGGTCGGCGGCGAGGGCCTTGGTGGGGGCCAGATACAGGGCGGTGGTGCCCCGGCCGTTGGCGGCCTCCGAGCCGTCCAGGAGCGTGGACAGGACGGGTGCGAGATAGGCCAGCGACTTGCCCGAGGCGGTGCCGGTCGCGATCACCACGGATTCGCCGTCCAGGGCGTGCTCGGCGGCCTCCGCCTGGTGGGCCCAGGGGTGCTCGATGCCGGCCGCCTGGATCGCGCCGATCACTTCCGGCCGGATGCGATGCGGCCAGACGGCATGGCGACCCGCCCGGGCGGGCAAGTGCTCCGTATGAGTGATGCGCGCGGCCCGGCTCTCGCCCGAGGAGAGCCGGTCGAGGATCATGCCGGGAGAGGGGCGGCTGCCCATGTCCCCGGCAGGTCGACTGGGGCGGTGATTCTTGGCCATCGGCACCGAGTGTGTCACTGGCGTGACGGACAATGCTCCCAAGGCGTCGTGCATGGCTGCTGGTAAGTGATTGAATGCCATCGCGGCTGGCGATCCGTCCCCCGACTCCGCCGGGGAGACCCGAGGGGCGACCGCTCGATAGCAAGGTGCTGGAGGATCCGTGGACCTGTCCCTGTCGACTCGCAATGTGTCCGGCCCGAGTGGCGACCGTACGGTCGTCGAGGTCGGTGGCGAGATTGATGTGTATACCGCGCCCAAGCTGCGCGAGCAGTTGGTCGAGTTGGTGAACGACGGCAGCTACCACCTGGTTGTCGACATGGAGGGCGTGGACTTCCTCGACTCGACCGGCCTCGGCGTGCTGGTGGGCGGCCTGAAGCGCGTGCGCGCGCACGAGGGCTCGCTGCGTCTCGTCTGCAACCAGGAGCGCATTCTGAAGATCTTCCGGATTACCGGTCTGACCAAGGTGTTCCCCATTCACACCACGGTCGAAGAGGCCGTCAACGCCACCGACTGACGGCCGTCCGGCGTCGGAAGAAGGAGTGGAGAGCCGGGCCCGACACGCCCGGTCCTCCGAGTTGCCCGCCCATACGTTCCTAGGGGGACCGCATGGCCACCGTTGAACTCCGCTTCAGCGCCCAGCCCGAGCACGTCCGCACGGCCCGCCTCGTGGCGGCCGCGGTGGCGCGCCGGGCCGGGGTCGAGGAGGCGGTCCTCGACGAGGTCAGACTCGCCGTCGGCGAGGCGTGTTCCCGCGCCGTCGGGCTGCACCGCAGCAACGACGTCACCACCCCCGTCCGGGTCGTGCTGACCGAGGACGAGAAGTCGTTCTCCATCGAGGTCGGCGACGAGGTGCCGGGCGCCGGCGTGGCGGCGGCCGATGCCGCCGGTGTGCCCGGTGCTCGGGATGAGGCTCCGGCCGAGGAGTTCGACGACGCCGACGGCGAGGACGAGATGGGTCTCGCGGTGATCCGCGGGCTCGTCGACGACGTCGAGGTGCGCGCCGGCGAGGAGGGTGGGGTCATCAGGATGAGCTGGCCGACCACGCCGGCGGTCGCGCTTCCCTGAGCGTCCTCCGGGGTCGTTGCCCCGGGAACGTGCGCCCGGGATCGTTCCCCAGAGCCCGGGATCGTTCCCCAGGAGTGTCTCTCCGGATCGTTCCCCGGGAGGCCCCCCGGGTCGTTTCGGGACGTTCCTCGATTCGCTTCTCCGTTCGCTCCTGAAACATCCTTCCCCCGAATGGCTCTCTCCGATCCATCGAGATCACGAAAAGAGGCCCTGCTGAGCAGGGCCTCTTTTCATTTCTCTAGATCATCGATCATGTGTCAATGCTTTTGCCCCATTACAGCTTTCGGTTGGAAGATCGTGTCAATGGGGAATTCCAATTGCGGCGCCCTGTTTTGATCAGGTTCTGCTCCCTACAATCCGTCCACATCTTGAGCTCGCAACGTCAAGGAGGACGAATGGCGGGGCTCTTCAACCCAGAACTGACCGGACACCCCACTTCTCTCGCCGCGGCGGTACTCACCGACGAGAACCGAACCATCGTGATCGTCATCGCGGTCGTCGCGCTGGCGGCGCTCCTCGTGGCCCAGCTGCTGGTGCGCCAGGTGCTCGCGGCCGGTGAGGGCACCGATTCGATGAAGAAGATCGCCGCCGCCGTGCAGGAGGGTGCGAACGCCTATCTCGCACGGCAGTTGCGGACTCTCGGGATCTTCGCGGTCGTCGTGTTCTTCCTGCTGTTGCTGCTTCCCGCCGACAACTGGTCGCAGCGCGCCGGGCGTTCCCTGTTCTTCCTGGTGGGTGCGCTTTTCTCGGCGGCCACCGGATACATCGGCATGAGGCTCGCCGTACGGGCGAATGTGCGGGTGGCCGCAGCTGCCCGTGAGGCCACCCCGGGGCCGGGCGAACCGGAAAGGGATCTGACGGCCGTCTCACACAAGGCAATGAAGATCGCCTTCCGTACGGGCGGCGTGGTCGGCATGTTCACCGTGGGCCTCGGCCTGCTCGGTGCCTCCTGCGTCGTCCTCGTCTACGCGGCCGACGCGCCCAAGGTCCTGGAGGGATTCGGCCTGGGGGCCGCGCTCATCGCGATGTTCATGCGAGTCGGCGGCGGCATCTTCACCAAGGCCGCGGACGTCGGAGCCGACCTGGTCGGCAAGGTCGAGCAGGGCATCCCCGAGGACGACCCCCGCAACGCCGCCACCATCGCCGACAACGTGGGCGACAACGTCGGCGACTGCGCGGGCATGGCCGCCGACCTCTTCGAGTCGTACGCCGTCACGCTCGTCGCCGCGCTCATCCTGGGTAAGGCGGCCTTCGGCGACCTCGGCCTCGCCTTTCCGCTGATCGTCCCGGCGATCGGCGTGGTCACCGCGATGATCGGCATCTTCGCGGTCGCCCCGCGGCGCGCCGACCGCAGCGGAATGACCGCCATCAACCGCGGCTTCTTCATCTCCGCGGTGATCTCGCTCGTCCTGGTCGCCATCGCGGTCTTCGTCTACCTGCCGTCCTCCTACGCCGACCTCAAGGGCGTCACGGAGCCCGGCATCCTGAGCCACCCCGGAGACCCGCGCATCCTCGCCCTGGTCGCCGTCGCCATCGGCATCGTCCTGGCCGCGCTGATCCAGCAGCTCACCGGCTACTTCACCGAGACGAACCGGCGCCCGGTCAAGGACATCGGCAAGTCCTCGCTCACCGGCGCCGCCACCGTCGTCCTCGCCGGCATCTCCATCGGCCTGGAATCCGCCGTCTACACCGCCCTGCTCATCGGCCTCGGCGTGTACGGCGCGTTCCTGCTCGGCGGTACGTCGATCATGCTGGCGCTGTTCGCCGTTGCCCTCGCGGGCACCGGCCTGCTCACCACCGTCGGCGTGATCGTCGCCATGGACACCTTCGGACCGGTCTCCGACAACGCCCAGGGCATCGCCGAGATGTCCGGCGACGTCACGGGCGCGGGCGCGCAGGTCCTCACCGACCTCGACGCCGTCGGCAACACCACCAAGGCCATCACCAAGGGCATCGCCATCGCGACCGCCGTCCTGGCGGCGGCGGCGCTGTTCGGTTCGTACCGCGACGCGATCGCCACGGCGGTCTCCGACGTCGGGGCCAAGGCCGGCGAGATGAACCTCTCGCTGGACATCTCGCAGCCCAACAACCTCTTCGGGCTGATCCTGGGCGCCGCGGTGGTCTTCCTGTTCTCGGGGCTCGCGATCAACGCGGTGTCGCGCTCGGCCGGCGCGGTGGTCTACGAGGTGCGGCGGCAGTTCCGCGAGCACCCCGGGATCATGAACTACACCGAGAAGCCCGAGTACGGGCGCGTGGTCGACATCTGCACGAAGGACGCGCTGCGCGAACTCGCCACGCCCGGGCTGCTCGCCGTGATGGCACCGATCGCGGTGGGCTTCGCGCTCGGCGTGGGCGCGCTCGGCTCGTACCTCGCCGGAGCGATCGGTACGGGCGCGCTGATGGCGGTCTTCCTCGCCAACTCCGGCGGCGCCTGGGACAACGCCAAGAAGCTCGTCGAGGACGGCCACCACGGCGGCAAGGGCAGCGACGCCCATGCCGCGACCGTCATCGGCGACACCGTCGGCGACCCGTTCAAGGACACCGCAGGACCGGCCATCAACCCGCTGCTGAAGGTGATGAACCTGGTCGCGCTGCTGATCGCGCCCGCGGTGGTGCAGTTCAGCTACGGCGACGACGCGAGCGGCGGACTGCGGGCGCTGGTCGCGATCCTCGCGATCGTCGTCATCATCGGCGCCGTCTACGTCTCCAAGCGGCGTTCGGTGGCCGTCGGCGACGAAGCGGGTGACGAAGACAACGCCGCCCATCGGTCGGCGGCTTCGCCGGACGCGCCGGTGATTTCGTAACACCTGGTCAGAGAGCGGGCGGACGGCATGTGATGACGTGCCGTCCGCCCGTCGCGTACGGGGACGTGAGGCGTGTCTCCCTTGGTGCGAACGACTGCAATATGGGATGAATCAGTCGCACGAAAGGTGGATGTCGTCCGCTCGGCGTGTATGTTCCGGGGCCGAGAGCCTTGGAAGGGACCGATCCGGTGAACAAGAAACTTGCGGCCGTGCTGTCGGGTGGCGCGGTACTGGTGCTCGCGCTGTCCGGTTGCAGCGACGACGGCGACAAGGTCGACGACTGGGCCAAGACGGTCTGCGACCAGGCGAAGCCCCAGATCCAGAAGCGGGCCGACGCCCAGCAGCTCATCATCTCGACGGCTGCGGACGGAAAGCCGGCCGACATCCAGGCCGCCGACTCGAAGGCCTTCCAGGACATCGCCGACGCCGACAGGGCGCTCGCCAAGGCCATCCAGGACGCCGGTGCGCCGCCCGTGGACAACGGCGAGAAGCTCCAGCAGGACGCGGTCAAGGAGCTCAACGCCACGGCCGTGGCCTACGAGGGGCTGAAGAAGCAGGTCGACCAGCTCGACCCGAACAACCAGCAGAAGTTCGCGGACGGTCTGCAGGGCGTCGCCGACGGCCTGAAGAAGATCGAGAAGATGGACCAGGACGCGCTGGCCAAGCTGCAGTCCGGCGAGGTCGGCACGGCGATGGCGAAGCAGCCGGGCTGCCAGAAGGCGACTCCCTCGCCCGCGGCGACCGGCACGGCCTCCCCGCAGGCGGGCTCCACGCCGTCCGGGAAGGCGTCCACCAAGCCGTCGAGCTCCGCGAGCAAGAAGTCGGAGTAGCGGCGGGTCCGGACCGCACGAAGGGCCCGGGGCGAGCACCACTCGCCCCGGGCCTTTCGCATGACCGGCCGACAGGCCCGGGGCGGGGCAGTCGGGGCAATGTCGGTGGCGGCCGTCACAATGGTGGGGTGAGTACGACCAGCCTGACCTCCCGCCTCCCCGTGCCCGCGCACGCCGCCCTGCTGCGCGAAGCCCTGCTCGCCGCCGACTTCACCGCCGACGGCCTGCTCGAACGGCTCGGCGCCCCCGCCTACGCCGCGCTCGCGCGCAGTGAGACCGTGCCCGCGCTGCGGGCCACCCGGGGGGACTCCCCGCTGGAGACTCTCGTACGGCTCTTCCTGCTCCAGGGAGCCGTCCCCGCCGAGCGGGCCGCCGCCGCGCTCCCGCTGGAGGAGTGCCTCACGGACGGCTGGCTGGAGCGCGAGGGCGACGACGTCCGCGCCGCCGTCGACGTCCGGCCCTACGGCGGGCCCGAGGGCCAGGACTGGTTCATCGTCTCCGACCTGGGGTGCGCCGTCGGCGGGGCCGGCGGCATCGGACACAAGGACGAAGCCGTCGTCCTCGGTGTCGGCGGAGCCTCCACCACACTCGCCGGCATCACCGTCCGTACGCCGGTGTCCTCCGCGCTCGACCTCGGCACCGGCTCCGGAATCCAGGCCCTGCACGCCGCCCAGCACGCCACGCTGGTCACCGCCACCGACCTGAACCCGCGCGCGCTGGACTTCACGAGGCTCACCCTCGCGCTCTCCGGGGCCCGCGAGGCCGAGCTGCTCCCGGGCTCCCTCTTCGAGCCGGTCGACGGCGACACGTACGACCTGATCGTCTCCAACCCGCCGTTCGTGATCTCGCCCGGCGCCCGCCTCACCTACCGCGACGGCGGGATGGGCGGCGACGACCTGTGCCGCACGCTCGTGCAGCAGGCAGGGGAGCGGCTGAACGACGGCGGCTACGCCCAGTTCCTCGCCAACTGGCAGCACGTCGAGGGCGAGGAGTGGCAGGACCGGCTGCGCTCCTGGGTGCCGCGCGGCTGCGACGCGTGGATCGTGCAGCGCGAGGTCCAGGACATCACCCAGTACGCCGAGCTGTGGCTGCGCGACAGCGGCGACCACCGCGAGGACCAGGAGCGGTACACCGAGCGGTACGAGGCCTGGCTGGACGAGTTCGAGGCCCGCAAGACCAAGGCGGTCGGATTCGGCTGGATCACCCTGCGCAAGAACGCAGCCGTCGCCTCCGGAGCCGTCGAGCCGTCGATCGTGATCGAGGAGTGGCCGCACCCGGTCGAGCAGCCGCTGGGCGACACCGTGCTGGCCCACTTCGAGCGCCAGGACTATCTGCGCACGCACGACGACGCGGCCCTGCTCGCCGACAGCTTCACCCTCGCGCCCGAGGTCATGCAGGAGCAGGTCGGGCTGCCGGGCGCCGAGGACCCCGAGCACGTCGTGCTGCGGCAGAACCGCGGCATGCGGCGCGCCACCAAGGTGGACCACGTCGGCGCCGGCTTCGCGGGCGTGTGCGACGGCTCGCTCAGCGCCGGCCGGATCCTCGACGCCATCGGGCAGCTCATGGGCGAGGACCCGGTGCTGCTGCGGGACCGCACCCCGCAGGCGATCCGGCTCCTGGTGGAGGAGGGGTTCCTCCTCCCGGCCAGAGAGGCACAGCAGGGTTGATACGGATCGAGCTGGACGAGGCCTCCCTCGGGGCGACCCGCATCGCGATCAGTCCGCTGCGGGACGCCTTCTGCGCCCTCCACCTGACACTGCCGTGGCGGCGGCCCTCCTGGCCGTACCAGGAGTGGGTCGTCGGCGCGCGGGAGGTGTGGCGCGAGGACGAGCGGCTCGCGCCGCTGTGGGACTTGCTGGCCGAGGGACGGTACGAGGTCTCCGACTTCCTGCTGCCCCGCCCCGTCGGCACGGTGAACATCCACGAGGAACTCGCCCAGCTGCGCTCCACCGATCCGGAGTTCGTCCGCGCGCAGGCGGCCGTCTGCTACCCCGGGATGGCCGACGAACCCTTCCTGCAGCCGTATCTGAAGGACCCGCAGGCCGCCTGCGCGGCGCTCGCCGACGCGTACGCGGCCTGGTGGGAGGGCGCGATCGAGCCGTACTGGCCGACGATGCGCCGGCTCGTCGAGGACGAAGTCCTCGTACGGGCGCGGACCTTCGCGACCGAGGGCGTCGACGCGCTGTTCGGCGGGCTCGAATCGCGCGGGCGCTGGGAGCGGCCGGTGCTCGAACTGACCAAGTTCTACGAGGCGGAGTACGCGGCCGGGGAGCGGCGCCTGGTGCTGGTGCCGCTCGTCTTCGCGGAGGGCTGCCGGCTCTACTCGACCGACGACCCCGAGGTGGTCGCCGTCTCCTTCCAGGCCCGCGGGGCAGCCGCCCTGCGCGAGCCGGTCGAACCCGTCGCCGAGGACCGGCTCGGGCTCATGCTCGGCCGCGGCCGGGCCGCCGTCCTGCGCGAGCTGGCCGGCCCGCTGACCACGGCCGGTCTCGCGGACCGGCTCGGGCTCGCGCCCAGTACGGTCTCCGAGCATCTGTCGGTGCTCGCGGAAGCGGGCGTGGTGACCCGGCACCGGGTCGGCCGGTCCGTCTACTACCAGCTGACGGACACCGGCCGTTCGCTGCTCGCGCTTCTCGCCGGGGAGGGCGTGCTGAACGCGGTCGCCTGACGATTCGGGGGCTCCCGAATCGATGGCCGGGGCTCGTACGGCGCTCATACGGTCCCGCTCATGCTCGCAATCGAGGCGGACGCGCTGCGCCGCACCTACACCAGCAGGACCGGGTGGCTGCGGCCCCGCCGGACCGAGACCGAGGCCGTGCGCGGGGTCACCTTCGAGGTGGCGCCCGGAGAACTGTTCGGGCTGCTCGGCCCCAACGGCGCCGGGAAGACCACCACCATCAAGATGCTCAACACCCTGCTCCTGCCGACCTCCGGCACGGCCCGGGTGTTCGGCCACGACGTGGCCCGCGACCCCGTCGCCGTACGCCGCCGGATCGGCTACGTCTTCGGCGGCGACCGCGGCCTGTACGACCGGCTGTCCGCCCTGGACAACCTCCGCTACTTCGCCGAGCTGTACGGCGTCGAGCCCCGCGCCCAGAAGCGGCGGATCGCCGAACTCCTCGACCTGGTGGGCCTCACGGGCCGCGAGAAGGAGCGGGTCGAGGGGTACTCGCGCGGGATGCGGCAGCGCCTCCACATTGCCCGCGGGCTCCTCCACCACCCCGACGTCCTCTTCCTCGACGAGCCGTCCATCGGCGTCGACCCGGTCGCCGCCCGCGATCTGCGCCGTACCGTGGCCGACCTCACCGCCGCCGGCACCACCGTGCTGCTCACCACCCACTACATGGCCGAGGCGGACGAGCTCTGCGACCGCATCGCCGTCATCGCCGGCGGCCGGATCAGGGCGCTCGGGACGCCCGCGAGCCTCAAGTCCCGGGTCCAGGAACGTGACGTGCTGGAGATCGAGGCGTACGGGGCGGGCGAGGAGCACCTGGTCCGCATCCGCCGACTGCCCGGTGTGCGCGGGGCGTCGGTGGAGGAGCGGGGCACGGCGCAGACCGTGACCGTGCAGACCGAGCGCGGGGCCGAACTGCACGCCTCGATCCTGGCCGCGCTCGACGACGTACGGCTCGGGCGCGTCGTCAGCCGTGAACCCTCCCTGGAGGACGCCTACATCGCGATCGTGTCGGAAGACACCGGTCAGGAGCCGGCGTCGGGGCAGTCGCCGGAGTCGCCGGCGTCGTCGCAGTCTCCGAAGTCGTCGGAGTCGTCTCAGTCGTCTCAGTCGTCGCAGGAGGTGCGGGCGTGACGCGCGTCCTGCGGCTGATCGCGGTCGGCGTGCGCACCCATGTCTCGTACACGTCCCGTTCCCCGATCGAGATCACCTTCGCCGTCCTCGTTCCGCTCGTGTACGCGACCCTCGCCGTCCATCTGTTCCGCGCGGCCGGGGATCCGGAGCGGCTGCTCACCGCCTCCGTCGGCGCCGGTCTCATGGGTATCTGGGGCTCGGTGCTGTTCGGTTCGGGCGGCGCCGTGCAGAACCAGCGCTGGCTCGGGACGCTGGAGACGCTCGTCGTCGCGCCCGCCCCGCTCGCCCTCGTGCTCCTTCCCATCACCCTCGCGACCGCCGTCATCGGTACGTACGCGATGGGCGCGACCGTCCTGTGGGGTGTCCTGCTCTTCGGTGTCCCGCTCGACTTCGCGCACCCGCTGCTGTTCCTCGTCGCCGTCCCGGTGTGCGTGCTCGCGCTCGGCATGATGGGGCTGCTGCTCGCGGCCACCTTCGTCCTGCTGCGCAACGCCAACGCGCTGGCCAACCCGCTCGACACGCCCGTCTGGCTGCTGTCCGGGCTGCTCGTGCCGATCGGTGTGCTGCCCGCCTGGACCCACCCCATCTCCTGGGCGCTGCCCACGACCTGGGGCGCGCGGGCCGTGCACGCCGCCACCTCGGGCGGGGACGTTCTCACACCGCTGCTCGCCGCCGTCGCGCTCGGCGCCGGATACGCCCTGGCCGCCGTCCTCGTCCTCGGACGGGTGGAGCGGCGGGCACGCGCCGCGGCCACGCTCGCCCTCGCCTGAAAGGACCCTGCCGGATGTTCCGCTTCCGCCTCCGCCTCATCGGCTTCCGCTTCCGCACCTCCGCCCGGCTCGTCCTGGTCGGCGGATCGCTCTCCTACCGCGCCCTGTTCAACTGGACGACCCCACCCATGTTCATCGGAACACTGCTGGTCGGGCCGCTGCTCCAGGTTTTCTTCTTCGTCTTCCTGGGGAGAGAACTCGGTGTCGCCGACGACCGTTTCCACCTGGTCGGCAACGCCGTCCTCGCAGCTTCCGCCTCCTGCGTGTACGGCGGCACCATGGCGATCGCGAACGAACGCCGGTTCGGCACCCTCGGGGCCGTCCTGCTCTCGCCGCGCCGCCGCGTCCCGTTGTGGGCCGGACGCGCCCTCCCGTACGTCATGAACGGGCTGTTCGTCAGCGCCTTCGTCCTCACCGCCGCCACGCTGGTGCTCGGTCTGGCGGTGCCCGTCGGCGCGCTGCCCGGCCTCGCCCTGGTGCTGCTCGTGGCGGCCGGTGGCTGCTCGGCGTTCGGCCTAGCGCTGGGCGCGCTCGGGCTGCGCTTCCGGGATGTGTTCCTGGTGTCGAACGTGGCGAGTTCGGTCCTGCTCCTGCTGACCGGCGCCGCCGTCCCCCGGGACACGCTGCCCGAGTGGATGCGGGCGGCCGGCGACCTGCTGCCGCTCACCCACGCGGCAGACGCGGCCCGCCGGCTCACCGCGGGCGGCGGACTCGACGGCGCGCTGCTCGGTGCCGAGCTGGCGGTGGGGGCCGGGTACGCGGTCCTGGCCGTGGCGCTCCTCGCACTCTTCGAGCGGGGCAGCAGACGACGGGCCACGCTCGACGTGATGTGACGGAGAGATGTGACGGCGGGATGTGACGAACGACAAGAGGGGAGTGGGGCACTACCGGCCATATTCGTGAACCCGTACGGGAGCGTCCGCGTCGTTCACCCGGAATTCGCGCCGACGATGCCGGGAGGTGCCAGCCTCGGCCTCCAGGGGCCGCGGGGGCCCGTGAACGGAACGGGGTACGGGCATGGAGAGCGGGCCGGCGATCTTCGCGGGAATGGCGTTCGCGCTGTTCGGAGCGGCACTGCTGCTGTGGACGGGCGTGCGCGTGGCGCACCGTGAGCCGGTGGCGCAGGGGGTCGGCACGCCGATGGCCGCCACGCTGACGACGATCTTCGGAATCGTCTTCCTTCTCCTTGGGGTGTGGTGCTTCGGGCGGCTGTGACGAGGTCGTTCCGAGCGGCCCCGCCCCACCGGACCGGGAGTCCGGGCGGCAGGAATGCCAAGAGTCGGGTTACCGTTCGAGTGGCCGTTGCGGGCTTTCGCCGTTTGACACGGGGGCGGGTTGTACCGTCACACTCCGCAGCGACGGCAGCGTCACCGTGTGCCGCAGCCGAGCGTGCCGGCGGCGGAGTGCCAGCGCCGTACGTGCCACCGAGCGTCGACCGGAGAGAAGAGCGAAGTTGTCCCCGACCAGCGAGACCGCACAGGGCGGCCGCCGACTCGTCATCGTCGAGTCGCCTGCCAAGGCGAAGACGATCAAGGGCTACCTCGGCCCGGGTTACGTCGTCGAGGCGAGCGTCGGGCACATCCGCGACCTCCCCAGCGGCGCCGCCGAGGTGCCGGAGAAGTACACCGGCGAGGTGCGCCGCCTCGGTGTCGACGTCGAGCATGACTTCCAGCCCATCTACGTCGTCAACGCCGACAAGAAGGCGCAGGTCAGGAAGCTCAAGGAGCAGCTGGCCGGGGTCGACGAACTCTTCCTCGCCACCGATGAGGACCGCGAGGGCGAGGCCATCGCGTGGCACCTCCTGGAGGTCCTGAAGCCCAAGGTCCCGGTCCACCGGATGGTCTTCCACGAGATCACCAAGGACGCGATCCAGGAGGCCGTCCGCAACCCGCGCGAGCTGAACAAGCGCATGGTGGACGCCCAGGAGACTCGCCGCATCCTCGACCGGCTGTACGGCTACGAGGTGTCGCCGGTCCTGTGGAAGAAGGTCATGCGCGGCCTGTCCGCGGGCCGGGTCCAGTCCGTCGCCACCCGCCTCGTCGTCGAGCGTGAGCGCGAGCGCATCGCCTTCCGCTCCGCCGAGTACTGGGACCTGACCGGCACCTTCTCGACGGGCCGTGCCGGGGACCCCTCCGACCCGTCTTCGCTGGTCGCCCGCCTGAACACGGTCGACGGAAAGCGCGTCGCCCAGGGCCGTGACTTCGGCTCCGACGGGCAGCTGAAGACCGCGAACATCCTCCACCTCGACGAGGAGAAGGCGCGGGCGCTCGCCGCCTCGCTCGCCGACACCTCGTTCAGCGTCCGGTCGGTCGAGTCGAAGCCGTACCGCCGCTCGCCGTACGCCCCGTTCCGTACGACCACGCTCCAGCAGGAGGCCTCGCGCAAGCTCGGCTTCGGGGCGAAGGCGACCATGCAGGTGGCGCAGAAGCTGTACGAGAACGGCTTCATCACCTACATGCGTACGGACTCGACGATCCTGTCCGACACCGCCGTCGCGGCGGCCCGGGCGCAGGTCACGCAGCTGTACGGCGCCGACTATCTGCCGGAGAAGCCGCGCGTCTACGCGGGCAAGGTCAAGAACGCGCAGGAGGCGCACGAGGCGATTCGCCCTTCGGGTGATCGTTTCCGCACCCCGGCGGAGACCGGCCTGACCGGCGACCAGTTCCGGCTCTACGAGCTGATCTGGAAGCGGACCGTCGCCTCCCAGATGAAGGACGCGACCGGAAACTCCGTCACCGTCAAGATCGGTGGCCGCTCCGCTGACGGCCGGGACGCCGAGTTCAGCGCGTCCGGCAAGACGATCACCTTCCACGGCTTCATGAAGGCGTACGTGGAGGGGGCCGACGACCCGAACGCCGAGCTGGACGACCGTGAGCGTCGGCTGCCGCAGGTCGCCGAGGGCGACGCGCTGTCCGCCGAGGAGATCACCGCCGACGGCCACGCGACCAAGCCGCCGGCCCGCTACACCGAGGCCTCGCTGGTCAAGGAGCTGGAAGAGCGCGAGATCGGCCGCCCGTCGACGTACGCGTCGATCATCGGCACCATCCTGGACCGCGGCTACGTCTTCAAGAAGGGGACGGCGCTCGTCCCGTCGTTCCTGAGCTTCGCCGTGGTCAACCTGCTCGAGAAGCACTTCGGCCGACTCGTCGACTACTCCTTCACCGCCAAGATGGAGGACGACCTCGACCGCATCGCGCGAGGCGAGGCCCAGGCCGTGCCGTGGCTGAAGCGCTTCTACTTCGGCGAGGGCGGCGGCTCCGGCGAGGGCGGCGCCGCCGACGCCGGGAACGGCGACGGCGACCACCTCGGCGGTCTGAAGGAGCTCGTGACCGACCTCGGTGCGATCGACGCCCGGGAGATCTCCTCCTTCCCGGTCGGCGACGGCATCATGCTGCGTGTCGGGCGCTACGGCCCGTACGTCGAGCGCGGCGAGAAGGACGCCGAGGGCCACCAGCGCGCGGACGTCCCCGACGACCTCGCCCCGGACGAGCTGACGGTCGCCTACGCCGAGGAGCTGCTGGCCAAGCCGAGCGGTGACTTCGAGCTGGGCGCCGACCCGGTCAGCGGCAACCAGATCGTCGCCAAGGCCGGCCGCTACGGCCCTTACGTCACCGAGATCCTGCCCGAGGACACCCCGAAGACCGGCAAGAACGCGGTGAAGCCGCGGACGGCCTCGCTCTTCAAGTCGATGTCCCTCGACACGGTGACGCTGGAGGACGCGCTCAAGCTGATGTCCCTGCCGCGCGTGGTGGGCACGGACGCGGAGGGCGTCGAGATCACGGCGCAGAACGGCCGCTACGGCCCGTACCTGAAGAAGGGCACGGACTCGCGGTCGCTGACGGACGAGGAGCAGCTCTTCACGATCACGCTGGAGGAGGCGCTCGCGATCTACGCGCAGCCCAAGCAGCGTGGCCGTGCGGCTGCCAAGCCGCCGCTGAAGGAGCTGGGCGTCGACCCGGTCAGTGAGAAGCCGGTGGTCGTCAAGGACGGTCGCTTCGGCCCGTACGTGACCGACGGCGAGACGAACGCGACCCTGCGGACCGGGGACAGCGTCGAGGAGATCACGCCGGAGCGCGGCTTCGAGCTGCTCGCCGAGAAGCGGGCCAAGGGGCCGGTGAAGAAGACGGCCAAGAAGGCGCCCGCCAAGAAGGCGGCCGCGAAGAAGGCCGCGCCGGCGAAGAAGACGGCGGCCAAGAAGACCGCCGCGAAGACCGCCGCCAAGAAGACGACGACGGCCAAGACCGCTGCCGCGAAGAAGACCGCCGCGGCGAAGAAGACGGCGGCCGAGTAGAGCGCTTGACGTTGTAAGGGGCGGGGGCCCATGGCCCCCGCCCCTTACTCGTGCGCGCTCCGCCCGACGTTTGTTCGGGCGGGGGCCACGGGGAGTGAGGGGGTCCGGATAGGGTGGACGGATGACGCGAGCAGAGCAGCCAGACTCCGACGTCGCCCTTGTCGCAGACTCCCGGGAGCGTGCCGTACGGGCGCTTTTGCGCCATCAACCCTTGCGACGGCTGTGGAGTGCGCAGTTCGTCGGCGGGACCGGGGACGCCCTCGCCCTGCTCGTCCTCGTACTCCTCGGACTTCAGGCCGCCGTCTCCGAGGGAGCCCTCGGGGGCGGATACCGCGGGGCCGCGTTCGCCGTCGCCGCCGTGATCGGCGCCCGGCTGCTGGCCTCGGTGCTGTTCGGTGCCGTTCTCCTCGGCCCCCTCACCACGCTGACCGCGCCCGGCGGCGCGCTCGACCGGCGCTGGACCATGATCGGGGCCGACGGTCTGCGGATCGCGCTTCTCGTGGTCGCGCCCCTGTGGATCGACTGGACACCCGACAACGCCCTGTGGTTCCTGCTCGGCACCGTCTTCGTCGCCGGCGCCGCCGAACGGCTGTGGACCATCGCCCGGGAGGGCGCGGCCCCCGCGCTGCTGCCCGCTCCGCCGCTGGAGGGCGCCGCCGTGCGACCCCTGCCGGACCACCTGGACGCGTTGCGCCGGCTGTCGCTGCGCACGGGATTCCTCGCGGTGCCCGCCGCGGCCGCCGCGCTCCTCGTCGCCACACTCGTCGGCAACCTGCTCGGCACGGGCATCGACTGGTTCTCGCTGCACCAGGCCGCCCTCGGCGCGTACGTCGCCGCCGGACTGTTCGCCGCCTCGCTCTCCGTGCTGTACGCCGTCGAGCTGCCCGGCGGGCAGACGCCCAGGCCCCGCTCGCCCCTGGAGGGCCTGCGCCGGCCGGCCAACGAGAAGGGCCGCACGGGCGCCGTCGCGCTGCTCGTCCTCGCCTGCGCCACCGTCGCCGGAGCCGTCGCCGCCGCTGCGGCGGTCGCCGTCCTGCACGCGTACGACCTCGGCGGCGGCCCGGTCACCTACGCGCTGCTGATCCTCGCGCTCGCCGGGGCCACCGGCGTCGGCATCCGGACGGCCGGGTCCGTGCTGCCCGCCCTCTCCCGCCGCCGGCTCCTCGCCCTCGCGATCACCCTCACCGGCATCGCGCTGCTCGCGATGGGCCTCGTGCCGGACACGGCCACGGTCCTGTTCCTCGCCGTACTCGCCGGGTACGCGGCCGGGGTCGCCGCCAACACCGGCCACACGCTCATCGACCAGGAGACAGAGGAGGCCCGGCGCCCCCGGGTCACCGAACACCTCCAGGCCGTCGCCCGGGTAGGCATGGCGCTCGGGGCGCTCGGCGCGCCGCTGCTCGCCGCCGCCATCGGGCCGCACCGCCTCGCCTCCGGCAGCTTCGTCTTCGCGCACGGCGGCGCCGCCTTCACGCTCATGCTGGTCGGCGCGCTGCTGCTGCCCGTCGCCGCGCTCGTCCTCGCCAAGACCGACGACCGGGCCGGCGTACCGCTGCGCCGCGATCTGCGCGACGCGCTGCGCGGCGCCGACCCCGTCCAGGCGCCCGCACCGACCGGTTTCTTCATCGCCCTGGAGGGCGGCGACGGCGCCGGCAAGTCCACCCAGGCCGAGGCGCTCGCGGAGTGGATCCGCGCCAAGGGCCACGAGGTCGTCGTCACCCGCGAGCCGGGCGCGACGCCGATCGGCAAGCGGCTGCGCTCGATCCTGCTCGACGTCTCCTCGGCCGGGCTCTCGAACCGCGCCGAGGCGCTGCTGTACGCCGCCGACCGCGCCGAGCACGTCGACTCGCTGGTCAAGCCCGCCCTGGAGCGGGGCGCGGTGGTGATCTCCGACCGGTACATCGACTCCTCGGTGGCCTACCAGGGCGCCGGGCGCGATCTGTCGCCGACCGAGATCGCCCGGATCAACCGCTGGGCCACCGGCGGACTCGTCCCGCATCTGACCGTGCTCCTCGACGTCTCCCCGGAGACCGCGCGGGAACGGTTCACCGAGGCCCCCGACCGGCTGGAGTCCGAGCCGCCGGAGTTCCACGCGCGCGTGCGGGCCGGTTTCCTGGCCCTGGCCGCCGGTGACCCCGGCCGCTACCTCGTCGTCGACGCCGGCCAGGAGCCGGAGGCCGTCACCACCGTCGTACGCCACCGGCTCGACCGGATGCTGCCGCTGTCCGAGGCCGAGGTGAAGGCCCAGGAGGAGGCGCGGCGGAAGGCCGAGGAGGAGGCCAGGCGCCGGGCCGAGGAGGAGGCCGCCCGCAAGGCGGAGGAGGAGCGGCTGGAGCGCGAGCGCCAGGAGCAGCTCGCCAGGCTCCGTGCCGAGGAGGAGGAGCGCAAGCGCCAGGAGGAGGAAGAGGCCCGGCGCCGCGAGGCCGAACGGCAGGCGGAGGAGGCCCGTCGGCGGGCCGAGGAGGCCCGGCTGGCCGCCGAGGAGGAGCGCAAGCGGCGCGAGGCCGAGGAGAAGGCCCGCCGCGAGGAGGAGGAACGCCGCCGCAAGCAGGCCGAGGAAGAGGCCCGGCTGCGGGCGGAGGCGGAGGAGCGCCGCCGCGAGAAGCAGCGCAAGGCCGAGGAGGCCCTGCTGCGGGCGGAGGAGGCGCGGCGTCTGGCCGAGGCCGCGGCGGCGAAGGCCGCCGAGGAGACGGCGCGCAAGGCCGCGGCGGAAGCCGCGGAGAAGGCGGCCGCCGAGGCCGCCCTCGCGGAAGAGGCGCGGAAGGCTGCGGAGGCCGCCCGCGCGGAGGAGGCGCGGAAGGCTGCCGAGGCGCAACGGGCCGCGGAGGCGAAGCGGGCCGCCGAGGCCGCCGAGGCGCGGAAGGCTGCCGAGGCCGCTGCTGCCAAGGCCGCGGAGGCCGCCCGCGCGGCGGAGGCGTCGGCCAACGACGTGACCGTGGAAACCCCCATGGTGAAGCCCGACGAGGTGACCGTGGAAACGCCCGTCGTGACGCCCGACGACGTGACGCAGACGGTGCCCCAGGTCTCGCCGAACGAGATCACCGTCCCGACGCCGGTCGTCGACCCGGACGCCGTGCGGCGCGAGGCGGAGACCTCGGTCCTGCCGCAGGTGCGGGCCGCGGACGAGACGGCGGTGCTGCCGCCGGTGCGTGCCACCGACGAGACGGCCGTGCTGCCTCCCGTACGGGGGACGGACCCGGTCGACCGGGTTCCGCCGGGCATCTTCCGCGCCGAGCAGCCCGCCGGATCCAACGAGCAGACGCGCGAGCTGCCGCAGCTCGACGACCAGGGCCGCCCGAAGCGCCGCTCCGACTGGGCGGAGGAGACCCCGCTCGACGACCTCCCGACCCTGGCGGACGAGCTGCTCGGCCCCCACGACGACGAGGACGACGGCCGCCGCCGGCGCCGCTGACGATCCGAAGGATCGTCTTCCTGCAGGAACTGAAACGGGTCGCGGGCCTCTGCCCGCGACCCGTTGTCGTAGGGCTGCCCCACAATGGAGTGCGTACCTGAGGAGGGGCAGACATGGCCGTATGGGACGACCTCGTCGGACAGGCGCGGGTCGAGGAGCAGCTCGCCGCCGCGGCGCGGGACGCCGATGCCCTCGTGACCACCCATGCCGCGGGCGAGCCCGTTCCCGATGCGTCCAGGATGACCCACGCCTGGCTGTTCACCGGCCCCCCGGGCTCCGGCCGGGCGACCGCGGCGCGCGCCTTCGCGGCCGCGCTGCAGTGCGTGAGCCCGGACCGGGCGCTGGGCGGGGCCCCGGGATGCGGCTTCTGTGACGGTTGCCACACCGCGCTCGTCGGGACGCACGCCGATGTCGAGGTCGTCCGCACGGACCTGCTCTCCATCGGTGTGAAGGAGACCCGCGACCTCGTCCGGCGCGCCCAGCTCTCGCCCGCCGGCGGCCGCTGGCAGGTGATCGTCCTGGAGGACGCCGACCGGCTCACCGAGGGCGCGGGCAATGTGCTTCTGAAGGCCGTCGAGGAGCCCGCGCCCCGCACGGTGTGGCTGCTCTGCGCGCCGTCCCTGGAGGACGTGCTGCCGACCATCCGCTCCCGCTGCCGCCACCTGACCCTGCGGACGCCCCCGGTGGACGCGGTCGCCGACGTGCTCGTACGCCGGGACGGCATCGAGCCCCAGGTCGCCGCGGCGGCCGCCCGGGCCACGCAGGGACACATCGACCGCGCCCGCCGACTGGCGACCGACGAGCGGGCCCGGGCCCGCCGCGCCGTCGTCCTGAAGCTCCCGCTGCGCGTCGACGACATCGGCGGCTGCCTCAAGGCGGCCCAGGAGCTGGTCGACGCGGCCGGCGAGGACGCCAAGCAGGTCGCCGAGGAGATCGACGTCAAGGAGACCGAGGAGCTGAAGGCCGCGCTCGGCGGCGGCCAGGGCAGCCGGATGCCGCGCGGCACCGCGGGGGCCATGAAGGACCTGGAGGAGCGGCAGAAGCGGCGGAAGACCCGTACGCAGCGCGACAGCCTGGACCTCGCGCTCACCGACCTCACCGGCTTCTACCGCGATGTGCTCGCCCTGCAGCTCCGGGCGAGGACGCCGATCGCCAACGAGGACGTACGGGACGCCGTGGAGCGGATCGCCCGTGACACCGCCCCGGAGCGGACGCTGCGCCGGATCGAGGCGGTGCTCGCCTGCCGCGAGGCGCTCGACCGCAATGTCGCCCCGCTGCTGGCGGTCGAGGCGATGACGATGGCCCTGCGCGGCTGATCACGGCGATTGGACACGGTCCGTACTTGTACGGATACGCTCCGGGAATGGACTCCAGGCGTTTGCTCCGTATGTCCGCCACGGCCCTCGCGGCCGCCGGGCTGATCCTCTCCGGCTGCACGGGCGGCAGCGACGCCGCCGCGCCCGCGACTCCGTCGTCGGCCGTGCCGCCGTCCCCGGCGGCAGCTCCGGCCGCCCTGCGGGGCTACTACGGGCAGAAGCTCGCCTGGCGCGACTGCGGTGTGCCGCAGTTCCGGTGCGCGACCCTCCGCGTGCCGCTCGACTACGCCAAGCCGGAGGCCGGGGACATCGAGCTGGCCGTCTCCCGGGTCGCGGCCACCGGCCCGGGCAAGCGCATCGGCTCGCTCCTGGTCAACCCGGGCGGCCCCGGCGGCTCCGCCGTCGGCTACCTCCAGGGGTACGCGGGCATCGGCTACCCCGCCCCCGTCCGGGCCCGCTACGACATCGTCGCCGTCGACCCGCGCGGGGTGGCCCGCAGCGAGCCCGTCGAGTGTCTGACGGGCCCGCAGATGGACGCGTACACGCAGGTCGACCAGACGCCCGACGACGCCACCGAGACCAACGCCCTCGCCGCCTCTTTCAAGGGCTTCGCGGCGGGCTGCGCGAAGCGCTCCGGGAAGGTCCTGCCGCATGTCTCCACGGTGGAGGCGGCCCGCGACATGGACATCCTGAGGGAGGTGCTCGGCGACGAGAAGCTGAACTACGTGGGGGCCTCGTACGGCACCTTCCTCGGCGCCACCTACGCCGAGCTGTTCCCCGCCCGCGCCGGACGACTGGTCCTGGACGGGGCGATGGACCCCTCGCTGCCCGCGGTCGACCTCAACCGCGACCAGACCGCCGGCTTCGAGACGGCCTTCCGGGCGTTCGCGGCCGACTGCATCAAGACGTCGGACTGCCCCCTTGGCACCGAGTCGGTCGCGGCGGCCGGCGACAACCTGAAGAAGTTCTTCCGCGACGTCGACGCCAAGCCCGTGCCGACGGGCGAGAGCCGCGAGCTCGGGGAGTCCCTGGCGACGACCGGAGTGATCGCGGCGATGTACGACGAGGGGGCCTGGCCGCAGCTGCGCGAGGCGCTGACCCGGGCGATCGACGGCGAGGGATCGGGCCTGCTGGCCCTGGCCGACAGCTACTACGAGCGCGAGGCGGACGGCTCGTACGCGAACCTGATGTTCGCCAACGCGGCCGTGAACTGCCTGGACCTCCCGGCCGCCTTCGGTGGACCGGCCGAGGTCGAGAAGGCGGTGCCGTCCTTCCAGAAGGCGTCCCCCGTCTTCGGCGCGGGCCTCGCCTGGGCCTCCCTGAACTGCACCTACTGGCCGACCCCGGCGACCGGCGCCCCCCACCGCATCACCGCCGAGGGCGCGCCCCCGATCGTCGTCGTCGGCACCACCCGCGACCCGGCGACCCCTTACAAGTGGGCCGAGTCCCTCGCGGACCAGCTCGCCTCCGGCACCCTGCTGACCTACGAGGGCGACGGACACACGGCGTACGGCCGGGGCAGCGACTGCATCGACACCGCGATCAACACGTACCTCCTGGACGGCACCGCCCCGAAGGACGGCAAGCGCTGCACGTGAGGGGTGGCGCGGGCCACGCGGAGGGTGGTCAGGAGCACCCCCGGAAACTGTGTAGACTTGGCGAGGCCGCTGCACCCACCATGGGAACGCACGGCATGCCGCCTTAGCTCAGTTGGCCAGAGCAACGCACTCGTAATGCGTAGGTCTCGGGTTCGAATCCCGAAGGCGGCTCCATTGGAACCCCAGCCCGGACATTGTCTGAGCTGGGGTTCTTTGGTTCGGCGGACGCGGCGGCGGGTGCGGCCTGCTCGGCTGTCCCCGGTCTCGGTCCTTCTCGGATGCAGGGGCAGGCCCGGTCACGGGGGAATCGAGCCTGCCCCTGCATCTCGGCGCCTGTGCACCTCCCCCTCGGAGGATGGGCGCCATGACCCCGCCCGGGGTCACTTCTCACAGCGTGCCGCGCGTCCGATGTGTCACGGGCAAACGGGAATGGTCGCGAGACCGACACCCTTTTGAGGGCGCGTACTTGCCACGCTCATGGCTTGGCCACGAATTGCGCACACACCGGGCCGGGAGGCTGTTCCGGCAGCCCGAACGACCTGCTTCGTTCCCTCCCGAAGGAATCCGGGCGCGCGAGTGTTTGCGCGGCATCAGGCAGCGGAACTACCGGCCCAAGACCCTCGCAGGAGCATCACACAGGCTGCACACAGCCTTTCGAAAGCCTCGTTAGCGTGGCTGGCCGCTCGATCTCCTATGCGAAACACGACCAGGCCGTGGCCCAGGCGGGCCGACGGCGCAGTCCGCCCAGGAAGACCAGAAGACTGCAGATGGATTACTGCTCCTCGTGCCGTCGGCATCTCAACGGCGCCCTGGTGTGTCCCGGGTGTGGCGCCTACGCCCCGGACATCGCCCCGCACGCCACCGGCGGCCGCATCGGTTCCGCTCCCGCCATGACACCGGTCACAGCGGCCCACCCGGAGTCCACGACCTCCGGCGCGTGGCACGACAGACCCCTGAACGACGAGGCGGAGTTCCATGCTGACAGGGACGCGGCCCCGCACGCCCTCGCCGTCGACGTAGAGGGCCCGCCGCCCGCGCAGCAGGGGAGGGCGGCGCGCCGTCGCCAGCTGGCCCGCTGGAAGAAGAACAAGCGCCGGGCCGTGGTCGCCGGCGCCTTCGCACTCGTCGGAGGCAGCCTGACCATCACCTCGATGGACGGGCACTCAACGGACCGGGCACAGGCGGCCACGGCGCCGGACCAGCGGAGTATGGGCGCCGTGGAGGAGCAGACGCCCGAGCAGAACCCGCCGGCGTCCACACCGCCCACAACTGGGCGCACTCACCCGTCGTCACACCCCGCGTCCCAGCCGCAGCCGACGACGACCGGTGTCCCGCGACAGCAGTCCGTCGCGGCCCCGCCCCGCACACCGCCGCCCGCCGCTCGGCCGGATGCCGCCGCGCCTCCCCGTCCGGCCTCGTCGTCGATCCCGCAGCCGCAGAGCACCGCCCCATCCGCAGGCGACACGGCCCCCGTGCGCTCCGATACGGCAACGCAGCAACCGTCGGCGCCCGCGACCGCCGACAACAAGGACTCGGGCGCGTCCCAGCCCCGCCCCGCATTGATCTCGACGTCGCCGACGGAGGTGTGCGTGCTCGTGGTGTGCCTCGGCTGACCATGCCGACACCCGGCCGTCCCCCGCTCGATGAGCGGGACATGGCGGCTTTGTCGAACCCCGGCTCGGATCCTTCCGAGCCGGGGTTGCGCGGTTTCCGCGGCTATCCCGGCGGCTGGTCGCGTTCCTGCTGGGCCAGGAGGTAGCCGGCCTGGAAGCGGCTTTCGGCGCCGAGCGCGGCCATCACGTCGGCGACGTGGCGGCGGCAGCTGCGGACCGAGAGGCCGAGGCGGCGGGCGATCGCGGCATCGGTCAGGCCCTCCGTGAGGAGGCGGACGATCGTCTGCTTGAGTTCGTCGGAGATGTCCATGATCGTCTGGCGGTCCCATTCGGTCTCGAACGGGAGCGCCTCCAGCCAGAGTCGTTCGTACGCGCCGACCATGAACGAGACCACGTGGGGTTCGCGGATCAGGACCGCCGCGTTCGGGTCGTCGGGGACGGGGATGACCGCCGTCGCGCGGTCGAAGACCAGCATCCGCATGAACTCGTCGTCCAGGGTGCGCACCTGGGCGCCCAGTTTGCCGACCCGCTCGACGTAGGCGCAGGTGCCCGAGGAGAAGCGGGCGGTGTGCTGGTAGAGGATGCGCATCCGGACGCCGCGGCGCAGGAGTTCCTCGTCGCGGGCGACCGCCTCCTCGAGGACCTCGGCGCGGCGGCCGCCACCCGGCTGGGCCGTCATGACCTCTCTCTCGCAGGTGCGGCCCAGTTCGGTGATGGCCTCCCGGACCGCCCGGAGATCGGTGAGGACCTCCACGTACTCCGCCTGCCGGAGATGGGTCAGCTGGGCCAGATGCGTCTCGTACAGCGGCATGAACGCCATCAACTGCTCGCGGGTGCGCTCCATGTGCAGGCGCCGGGCCCGCATCTCGCGCTCCAGCGGGCCCAGGGTGCGCTGGACCGCCTCGTCCGGTGGGACCGGCAGGACGCCGCGCTCCGGGGTGCGGCGCAGCAGGCCCATGTCGAGCAGGGCCGACACGGCGGACTCCACGCGTGCGAGCGGGAGTTCCAGTTCCTCGGCCAGGTCCGCGGGGTGCGCGGGAAGCTCCGGGTCGCGTCCCAGGATCGTCGTGTAGACGCGGGCCGGTGGATCGTCGGGCGCGAGGCCGTCCGGCAGTCCCTCTCCCGGAGTCGCGCCCATGAGGCCGATCGCGAAGCCGCCGCCAGGGCCGCTCGCGAGCCCTTCAGGCCTCTCACTTCTGTCTGTTATCGCCACCTTTACCCCCGCTTGTGACAGCGTCCTCTTGCTGCCATGCAGCCTAATGAGCCATGCGGTCCCCCCGATAGTCATGCAATCCCGGATACGTTCATCTCACCGCCCACAAGGTCAAAGCTCACAGAGCTCGTGAAGCACGCGAGCCACGCACATCCCTTGGAAACACCCGGACTTACTCAACGTGGAAGAGAGAGCAGACGACATGAAGCGGCGGATCCGCAGCACCGTGTACGCCACCCTGATCACCGCCCTCGCGGGCCTGGCCACCGTCACCGGAGCGCAGCTCGCCGGCAGTGGCGCCGGTACCGAGGACACCGGATGGGGAGCGGCGGTCGTCAGCGGTACCTACGACACCGGCTGGGGCGCTCCGGCCCCCGGCCCGGGCACCAACGACACCGGCTGGGGATGACCGTATGACGCTGCTCGACTGCACCCTGCGCACCAGCGGGCAGCTCACCGGCGGCACGCCGTCACCGCAGCTGGTCGCCGACTACCTCGCGGTCTGCGCACGGCTCGGCATCGACGTCATCGAACTGGGGCACGTGCGCGATCCGGCCCACCGGACGGGCGGTCTGCTCCCCGATCTTCTTCCGGTCGCGTCCACCCAGCGGTACGGGCCGCGGTTCGCGGTCCTGCTCGACGCCGCCGAACTGCCCGGAGGAGACACCGCCGCCGCGGCGGCGACCGACCGGATCGCCGACCGGATCGCCGCCATCCCGCTCCCCGTCGGCCTGGTGCGCGTCGCTGTCCGCTACGACCAGGTGGCGCGTGCCGCCGCCCCGCTGGGCCGGCTGCGCGAAGCCGGGTTCGGCGTCTGTCTCCTCCTCACCGAGATCGACCTCGCCTCCTACCCGGAGCTCGACCGATGTCTCGCCGAGACGGCGACGCTCGGCCCGCTCGACGCCGTCTTCCTCGTCGACTCGCTCGGCTCGCTCCGCCCGGAGCGGGTCATCGAACTCGTCCAGTCCACCCGCGCCGCCGTGCCCGCCCCGGTCGGCATCCACGCCCACGACAACCAGGGCTTCGCCCTGCACAACACCGTGGTGGCCCGCAGCGCCGGCGCCACCTGGCAGGACGCCGCCGTGTACGGGGTCGGCCCGGGGGCGGGGATCACCCGCACCGAACAGCTCCTCGCCCTGCTCGGCGCCGCACCGAGCGACATCGGCCCGCTCCTCGAACTGATCGCCACTCACTTCGCCCCGCTCAAGCGGCGGTACGGCTGGGAGGCAGGGCCGCGCCAGGTCATGGCCGGCCTCGCCCGGATCCCGGTGGCGGCGGTACGAGGACTCGGCGCGGGCTAGAGGGGCCAACGGCGCCCATCGCAGCCCCGCCGCGGTCCGCCCGTGGTCCACGCCCCAGTCCGTCCCGCAAGCCCCGGTCCGTCCCGCGGTCCGTCCCATGGACCGTCTCGCGGTCCGTCCTGTCGACCGTCTCGACCCTGCGCGGTCCGTCCCGTCGACCGTCTCGACCCCTGCGCGGTCCGTCCCGCGAACCGTTCCGATCCGTGCGCCCGCCCCGCTCCGCCCGCCCCGCCCTGCGCCGACGCCGACCGCCTCAGGAGACCCGTATGCCCTTCACCGCACCCATCCTGCCCCCGGGAGAGCCGGCCGCCGCCGTCACCCCGTACGGCAGCGCCGACACCACCCCGCCGGTCCGGCGGGGCCACCGCACAGGAGAGGCCATGGCCGACCGCAGTCCGAACCGCTTCCGTATCGACCGGAGTTCCGCCGAGGAGGAGTTCGGCCTCGCCTGCCAGCGGCTGATTCCGTGGCCCGGCGGGGACAAGGAGCCGCCGGTCGGCGCCATGGCCTGCTTCCTGCGGCCCGGCGGCGATTCCGACCCCGACTGCCACAACCAGGACGAGGTCATGATCATCCTCTCCGGCACCGGAAGCGTGACCCTCGACGGCGAGCTCGAACCGCCGTTTCGCACAGGCGACATCGTCGTCCTGCCCCGCAACCAGGAGCACGTCGTCCACAACACGGGCGACGAAGAGCTGAGCTGGGTCTCCCTCTACTGGCCGCTGCGCGAGCCCGCCATCCGTACCGAGAACGAGGAGGTCGCCGCGTGAGCGCGACGCACTGGATCACCGCCACCCCGCCCACGCCCAACGGCGACCTGCACATCGGCCATCTCGCCGGCCCGTACCTCGCCGGTGACGTGCTGCGCCGCTTCCTGGTGGCCGAGGGGGCCGGGGCCGTCCGGTACACCACCGGCCTCGACGACCACCAGAGCTACGTCCCCGTCCGCGGCCTCAACGACGGCGGGCGCAAGGGCGAGGAGGTCGCCGACGGCTACGGCGCCTCCATCGAGTCCGTCTGGCGGCAGGCCGGCGCCGACTTCGACGCGATCGTCCGTCCGCGCCGTGACGTCGGCTACCAGTCGGCCGTCCAGGAGTTCTTCGAGCGGCTGTACCGCGCCGGGCACATCGTCGCCCGTACGAAGCCGCTGCCGTACTGCACCGGCTGCGAGCGCTGGCTGTACGAGGCGTACCTCAAGGGCGACTGCCCGCACTGCGGCTCCGGCTCCAACGGCAACGCCTGCGAGCCCTGCGGACGCCCCAACGACTGCGCCGATCTGATCGACCCGGTCTGCACCGGCTGCGGCGCCACCCCCGAACTCCGAGACTGCGAGCGGCTCTACTTCCCCCTCGCCCCCTTCGAGGAGCAGCTCGCCGCCTTCTGGGAGCAGGTCGACATGCCGCCGCACCTGCGGGCGCTGTGCGAGCGGATGTGGGAGGAAGGGCTGCCCGAGATCGCCGTCAGTCACCCCTCCGACTGGGGCGTGCCGGTACCGGTCGCGGGCTTCACCGAGCAGCGGATCTACGTGTGGTTCGAGATGGCCCCCGGCTATCTGCTGGAGTGGACGGGTGCCGGGGAGACCGGTCCCGCGCCCGCTCCGGTGCAGTTCTTCGGCTTCGACAACGGCTACTTCCATGCCGTGCTGTTCCCCGCGGCGTTCCGGGCGTACGACGCGGAGATCGCGCTGCCGAAGGCATTCGTGGTCAACGAGTTCTACCGGCTCGAAGGGCTGAAGTTCTCCACCAGCCGGCGCCACGCGATCTGGGCGCACGAGGAGCTGGCCCGCACGAGCGCGGACGTGCTGCGCTACCACGTGCTGTCCGACCGGCCCAACGGGCGCCAGACCAGCTTCAGTTCGGCCGCCCTGGAGATCAGCCGCGCCCGGCTCGCGGACCGTTGGGACGGCTGGCTGGGCCGGCTGTTCACCGCCGTCGGTGACATCGGGGGCGTGGTCCCGGCCGAGGCGCCGCAGGGGGCCGCCTGGGAGCGGCTGCGCGCCCGGCTGACGGAGACCGTCGGTCAGCTGCGGGAGGCGTACGGCGTCGAGGGCTACGACGCCCGGCGCGCGGTCGCGCTGCTCGACGAAGTCGTCGCGCTGGCCGAGGACTTCGGTCACGTCAACGGCTTCGAGGCGGAGCGGCCGACCGGCGCCCCTGCCTACCGTGCCGCGCTGGCCGCGCAGCTCGCCGTGGCCGCCGCGCTGTCCGCCTGGGCCGCGCCGGCGCTGCCGTACGGCTCGGCCCGGCTGGCGGAACTCCTCGGCCTTCCGGCGGTACGGCCCGTGGACGCGGTGGCGCTGACGCCGCTGGTCCCGGGGGCGCCGCTGGTGGCCTGGCCCGGGACGGTCTTCAGTGGCTGAGCCCGAATCGGCCGATTCCGGGTCCGGGGCGGTGGGTGCCGCCGGGGCCGAGTCCACGCTGCCGCGGGGCGCCGTCGTGGGGCCCTTCTCGGGGCCGCGGGCCGCCTGGGGCGAGCACCTGGAACGGGCCGCGGCCCTGCACGGAGCCGTCAACTGGGAGCTGTACGACGACCGGGGAGAGGCGGAGACGGCCCGGCAGATCGCCGAGGCCGTGGTCGCCGAGGGCCGGCACACGCTGGTGATCGGCCACTTCAACAGCGCCGGCGCGCGGGCCGCGCTTCCCGTCTACCGGGCGGGCGGCCTGCCCGTCCTGCTGCCGCTGGCCACCACGCCCGACCTGCTCGCCGACAGTGCGGGCACGGTGCTGCGCTGGTGCCCGGACGACCGCGCCCAGGCGACGGACCTGCTCACGGCCGTCGGCGCGGCGGGTCACACCCGGATCGCCGTCACGCACGACGGGACGGCGTACGGGGAGGGCCTGGCCCGTCTCGTACGGGACGCCTGGCATGTCGCCGCTTCGGGCCCCCGTTCCGGTCTCCCGGCCGGGCCGGTGGTCTCGGACGGCAGTGGCCCGGCGACCGGCGCCGTGCCGGGAGTCGGCCCGCTGGCTTCCGGTGCCGGTGGCGTACGGCCACCGGCGCCGGTGCCGGACATCGTCCCCGAGCCCGGGGCCGACGCCGCGGCGCTCGCCGCGCTCGTCGTGTGCGGGACGCACGGCGGGGCCGCGCGGGTCGGGCGGGAGTGGCGGGAGGCCGGCTTCGGTGGGGAGCTGTACTTCACCGACGACTGCGCGGTGGACGAGTTCTCCGAGCTCCTCGGGGACGCGAACCGGGGCGCCGCCAGGGTGGCCCGGATGCGCGGGGGGCCGGAGACCCACGTCATGGCCGCCTTCGACGCGGCCACCCGGGCCCTCACGGAGGACCCGGAGCGGACGGGGCGGATTCTGCTCGCCGCCGTACGCGCCCACGCCGACCGGGCGTTCACCGCGACCGGGGAGCCGGTGGAGGGGAGCGTGGGCTGGGACTTCGTACCGGTCCCGGTCCCGTCGCGTGCGCCGTCCCAGGCCGGAGGACACCGCGGCAGGGCGTACGACGTGATCGTCGTCGGCGCCGGGGTCGTCGGGGCCGCGACCGCCGCCGTCCTTGCCCGGCAGGGCGCGCGGGTGGCGCTCGTCGCCCCGATGGACGGGCGCCGGGACCACGCGACCGCCTGGTCCGGCGGTCTCGTACGGGCCTTCGAGCCCGACCCGTATCTGCGGGGGCTCGCCCTCCGCAGCCACCAGCTGGCCTGGGGGCCCGCCGCCCTCGTGCCGGGACCGTACGGCTTCGTGCCGACCGGGTCGCTCGTGCTGTGCGGCGACCCCGATCTGGAGCAGGCCGAGAAGGGCGTCGCCGAGCTCAACGGTGCCGGAGTGCCCGCCGAGTTGCTGGCACCGGGAGCGCTCAGGGAGCGGTTCCCGGGGCTGGCGGTCGACGGGGTGACCGCGGCCGTGTGGGAGCCGGAGGGCGGCTACGCCGATCCGCCGCGCACCGCCCGCGTCTACCGGGACCGGGCCCTGGCCCACGGCGCCCGGCTGCTGCCCGCCCGCGTGCGGGAGCTGGTCGCGCCGCCCGGGGCCGACCGGGTGCGGGTCCTCCTGGAACCGGGCGGGCCCGTCGAGGCCCTGGCCGTCGTCCTGGCAGCCGGCAGCGGCACCGGGGCGATCGCCGGGCACCGGCTGAGCGGCTCGGACGCCGGGCGTACCAAGAGCATCCGGTACGGCTTCTTCCACCACCCGGACACGGCCGGTCTGCCGACCGTCGTCGACATGGTGACCGGCGTCTGGGGGCGGCCCCAGGTGACCGGGGAGGCGGCGGGCGGGTACATGGCGGGGCGGCCGGTCGACGAGTGGGACGTACCCGCGGGGGGCGACGACACGCTGACCGACGAGCACGTGGCGTACATCCGCCAAGGGGCGGCCGCGCGCTGGCCGTGGCTCGCGGACCCGGCCACGCGCTTCCTCGGCGGCCGGCAGGGCGTGGACCTGTACACCCCGCACTCCCTGCCCCACCTCGGGCGGGAACGGTCGGACAGCCGCATCGTGCTCGCCACCGGCTGGTCCGGCGCCGGCTTCAAGACGGCCCCCGCGGCGGCCGAACTCGCCGCGTCGGAAGCCATGGACATCCTCTCGGGCGCGTGACGTCGTGACGTCCGGGTCGCCGGGCGTCGGGACGCCACCCGCCCGTCGGGCCAGGCGCCCCGGCACCCCGCCAGTCGGCCCCCAACGCCCCGGCACCCCGACCGCGCGCCGGCGCCCCGCCCGCCGGCCCCGGCACCCCGGCCACCCGCCCGTCGGCCCCGGCGTCCCGCCCCCCCGGCCACCCGCCCTTCCCCCCAACCCCCCCACCGGAGGTGACACCCATGACGGACCTCATGTCCCGCCCCGCACCCGCCGGGAAGGAACGGGCCGCCACGCTCGGCGTTCGGGCTCTTGTCGTGTTCTACGTCAGCAGCCTCGTCGGGACCGGCATTCTGCTGGTGCCCGGGCTGACCGAGCGGCAGGCCGGACCGGCCTCCGTGCTGGCGTGGCTGGCACTCGCGATCAGTTCGTATCCGTTCGCCCGGTTCTTCGCGGAGATGTCCGCCTGGCGGCCCGACGCCGCAGGGCTCGCCGCGATGGTGACCGCCGGGTTCGGGCGGCGGCCGGGGCGGGCCGCCGCGCTGCTGCTCGTCGCCACGTACGTCATCGGCAACCCGGTCATGGGCATCGTCTCCGCCCGCTGTCTGCTCGGTCTGCTCGGGCAGCCCGACGGGCCCGTATACCCGATCGCCATGGGCTTCATGGCCCTGTCCGCCGCGTTCACCCTGCTCGGCCTCACCGCCGGCGCCCGGGTCCAGGCCGCTTCGCTGGTCGTGCTGCTGCTCGGGCTGGGCGGGGCCGTGGCGATCGCCGCGCCGCGGTTCGACGCGGGGGAGTACACCCCGTTCCTCACCCAGGGCTGGGGCGGTGTCGGCATCGCCGTCGTCACCGCGTTCTTCTCCTTCCTCGGCTGGGAGAACGTCTCCACCCTCGCCGAGCAGGTCGACGACCCGGCCCGCAGCTACCGGCGCGCCATCCGCTGGGCCGTGCCCATCGTGGGGCTGCTCTACGCCGCGGTCACGGCCGCCTACCTGGCCGTGCCCGGTGACGAACCCGTCGTCATCACCGCCCTGTTGGGCGCCTCCCTCGGCGAGGCCGGCGCCTTCGCCGGCGATCTGCTCGCCCTCGGCCTCGCGGTCGTCGCCACCAACGCCTGGGTCCTGGGCGCCACCCGGGTCGTCCGGGCCGCCGCCCGCGACCGCATCCTGCCGCGCGCCCTGGCCGACCGTGCCGTGCCGGCCACCATCGCCCTGACCCTCGCCTACACGGCCGTCCTCGGTGCACTGACCCTCACCGGCACCGGCGAGGAACTCGTCCTCATCGTCACCAGCAGCGCGTTCCTGCTGCTGTACGTGGCGGCGGCAGCCGCCGCCCTGCGGGCCCGCGGCACCGGGCGCGCCCTGCGCACCACCGCCGTCGTGACCCTGCTGATCGCCGTCGTCTTCCTCTCCTTCGCCGGTACGGGCCTGCTGCTCGCGCTGCTCCTCGCCGCCGGCTGCGCCGCCGTCACCGCCGTCCGATCCGCCTGACCCCGTCCTGCCGGACCCGTTCCTCCTGATCAGAAAGGCCCCTGCCATGAACGAGACCACTCCCGTCTACGACGTCGTCGGTGTCGGCTTCGGCCCCGCCAACCTCGCCCTGGCCATCGCCATCGAGGAGTACAACGAGCAGGCCGGGCCCGACGAGAAGCTCACCGCCGTCTTCCTGGAGAAGCAGCCGTCCTTCGGCTGGCACCGCGGCATGCTGATCCCGGACGCCACCATGCAGGTCTCGTTCCTCAAGGACCTGGCCACGATGCGCAATCCGCGGAGCCGCTTCGGCTTCGTGCCGTACCTCCACGACCGGGGCCGCCTGGTCGACTTCATCAACCACAAGGTGCTGTTCCCCACCCGCGAGGAGTTCCACGACTATCTCCAGTGGGCCGCCAACGGCGTGGACCACATGGTCCGTTACGGCCTCGAGGTCACGGCGATCCGCTCCACCACCCAGGCCGGCCCGGTCGTCGAGGTCGACGTCACCGCGCTCGGAGCGACCGAGGCGGTCACCTACCGGGCCCGCAACCTCGTCCTGGGCACCGGCCTCGTACCCCGGCTGCCCGAGGGCGTCGAGTCCTCCGAACGCCTCTGGCACAGCAGCGAGTTCCTGCACCGGCTCGCCGCGCTGCCCACCGAGAACCCGCGCCGCTTCGTGGTCGCGGGGGCCGGACAGAGTGCCGCCGAGATCGCCGACCATCTGCACCGTACGTACGAGAACGCCGAGGTCGTCGCCGTCCACACGCGCTACGGCTACAGCCCCGCAGACGACAGCCCGTACGCGAACCGCATCTTCGACCCGGAGGCCGTCGACCTCTACCACGGCGCCGACCCGGAGGTCCGCCGCAAGCTGATGGCCTACCACCGCAACACCAACTACGGCGTGGTGGACATGGACCTGATCGAGGAGCTCTACCGTCGCTCCTACCAGGAGAAGGTCCGCGGCGAGCGGCGACTGCGCATCATGGGCGCCTCGCAGCTGACGTCGGTCGAGGCGGACGCCGACGAGGTCCGGGTGCGGGTGCGTAACCTCGCGACCGGCGAGACCGAGGAGCTCACCGCCGACGCCGTCGTCTACGCCACCGGCTACACCGAGCCCGACCCGGCCCGGCTGCTCGGCGAACTGAACGCGGCCTGCGCACGCGACGAGGACGGCCGGCTGCGGGTGCGCCGCGACTACCGGGTGCAGACCGGTCCGGAGCTGGAGGCCGCCGTCTATCTGATGGGCGGCACCGAGCACAGCCACGGCATCACGGCGAACCTGCTGTCGATGGCCGCCGTCCGGGCGGGCGAGATCTGCGACTCGCTGGCGGCCCGCCGCCGTTCCGACAGGCGGGCGCCGGTGGCGGCCCGCGGCTGAAGCCCGTAGAAACCCCGGAAGCACGTCGCCACGACCCCACGAAGAGGACACCATGAGCACCGCCGCCGAACAGGTACCCGCACCGGACGAACTGGCCGCCACCGACCGCACCCGGCTGCGCCGGATGCGCCACAAGGGCAGCCACCGGCGGGCCGATCTGGAGGCGGTGCTCGCCGCCGGTTTCCTCTGCCACCTCGGCGTCACCGTCGACGGCACCACGATGGTGGTGCCCACGGCGTACGGCACCGACGGCGACCGGCTCTACCTGCACGGCTCGGTCGCCAGCCGCAGCCTGGTCCAGGCCCCCGACGCGACCGTCTGCGTCACGGTGACGCACGTCGACGGTCTGGTGCTCGCCCGCTCCGTCTTCGAGCACGGCGTCAACTACCGGTGCGCGATGATCTACGGCGTACCGCGGTCGGTGACCGACCCGGACGAGAAGCTGCGGGGGCTGCGGGCGCTCACGGAGCAGTGCGCGCCGGGGCAGTGGGAGTACGCCCGGCAGCCCAGCCGGAAGGAGCTCGCGGCGACCGCGCTGGTGGCGCTCGACCTCGTCGAGGCCTCGGTGAAGATCGCCACCGGGCCGCCGGACGACGGCGAGAGCGAGGACGCGGCACTGGGGCTGTGGGCCGGGGTGCTGCCGGTCGTCACCACGTTCGGGGAGCCGGTCGCCGACCCCGTCCTGCCCGCCGACATCGAGATGCCGGAGCACATCGCGGAGCGCGCCGGGCGCGTCCTGACCGGGGAGGCGGTGCAGGCATGACGACCCGTGACGACCAGGCCGCGCGCACCAACGCCGCCGCGCGCGCCGCCGATCGCGCCCATGTCTTCCACTCCTGGTCCGCGCAGGCGCAGACCGAGCCGATGCCGGTGGCCGGCGCCTCCGGCGCGTACTTCTGGGACCACGAGGGCAACCGCTACCTCGACTTCTCCTCCCAGCTCGTCTACACCAACATCGGCCACCAGCATCCGCGGGTCGTCGCCGCGATCCAGGAGCAGGCGGGGCAGTTGTGCACCGTCGCCCCGAGCTTCGCCGTCGACGTCCGTTCCGAGGCGGCCCGGCTGATCGCCGAGCACACGCCCGGCGACCTGGACCGGATCTTCTTCACCACGGGCGGCGCGGAGGCGGTCGAGCACGCGGTACGGATGGCCCGGCTGCACACCGGCCGGCACAAGGTCCTGTCCGCGTACCGCTCGTACCACGGCGCCACCTCCACCGCGATCCATCTGACCGGTGACCCGCGCCGCTGGCCCTCGGACACGGGCGCGGCCGGGGTGGTCCACTTCTGGGGTCCGTACGCCTACCGGTCGTCCTTCCACGCCACGGACGAGCGGCAGGAGTGCGAGCGGGCGCTGCGTCATCTGGAGGAGACGATCGTCGGTGAGGGGCCCGGCACGATCGCGGCGGTCCTGCTCGAGTCGGTGGTCGGTACGGCTGGTGTGCTGGTGCCCCCGGACGGCTATCTGGCCGGGGTGCGCGCGCTGTGCGACCGCTACGGCATCGTGTTCGTCCTGGACGAGGTGATGGCCGGCTTCGGGCGTACGGGACGCTGGTTCGCGGCCGACCACTGGGGCGTGGTCCCGGATCTGCTCACCTTCGCCAAGGGGGTCAACTCCGGCTATGTGCCGCTGGGCGGGGTGGCGATCGGCGAGAAGATCGCCGCGACCTTCGCCGACCGTCCGTACCCCGGCGGTCTCACCTACTCCGGGCATCCGCTGGCCTGTGCGGCGGCGGTGGCCACCATCGAGACGATGCGCGTCGAGCGCGTCGTCGAGCACGCCGCCGACCTGGGCGAGCGCGTCCTCGGTCCGGGGCTGCGCGAACTGGCCTCCCGGCACCGCAGTATCGGCGAGGTCCGGGGTCTCGGCGCCTTCTGGGCCCTGGAGTTGGTCGCCGACCGCGCCACCCGCGAGCCGCTCGTCCCCTACGCGGCGACCGGCGAGGCGGCCGCGCCGATGGCCCGGGTCGCCGCGGCCTGCAAGGCGCGCGACCTGTGGCCCTTCGTCCACATGAACCGCATCCATGTCGCCCCGCCCTGCAACCTGACGGAGTCGGAGGCCAAGGAGGGCCTGGCGATCCTGGACGAGGCACTGGAGGTCGCGGACGCGGAGGCACGGTGACCTGTGCGGGAGTTCGCGGCAACGGCAGCGCGTCCCGATCGTGGGGCGCGCGGCCCGCACGTCGGTGTAGCACCGCTTAATCGTCGCTGTAGAACTATTCGCTTGTGCTGACGCGTTGGGGTGCGGCAGGTTCGCAGACATGCGATCCGACTCACCCTGGCGCGTGCCCGACTTCCGTACGTTGTTCTCCGCGGCCGTTCTCGGTCACCTCGGTACCAACGTCGGATACGTCGCCGTTCCGCTGATCGCCGTCGAGACCCTGGACGCGAGCCCCGGCGAGGTCGGGGCGCTCGCCACCCTCGCCACTCTCGCGTTCCTGCTCATCGGCCTCCCCGCCGGAGCCTGGGTGGACCGGCTGCCCCAGCGGCGCGTACTGATCGCGGCGGACACGGCCCGCGGGCTGCTCCTCGCCTCCATCCCCGTCGCCTGGTGGTGCGACGCCCTGACCCTCGCCCAGCTCTACGCCGTCGTGCTGCTCGGCGGCTGCGCCACCGTCTTCCATGACGTCACCGGGCAGAGCATCCTGCCCCGCTTCGTCGGCCGGGACGGACTCGTCCAGGCCAACGCGGCCATGGTCGGCCTGATGGCCGTCACCAACGTCGCCGGCCGTGGAGCGGGCGGCGCCCTGGTCCAGCTGCTCACCGCCCCGGCGGCGGTGGCGGGTGCCGCGGTGAGCCATCTCGCCTCCGCCGTACGGCTCCTGTGGCTGAAGGAGGCGGCGTCGCCCGCCGCACCGGCCGACCGGACCCGGGAATCGCTGCGCGCCCAGATCGCCGCCGGCGTACGGCACGTCCTCGGGAACAAGGAGCTGCGGGCGCTCTCCCTGAGCGCAGCGCTCACCAACCTCGGCTCGCAGGTGCTCAACACGATGATGCCGGTGATCTTCGTCCGCGAACTCGGGCTCTCCGCCGGTGTCCTCGGCGTCTACTGGGCAGCCGGCGGCCTCGGACTCCTGCTCGGCTCCCGCTGCGCGCGGGCGGTGGCGGCCCGCCTGGGTTACGGGCGCACCCTGGGCCTGGCCGGTCTCGTTCTCGCCCCCGCCGGGCTGCTCGTCCCGCTCATCGGGCACGGCCCCTGGCTGTGGATCGCGGGCGCCGGATGGCTGCTGGCGATGTTCAAGACCGGCATGGACAACGTCCTCGGCGTCAGCCTGCGTCAGCGGATGACCCCGGACGACATGCTCGGCCGCATGAACGCGACCTTCCGCTTCCTTCTCACCGGTGCGCTCGCGATCGGCGCCGCGGTCGCGGGACTCCTCGGCGAACTCGTCGGCATCCACCCCACCCTGTGGGTGGGTGGCGCTCTGCTCGCCACCGCCTTCCTGCCGGTGTTCCTCTCGCCGGTGCGGACCCGGCGCGACCTTCCCGCCCAGGTTGCCCAGTCCCCCGGGGCGCCGCGGTCCATGGAGAGGAAGGGCGCCGAGTCCGCCCCTTCCTGAGCGCTCACTCGGGCAGGATCTCGACCTTCAGGCGGTCGAGGTGGGCCGGGTCCATCAGGACGTCTACGGCCGTGATGCGGCCGTCGAGCACCGTGAAGGCGATCACCGACCTCGGTCCGCTCGCCGGCGCCCACACCAGACCGGCCGCCCCGTCCACCAGCGCGAGACGCTCCGACCGGGCCCGCCCGGCGAAGCTCTCTGCCACCGGCAGCGCCCCGTGGGCGGCGCTCGCCCCGGCCCGTACGGCCTCCGCGTCCGCCCGCAGCACCGCATCGGGGTCGAGGAGCGCGAGCAGCGCGTCGACGTCGCCGCTCCGCGCGGCGGCGAGAAAGGCGGCGACGACTTCGCGCTGGCGTGGCAGGTCCGGTTCCGGCATCTCCTCCGTGCCCTGCACCCGCCGGCGCGCCCGGGCGGCCAGCTGCCGGGTGGCGGCGGGGGTGCGCTCCACGACGGGCGCGATCTCCTCGAGGGGCACCGCGAACATGTCGTGGAGCACGAACGCCAGCCGTTCGGCGGGTGTCAGCCTGTCCAGCGCGGCGAGCAGCGCCCGCTCTTCGGGGTCGGTGGCCTGCCCCGGCTCGCCCGCGCCCCAGGGGTCCCAAGGGTCGTCGCGCCGCCCCTCGCGCGACCGCAGCATGTCCAGACAGACGCGGGCGACCGCCATGGTCTCGTCCCTGGCCGGGGAGCCGGAGCGGCCCAGGTGCAGCGCCGCCTCCCGCACGGCCGCGTCGGCCCTGCCGAACGAGCCGAGCAACCGGTACGCGACCTCCCGCAGCCGCGACCCGACCGCGTGATCGTCATGGTTCACCGCGTGATCGACCACCGCTCGCAACCTCCGTGAGGCATCTCGCGCCCGTGCCGAACGTCAGTCGCCGTGCCCCGGCCCACCGCTGCCGAAGCCGCCGCTGGAGATCCCGCCCCACTTGCGCTTCTCCTCGCTCGGCGGGTCGGGCGAGGCCTCGCCGCCGTCCTTCAGCTCGTACGGCATGAGCCGGTGCTCCCCGTCGGTCTGCGGCATCTCGGCGGGCCTGCGGTACTCGGAGGTCTCGCCGGGAAGCCCGCCCTCGGGCCGGTTCGGCTGCTCCTCCGGCTTGGGCGTCGGGGACTCCTTGTCCCTGACCCTCATCCCCAGCCAGAACGCGCCGATCAGTACGGCGACCACGACCAGGCCGCCGAGGACCTGGGCCAGCCCGGACTGCCAGACCCCCGCCGCCGTCGTGACCCCTGCGGAATCCAAGAGAAAAGCGTTCATGTTTCAGGGATACCCCTTCTGGGGCGATCTGGGACATTTTGGGAGCCGCGAACTCATGCGAACCCCGGCCTCGCGCCCACCGCGTCACCGGCGCATGCCTGCTGACCAGCGACGACGCTCCGCGACCGGGCGTCCCACTCCATCGGCCGCTCGCGTGGTCGTGTGTCCGCTCCGCTACTTCGCGTCCGCGTACCGCTCCACCGTCGCCGTCGTGAACGGGAAGCGCACCGGCGTCGGCCCGAACGCGATCCGCCCCGCCTCGTCCCCGGCCGCGCGGATCGCCTCCGTGACCGCCTCCGCCTCCTCGGCCGGGCAGTGCACGATCACCTCGTCGTGCTGGAAGAAGACCAGCTCGGCCCGCATCCCCGCGGTGGCGCGGCGCAGCGCGGCGAGCATCAGCAGCGCCCAGTCCGCGGCGCTGCCCTGAACGACGAAGTTACGTGTGAACCGCCCGCGCGCCCGCGCGTTGCTGGAGGCGTACCCGGGAGTGAACTCGCCGTCCGCCACAGGAGCTTCGCCGCCCTCCTGCGGGATGCCCGCCTCCTCGTCCTCGCCCGCGCCGACCGCGCGCGGACTGGTCCGGCCGAGCCACGTCCGTACGAGCCGGCCGTCCTCGCCGGCCTTCGCCGCGTCGTCGACATAGGCCACGGCCCGTGGGAAACGGCGGCGCAGCGCGGCCAGGTTCTTCAGGCCGTCGCCGCTGGTCTGGCCGTAGATGGCTCCGAGCAGCGCGAGCTTGGCGTGGTCGCGGTCGCCGGAGAAGGCGCGGTCCGACAGCCGGGTGTACAGGTCGTCGGGGTGCCCGGCGACCTCCATCAGGCCGGGGTCGCGGGAGATCGCGGCCAGCACCCGCGGCTCCATCTGGTCGGCGTCGGCGACCACCAGCCGCCAGCCCTCGTCGGCGACGACGGCCCGCCGGATGACCTTGGGGATCTGCAGGGCGCCCCCGCCGTTGGTCGTCCAGCGGCCGCTGACCGTGCCCCCGGGCAGGTACTCCGGGCGGAAGCGGCCGTCGCGCACCCAGTCCTGGAGCCAGGACCAGCCGTGGGCCGTCCAGATCCGGTACAGCTTCTTGTAGGCGACGAGCGGCTTCACCGCCGGATGGTCGAGCTCCTCCAGCTCCCAGCGGCGAGTGGACCGCACCCGGATCCCGGCCTGCGCGAAGGCCTTGACCACGTCGGCGGGCAGATCGGGCCGGACCCGGCGTCCGAAGGCGGCCGAGACCTCGTCGGCGAGCTCCGCAAGGCGGCGCGGCTCGCCGCCCCCCGCGTACCGCTCGCCCAGCAGTTCGTGGAGCAGTTCCCGGTGCACATCGGCCCGCCAGGGGAGCCCGGCCCGGTGCATCTCGGCGGCGACGAGCATCCCCGCGGACTCGGCGGCCGTGAGCAGCCGCATGCGCCCCGGGTGCTCGGCGCGGTCGTGCCGCCGCTGCTGCTCGGCGTACACCTCGAGCAGCCCTTCGAAGGGGATCCCGGAGGACGGCACCGGCTCGAAGAGCGAGTCCTGGGAGCCGGGCTCGGCGGCCCGCTGCGGCGGATCGGGCGGTACGGGTGCGTTCCGCAGCCGCGCGAGGGCGGCCGCCGCGGAACGGGGCTCCCCGAGGCGCCCCTCATGGCCCAGGAGGAGCTGCTCGGCCACCTCGATGTCGTAACACCGCTCGACGTGCATGCCTGCTGCGAGGAGCCGCGGAAGGACCTCGGCGGTCGACCGCCACACCCAGCGGGCGACGCCGGGCCGGGAGCGGACGGCCTCGACGAGGTCCGGCTCACGCAGGACGGGCCCGGCGGGCAGCCCGTCGGGACCGAGCGGGACGAGCAGCGCTCCGTCCCCCTCCGCCTCGCAGGCCAGCGCCCACCTCTCGCTCATGGGTGCGAGTCTGGCACCTGCCACTGACAGCGCCGGACCGACGGGGCCGGACCGACGGGGCCGGACCGGCAGGGCCGGGTCGCGCCGCGGCTACGCCGCCTTGTGGAAGAGGGCCGCGGCCTCGCCCCGGGATCCCACCCCCAGCTTGGTCAGGATGTTGGCGACGTGGAACTTCACCGTGGACTCGCTGATGTGGAGCTCCTGCGCGATCTGCCGGTTGCGGTGGCCGAGCGCGAGCTGGGTCAGGACCTCCAGCTCGCGGCCGCCGAGGTCGGTGAGCGGGTCCACCGCCGTGACCGGCGCGTCCGGGGTGGCCAGCGGGAGTGTCGCCGTGAGGGTCGTGCCCCAGCCGGGGACGGCGTCCATCTCCAGCCGGCCGCCCAGCACCTCCAGCCGGTCGGTGATACTGCCCGCGCCGAGCGGGCAGGCGTCCAGGGCGCCCGCGCCGTCGTCCCGCAGCGTCGCCCGCAGCTCGTGCTCGGTGAGCTGCCAGCCGACGCGGACCCGGCTCACGGAGTCCTGCTCCAGGATCACGAGCAGCAGGGCCCGGACGATCGCCCGCGCACCGTGCGCCACGTCCGCCGCCAGGGAGCGCGGGCTGTCCGGCGGGCCGAGTTCGAGCCGTACGGAGCTGTGGCGCAGCATCGTCCGTAAACCGTCGGCGAGTCGGTCGAAGGCCTCGTGGGCCGGTTCCTCGGCGACCGAGCGGTCCCGCGTCGACTCCGCCCGCATCTCGATCAGCGCGTTGACGGCGAGGTCGGTGGCGGTCACCCGGGCCGCCCCGTCGTCCAGGGCCCGGCTGCGGAGCACCCCGAGGATCCCGGAGAGGGCCGCCGTGTGCGCCGTCGTCAGCTCCGCGATCACCCGTGCCCGGGTGTCGGCCGCCGCCCGCGAACGGGCCAGGGCGCCCGGCAGTGCCTCCACCGCGAACCGGTCGAAGTGGCTGGTCACCAGGTCCCAGAGGGCCTGCGCGACGGCCAGGGTCTCCTCCGGCACGGGGCCGGTGCCGTCCTCCCGTACGAGCACGAGGACCGAACGGCGGGCGGTCGCGTCGCTGGTGACGGCCACGACCTCGCGCTCCGCGCCGCCGACCGTCGCCCTGCCCTGCCAAGGGCTGCCGGGCGTGCCCGAGGACAGCAGCGGGGTGAGTTCGGCGGCGGTGAGCAGGGCGGTCTCGCCGACCGCCTTGAAGGGCGAGTGCGCGCAGTGCGTGGAGAGTTCGGCCGCGGTCCGGTGCGGAATCAGCGGCGCGAGGGCGGCCGAGAGCCGGGGCAGGATCTCGCCGAGCGGCTGCCGGATGATCTCGTACGCGGTGGTCAGCGTGGTCGCGTCCATGCGGTTCAGCCTAGTGAGCCGGCCCCTGTCCGCGGCTGGTCTTTCGGCCAGTTGGGACTGGCCGTTCGACTGGCCGGAGGGAGGGGTCCGTAGCCCGAAGCTGGAGGCCGACCTGAGGAGGATGCGATGGAAGCGATCGTCTACGAAGAGTTCGGCGGCCCGGACGTGCTGCGCCACGAGACGGGGATCGAGGTGCCCGAGCCGGGCCGAGGTGAGGTACGGGTGAAGGTGGCCGCGGTCGGCGTCAACCCCGTGGACCACAAGCGCCGTTACGGCTGGGTGGAGGAGTTCTACCCGACGACGTTCCCGGCGGTGCCCGGCCTGGAGTTCGCCGGCACGGTGGACGCGCTGGGGCCGGGGGTGACCGGTGTCGAGGTCGGCGACGAGGTGCTCGGCTGGACGAAGACGGGCGCGTACGCCCAGTACGCCCTGGCCGACCTGTTCGTGCCCAAGCCGGCCGGCCTGTCCTGGGAGCAGGCGGCGAGCCTCCCCGTCGCGGGGGAGACCGCGCAGCGCGTTCTCGACCTGCTGGGGGTGACCTCGGGCGAGACCCTGCTCCTGCACGGCGCGGCGGGAGTCGTCGGCTCGGTGGCGGTCCAGCTCGCGGTGGCGGCCGGTGTGACGGTGATCGGCACCGCCTCGGAGCCCAACCACGCCTACCTGCGCTCGCTGGGCGCGATCCCGGTGACGTACGGGGAGGGCCTCGCCGACCGGGTCCGGGCGGCCGCGCCCCAGGGCGTCGACGCGGTCTTCGACGCGGCGGGGCACGACACGCTGTCGGTCTCGATCGAGCTGCTGGGCGGCGCGAAGGAACGGATCGTGACGATCGCGGCGACGGACGCGGAGGAGCACGGGATCGTCTTCAGCGGCGTGATCGAGGGCCCGGACCAGGTGCGTGACTGGATCACCTCGCAGGCCCGCCTGGCGGCCGAGGGCCGGCTGCAGGTCCGGCTGGCGGAGACCCTGCCCCTGAAGGAGGCGTCGCGGGCCCAGGAACTGAGCGAGTCGGGCCACGCACGCGGCAAGCTGATCCTCCTGCCGTAGGTGCGCCCGCCAGCAGGGGCCACGCAGGACGGGGGCGGGACAGCAGGACGGGGGCGCTTGGGCGGCGCATGCCGGACGGCGCGGGCGTGCGGGGCGTTCCGGACGGGGGCGCAGGGCGGACATGCCAGGCAGGACGGGGCCCGCTGTGCGGGGCGTGCCAGGCAGGACGGGGCCCGCTGTACGGGGCGTGCCGGGCGGGACGGAGGTCGGCCGGGCGGGACGGGGGTTCGCCGGGCTGGGCCGGCCGGGCGGGACGGGGGTCCGCCTGGCGGGGCGTGCCCGGCGGGGGCCGTGGCACGTGGGGCGGGGCGGTGACCCGGCTCCGACCCTGGTCACCGCCCCGTCCACCCACCTTCGCCGCTCAGCGCGTCGCGCGCCACGCGGGGAGCGCCGAAGCGGTCACGGCGACCGCCCCGCACGCCCCCGCCGCGGCCCCGACCGCGCCCCACGGCACCGACAGGGAGACCGGCGCGGACAGCGCCCCGAGCCCCGCCCCCAGCGCCCCCAGATTCACCGCCGTCACCGCGAGGCCGAGGACCGCGCCGATCGCCACGGCCAGACCCGCCTCGCCCGTCACGACCCGCAGGATCTGCGCCCGGGTGGCGCCGGCCAGCCGGAGCGAGGCCAGCTCCCCGCCCCGTACCGACGTCGCCATCAGCAGCGTGTTGGCGAGCGCGATCACCGTGTAGACGAGCGCGATGCCGAGGACCAGGAGCAGCCCGAGCCGGGTCTGCGGGCTGGTCGCGGGGTGGGTGGCGGCGGCCCACTCCTCCACCGTGCGCACCGTCCCGCCCGCCGCCGCGAGGGCCTCCGGCGCCGGGCCGGCCGCGTCGATCCGGTCCACCGCCGCGCCCGGCGCGTTCGCCCGCGTCACGTACGGTCCGTTGTCGCCCGTCCCGAGCGCCAGGACCGCCACGACCCGCAGCCTCACCGGGCCGCTCCCGTCCGCGAGCCACACCTCGACCTGTTCGCCGACCGTCCGCCGCTCCCATTCCTCGTTGACGACGATCGACCGGTCGTCGAGGTCCCGTACGTCCCCGGCCACCACCGGCAGCCGTGCCAGGTCCGCGAAGGCCGCCGGGTCGGAGACCGCCCGGGCCCCGTACTTCACGAGCGCCTCGGCCCCGTCCCGTACGAAGACGGAGGTGGCGCCCGTCGCCGACGCGCCCGGCACGCGCACGGGCCTCAAGTCCTCCCCGCTCACCACGTACTGAGCGGCCGTCTGCTCCCGTGCCTCCGCCGCCCTGGTGCTCGTCACCGTCGTCGCCGAGCCCAGCAACGAGCCGGCCAGCGCGACCGTGACGAGGACGGGTGCGGCGACGGCGGCGGTACGGCGCACGGCCGCCGCGCTGTTCTCCCGTACGAGCATGCCCGTCGCCCCCGGCAGCCGCAGGGCGCGCGCCACCGGCCGGACGAGCAGCGGGGCGAGCAGGGCGACGCCGGTGATCAGCAGCATCGGCAGCGTCGTGTACGTCTTCCGCTTCAGCAGCTCCGACGGCTCGGTGACACACGTCCACACGAGCAGCCCCGCACCGGCCAGGAGCAGCCCCGTGCCGAGCAGCGCCCGGCCGAGCGGCAGCACGTCGGTGTCGACGTCCGCCTCGCGCAGCGCGGCCGTCGGGCCGACCTTCCCGGCCCGGCGGGAGGCGGCCACGGCCCCGGCGATCGCGACGGTCACCCCGGTCCAGAAGGCGGCGTGCAGCGGCCAGGTGGCCGCGCCGATCGCGAACCAGTCGGGGGCGAGAGCGCCGTCGACGAGCACCCGCGCCAGCCACGGTGCCCCCCACGCGCCGAGCGCGCACCCGGTCGCCGAGGCGACGATCCCGACGCCCGCGGCCTCGGCGAGCAGCATCCGCCGCACCTGGCCCGGGGTGGCCCCGGCGGTGCGCAGGAGTCCGAACTCCCGCCGCCGCAGGGCGACCGCGAAGGCGAAGGTGGAGGCGACGACGAAGACGGACACGAAGGTGGTGACACCGCCGGCGGTGCCGAGGAGGGCGTTGAGGGCGACGAGCGCCTCCGCGTCCCGCTCGGGCTCGGGGTCGGCGAGCCGCCGGTCCTTCCCGGTGAGGACCTGGGCGCGGTCGCCGACGAGGGTACGGATCTCGGCCGCGGGGCCGTGGACGCCGACGGCGTCGGGGCCGCCGGCGGTGGTGACGGTCCAGCGGGCCTTCAGCTCGCCCAGAAGGTCGATATCCACAGGCTGTGGACGGTCGAGCCCGCGCGAGACGGATGCCGTGTCCGGCCCCCGCCGGACGTCGACGGTGACCGCGTCCTTCCCCTTCACGACCACCGGCGCGGACGCGAACCGCTGCGGTGCCCGCTCCGGGGCGTCGAAGGTCGAGGCGAGCCCGAGGCCCATGGTGGTGAGGAGCCCGACGCCCAGGGCGAGGGCGACGAAACTGCCGAGGAAGGCGGCCCAGCGGGCGCGCAGCCCGGAGAGGACGACGGTCAGCATGCCGGTGCCCCCGCCCCCGCGGTCTCCAGACCGGCCATGCGAGCCGCGACCGCCTCGACCGTGGGCGCGTGCAGCTCCCCCACGACCCGTCCGTCGACCAGGAACACCACCCGGTCCGCCCGCGCAGCCGCCACCGGATCATGCGTCACCATGACAATCGTCTGGCCGTCCCGGTCCACCAGCTCCCGCAGCATCGTCAGGACCTCGCGACTGGTGGTGGAGTCCAGGGCGCCGGTCGGTTCGTCCCCGAAGAGCACCGCCGGCCGGGTGATCAACGCCCGGGCGATCGCGACCCGTTGCTGCTGCCCGCCGGACAGCTCCCCGGGGCGGTGCTTCTCCCGCCCGCCGAGCCCGACCCGCTCCAGCGCCTCCCGTACCTCGGTACGCGACGGGCGGCGCCCGGCCAGCCGCAGCGGCAGGGCCACGTTCTGCGCGGCGGTGAGCGAGGGCAGCAGGTTGAACGACTGGAAGACGAACCCGATCCGGTCCCGCCGCAGCAGTGTCAGCCGCCGCTCGCTCAGCCCCTCCAGGGCGACCCCGCCCACCTCGACGGTCCCACCGGTCGGCCGGTCGAGGCCGGCCGCGCACTGCAGCAGCGTGGACTTGCCGGAGCCCGAGGGCCCCATGACGGCGGTGAAGGTCCCGGTGCGGAAGTCGAGATCGACGCCGTCCAGGGCGCGGACGTCGCGGTGGTGGCGACGAAGGTCGGTGAGCCGTACGGCGGTTGATGTCATGCCTCAAGCCAACCGTCCGCACGCCCGCCGATCACGACCGCTGGAGGGCGTCTGCGGGGTATGCCTTGCCCTACTCCCGGCGTACGGCCGCCACGAACACCTCGAGCGCGTCCAGCGGCTCACGGCCGAGGAGATCCCGCAGGTCGCTCTTGACCCTCGTGCCGTCCATGAAGCCGTGCGCGATTGCCGAGTACGTCCCGGTCAGCATCGGCACCTGGAAGTCCACGGCCCCGGAGGCCGCGATCGCGGTACGCGCCTCGGCGAGCGTGCCGGGGGCGTACTCGGCGCCCAGCGCCCGAGCCAGGTCGGCCCCGCCCAGCGGGCGCTCGCCGACGAGCTCGTAGGTGCGGCCGGCGTGCGCGGCCGGGGCCGTGGCCACGGTGACCGCGATCTCGGCGAGGTCCTCGCGGGCCACGGCAGCCAGCCGGCCCTCGCCGAGGGGGCCGGTGATGCGGTTGTCGGCGTCGGGGGTGGCGATCCAGGCGAGGAACTCGGCGTAGAGCCCGTTGCGCAGGACGGTCCAGTTCACGCTCGACCGCTGGAGCCGCCGCTCGGTCCAGCGGTGGGCGAGGGAGTACGTGAGGTGGTCGCCGTCGCCGGAGAGGCTGGTGTAGACGATGTGGCCGACCCCGGCGCGCTCGGCGGCGGATATGGCGGCCTCGTGGCGGGCGATGACCGTGTCGTCCTCGCCGTACCCCGCCGAGATCAGCAGCAGGGTCTCCACCCCGGCGAAGGCGTCCGGCAGGGTGCCGGGCTCGTCGAAGTCGACGAGGCGGGTGCCGGGCAGTCCGGCCCGCGTTCCGAGGACGACGGGGCCGATGTCGTCACGGCCGGCGAGACGCTCCGCGACGAGGGAGCCGAGACCGCCGGAGACACCGGTGACGAGCAGCATGATTCCCCCTGATTTCGTGATCGTGTTCGGTGAGGATCATTCTGGAGGCAGCGCGCGCGTCGGGTAAGGAGGCACATTCATGTACGAGGGGCACACGGAGGTAACCACCGACCCTCTGGTGAGTTGCGCGGAGGAGTGCGGAGTACGGGATGTGCAGGACCGGCTCGGCGACAAGTGGACCGTGCACGTGGTGGTCGAACTTGCGGCGGGGGCGCGGCGGTTCAAGGAGTTGCAGCGGTTGGTCACCGGGATCTCGCAGCGGATGCTCACGCTGACGCTGCGCCGCCTGGAGCGGGACGGGCTCGTGACGCGGACGGTGTATCCGACGACGCCGCCGCAGGTGGAGTACGCGCTGACGGAGACGGGCCACAGCATGACGCACCTGATCAAGCAGCTGATCGACTGGTCGCTCGACCACCGTGCGGTGATCGGTCGGGCGCGTGAGGAATGGGACGCGAAGCAGTCGTGAGCACGACGGTCGAGAGGGCCTTCGAGGCCCTGTACACGGACGACGACACGGCCCTGGACACGGCGGCGTCCCTGCTCGCGGCGGACCGGGCGGCGGACGCGGAACTGGCCCGCCGTGGCGGGGAGTTCGTGCGGCGGGCGTGGGAGCGGGGCTGGCAGCCGGCGGATGTCGTCCGGCTGGTGCGGCGGGATCTGGGCGAGGAGCACGTGCGGCTGGCGGGGGCCCTGATCGCCTCGGAGACGGGACGCTACGAGCGCCTGCCGTCGCGCTGGGCGGCGCAACTCGCCGACCTGGACACCACTCCCGTCCGGGCGGACCGCTTCTCCTCGGCGACGACGTCCCTGGAGCTGTACCGCCTGCTGGTCAGGCTGCCGTCCCTGGAACCGGTGGGCCCGGTGCCGGGTGACGTGCTGCCGGCCGCGACGGTGGGCGAGCCGCGGATGCTGACGCGTGTACGGGCCTTGCTGGCGAAGGCGGAGGCCACGGGCTACCCGGAGGAGGCGGAGGCGCTGACGGCCAAGGCCCAGGAGCTGATGGCCCGCCACAGCCTGGACGAGGCGGCGCTGGCGTCCCGTACGCCGTCGGGAGACGTGCCGGGCGCGATCCGGATCGGGGTGGAGCCGCCGTACGAGCAGGCCAAGGCGATCCTGCTGGACGCGGTGGCGACGGCGAACCACTGCCGGGCGGTGTGGAACGAGCCGTACGGCTTCTCGACGGTGGTCGGCTTCGAGGCGGACCTGGATCCGGTGGAGCTGCTGTACACCTCGCTCCTGGTCCAGGGCACGGCGGCGATGACGCGGGCGGAGGCGGAGCAGCGGGCGGGCGGGCGGAAGCGCACGAAGTCCTTCCGCCAGTCCTTCCTGCTCGCGTACGCGAATCGCCTGGGCGCGCGGCTCGAGACGACGGCGCGCCGGGTGACCGCGGAGGAGCCGACGCTGCTGCCCGCCCTGCGCAGCCGGGAGGTCGCGGTCACTTCCCGCACGGACGAGATGTTCCCCGACACGCGCACGACGCGCGTCCGCGCGATGTGGGACGAGGCGGGCTGGAGCCACGGCACGACGGCCGCGAACGCGGCCGGCCTCGGCCGCACCCGCCCCGAGCTCCCCGACACCCCGTAGGGCCGGACGGGGCGGGGGAAGTCCCCCGGGCGGGACGGGGCGGGGGGAGCCCCCCGGGCCGGACGGGCGGGTGAAGTCCCCGGGCCGTCCGGGGCGGGGAAGCTCCCCGGCTCGCCCCCCGCCCCGGCCGCTCCCCGCTACCAGGACGCCTTGCGCACCCCCGGCAGGAACCCCGCGTGCGCCTGCTCGCGCAGCCGGACGCGCGAGATCCCGAACTTCCGAAGGTGCCCGCGCGGCCTGCCGTCCACCGCGTCCCGGTTGCGCAACCGCGTGGCGCTCGCGTCGCGGGGCTGGCGACGCAGCTCCCGCACCGCCGCCTCGCGTTCGGCCTCCGGGGTGGACGGCCTGCGGATGATCTCCTTCAGCTCGGCCCGCCGCTCGGCGTACCGCTCCACGACGGTCTTCCGTCGTTCGTTCCGCGCGATCTTGCTCTTCTTCGCCATCAGACCCTGACCCCCCGTGCGCGGATCCGGGCCACCGCGGCCTCGATCCCGATCGTGTCGACGGTCTTGATCGCGCGGGCGCTCAGCGTCAGCCGGACGTACCGGCCCTCGCTGGGCAGCCAGTAGCGCTTCTTCTGGATGTTCGGGTCGAAGCGCCGTGACGTACGGCGGTGCGAGTGCGAGATGCGGTTGCCGAATCCGGGCTGTGCGCCGGTCAGCTGGCAGTGGGCGGACAAGGGTGACCTACCTCTCCTCGGTGATATTGGAAATGGGAACCATGTTCATTTACTCTACACACCATGGCCCGCAACGAACTCCGCCCGATCATCAAGCTCCGGTCCACCGCCGGCACCGGCTACACCTACGTCACCCGCAAGAACCGCCGGAACGACCCCGACCGACTCACCCTGCGCAAGTACGACCCGGTCGCCGGCCGCCACGTCGACTTCCGAGAGGAGCGCTGAGCACCCCATGCAGCACGAACTCCACCCCGCGTACGGCCCGGTCGTCTTCCGCGACAAGGCCGGCGACTTCGCCATCCTCACCCGCTCCACGATGACCAGCGACAAGACCGTGGTCTGGGAGGACGGCAACACCTACCCCGTCGTCGACGTCGAGATCTCCTCGGCGAGCCACCCCTTCTACACCGGCACCGCGCGCGTCCTCGACACCGCCGGCCGGGTGGAGCGCTTCGAGCGGCGTTACGGACGGCGCGAGGCTCGCTGATGTCCGCAGGCCTCTCCGTCGCCCTGGTCGGAGGGCTCCACTCCGACGCCCGCCGCGCTGCCGTGGACCGGCTCCTCGCCACCGTCCCCGGCAGCGTCGCGCTCCATCACGACCTCGCGACGGCCCCGGAGACCGGGACGGTCGCCCGCACCGTCCGCGACGCCACCGGCGCCCTGTCCACCGGCGAGACCCCGCTCGTCAACGACTGCGCCTGCTGCGCCCTGCGCGAGGACCTGGTGCCCGAGCTCCAGCGGCTCGCCGACGCCGGCCTCACCCGCCTCGCCGTCGTCGAGCTCTGGGACTCGGTCGAACCCAAGGCGATGGCCGAGGTCGTCGCCGCGGCCGGGCTCCGCCTCACCGCCGTGATGACCGCCGTCGACCCGGCCCTGGTCCTGCCCTACCTCGGCAACGGCGACGACCTCGCGGACACGGGGCTCGCGGCCGCCGCCACCGACCGGCGGACCGTCGCCGACACCTGGGCGCGCCAGCTGGAGTACGCGCCCGTCCTGGCCGTCGTCGACAGCCCCGAGGCCGACGACGAGGACCGCGCCCTCCTGGCCCAGCTCCACCCCACCGCCCGGCGGATCCCGGTCGAGTCCGGCACGGAGCTGGCCGCGGCAGCCCTCGCGGGCTTCGACGTCGAGGCTGCGGCCGCCGCCCAGCATCCGGCCTGCGCGCTGCTGCCCCAGGAGGCGGACCAGAGCGGGGTCGCCACCTATGTCTGGCACCACACGCGTCCCTTCCATCCCGAGCGGCTGTACGCGGCCCTGGAGGACCTGACCTGCGCCGCGGCCCGCAGCCGGGGCCGGTTCTGGCTCGCCGACAGGCCCGACACCCTGCTCCACTGGGACGCGGCGGGCGGTGCGCTCTGCGTCGAGAGCGTCGGCCCGTGGCTGGCCTCGCTGCCCGACGCCGCCTGGGACATGGTCCCGCCCGTCCGCCGGGCCGCCGCCGCTCTGGACTGGCACCCCGAGCACGGCGACCGCTGTCAGCACCTGGTCTTCATCTCGCCCGGCCTGGACCGCGAGGGTCTGGCCGAGGTCCTCGGCTCCTGCCTGCTCACCGATGCCGAGTACGCCGCCGGGCGCGAGGCCTGGAAGCGCCTCCCGCCCGCCTTCGACACCCTCCTGGAGGTCTGACCCATGCCCCCCAAGTCCCCCCGCAAGCCCGCCAAGCCGCGCCCGAACCCCCTGGACCGCGACGGCATCACGTACGTCGACTACAAGGACACCGATCTGCTGCGGAAGTTCATCTCCGACCGGGGGAAGATCCGGAGCCGTAGGGTGACGCGGGTGAGCGCGCAGCAGCAGCGGCAGATCTCCCGGGCCGTCAAGAACGCGCGGGAGATGGCACTCTTGCCTTACTCGTCGGTAGCTCGCTGAGTGCGTTGAGTCGCGTAGTCGCTACGCCACCCCGCGTGCACGTGCATCTGCTCATGCATTGGCATATGAACACAGCTATGATCCGAGGAAGTTGACACCTGCACCAAGCATCTCGGGGAGCTACCAGTGCATCATGCGCATCACGCGTACAACGGCATGGCGGCCACGGAGCTTCACGGTGTCGTGTGGCAGAAGAGCCGGCACAGCAACTCCCAGGGGTCCTGCGTGGAGTTCGCCAAACTGCCCGGTGGCAACGTTGCCGTCCGCAACTCGCGCCACCCCGACGGGCCCGCTCTGGTCTACACACCCGCCGAGATCGAGGCGCTGCTGCTCGGGGTCAAGGACGGGGAGTTCGACCACCTGGTGTGACGTACGCGCACGAAGGGCCCCGGCGCGTGTGCGCCGGGGCCCTTCGTGTGTCTGCGTATCCCTTGTGCGCGTCCTACTCCGGCCCGAGCCGGAACAGCGCCCAGACCACCTTGCCCTGGAGCGTCCCGGCCAGCGGGTGCCACCCCCAGCCGTCGCTGAAGGAGTCGACCAGGAACAGCCCCCGCCCGGACTCCGCGGCGAAGTCCTCGTCCCCCTCGCGCGCCTCCGGGCTCCGGTGGCTCGGGTCCCGCACCGCGCACACCAGGCGGCTCGTCCAGCGCATCAGGTGCAGGCGGACCGGGGGAGCGTGCCGGCCGTCCTCCTCCTGCGGGGTGTCCGACGGCAGCGCGTGGCGCAGGGCGTTGGTGACGAGTTCGGAGACGACCAGGGCGACGTCGTCGAAGCGTTCGGTCAGCTCCCACTGCGCGAGGGTCGACTGCGTGAACTTCCGTGCGCCGCGCACCGCTTCGTAGCGGGGTGGCAGGGCGCAGGAGGCGGAGGTGGAGACGGCAGCGGGATCGATCGGCGGAAGCCCCTGCCGTAACGGCTCGAGCATGGTCGATCCATTCGTCCCCATGCGAGGCACTCCCGGGAATCGCGACTGTGGTGCGACAACACGAACGAGTACGCAGCTGCGCGGGGTCCATGGTTCCGAATGCGACCAAGGGATGCAAGGGCAGATGCACGTGCACGCGCCGGACCTGTCCGTCCCCGCGCCGATTCTGTGCATATCTTCTGCCGACCACTTTCGCCTTGATCAGGAAGTCGCCCTGAACTTGCCGCCTTTCCGTAATCGAATGTGTACGCGCTGAAGCGTTTAGTGGCAGAATCCGGGGGCCCGAGACCGCGAAGGAGAGGCTGGAGCCGTGACCGCAGTCGAATCGAGCGGAGCGAGCGGGAGCGTGGTGCGGCGCATCCTGCTGGGTTCGCAGCTGAGGCGGTTGCGCGAATCGCGCGGCATCACCCGCGAGGCGGCCGGCTACTCGATCCGCGCCTCCGAATCCAAGATCAGCCGCATGGAGTTGGGACGGGTGAGCTTCAAGGCAAGGGACGTCGAGGACCTGCTCACGCTTTACGGCGTCAGTGATGAGTCCGAGCGTGGCTCGCTCCTCGGGCTCGCCCGCGAGGCCAACGTGGCCGGCTGGTGGCACAGCTTCGGCGACGTACTGCCCGGCTGGTTCCAGACGTACATCGGCCTGGAGGGCGCCGCCTCCCTCATCCGCGTCTACGAAGTCCAGTTCGTGCACGGCCTGTTGCAGACCGAGGCGTACGCGCACGCCGTCGTCTCCCGCGGCATGCCCGACGCCCCGCGCGCCGAGATCGAGCGCCGCGTCGCGCTGCGCCTGGAGCGGCAGAAGGTCCTCGTCTCCGAGCGTGCCCCGCAGTTCCATGCCGTCCTCGACGAGGCCGCGCTGCGCCGCCCGTACGGCGACCGGTCCGTGATGCAGGGGCAGTTGAGGCATCTCATCGAGATCTCCGAGCACCCCAACGTGACGCTCCAGGTCATGCCCTTCAGCTTCGGCGGGCACGCCGGCGAGAGCGGCGCGTTCGCCATGCTGAGCTTCCCGGAGTCCGACCTCTCCGACGTCGTCTACCTGGAGCAGCTGACCAGCGCCCTCTACCTCGACAAGCGCGAGGAGGTCGCACAGTACGCCCGCGTGATGGAGCGGCTGAGCGAGGACAGTCCCGATCCGGCCGAAAGTCGCGATCTTCTCCGAGGACTCCTTCAACTCTCCTAGGACGTCAGTACGATGACGTGACATCAGGAAACAGATGTCACAGTCGCCACAGTGTCCGCCACCGCGGGTTAAGGGGTCTCGTACATGTCCTACTTCACCGACCTGGCCCACCAGTACATAGACGGCGAGTGGAAGCCCGGCAGCGGCTCGTGGGACATCATCGACTTCAACCCCTACACGGGGGAGAAGCTCGCCTCGATCACCGTCGCCACCGCCGACGAGGTCGACCGCGCCTACCGCGCCGCCGAGCGCGCCCAGCGCGCGTGGGCCGAGACCAACCCGTACACCCGGCGACTCGTCTTCGAGCGCGCCCTGCGGATCGTCGAGGAGCGCGAGCAGGAGATCGGCGACACGATCGTCGCGGAACTCGGCGGCACCCGCCTGAAGGCGGCCTTCGAGCTGCACCTCGCCAAGGAGTTCCTGCGCGAGGCCATCCAGCTGGCGCTGCGCCCCGAGGGCCGGATCCTGCCCTCCCCGGTCGACGGCAAGGAGAACCGCGTCTACCGCCTCCCGGTCGGCGTGGTCGGCGTCATCTCCCCCTTCAACTTCCCCTTCCTGCTGTCGATCAAGTCGGTCGCCCCGGCGCTCGCGCTCGGCAACGCGGTCGTCCTCAAGCCGCACCAGAACACCCCGATCTGCGGCGGCACGCTCGTCGCGAAGGTCCTGGAGGAGGCCGGTCTGCCGGCCGGGCTGCTGAACGTCGTCGTCACCGACATCGCGGAGATCGGCGACGCGCTGCTGACCCACCCCGTGCCGAAGGTCATCTCCTTCACCGGCTCCGACAAGGTCGGCCGCCATGTCGCCACCGTCTGCGCGCAGAACTTCAAGCACGCCGTCCTCGAACTCGGCGGCAACAGCGCGCTGATCGTCCTCGAGGACGCCGACGTCGACTACGCGGTGGACGCGGCCGTCTTCAGCCGCTTCGTGCACCAGGGCCAGGTGTGCATGGCCGCCAACCGGATCCTGGTGGACCGCACCCTGGAGGCGGAGTTCACCGAGAAGTTCGTCGCCAAGGTGAAGACCCTGCGTGTCGGCGACCCGGCCGACCCCGCCACGCACATCGGCCCGCTCATCAATTCCCAGCAGGCGGAGTCCGTCTCGTCCGTCGTCGAGCAGGCGGTGGCGGGGGGTGCGACGGCCCTGCTGCACGGCTCGGCGGACGGCAACGTCGTCTCCCCGTCGGTCCTGACCGGCCTCGCGGCCGACGCGCCCGTGCTGAGCCAGGAGATCTTCGGCCCGGTGGCGCTCATCATCCCCTTCGACGGCGAGGAGGAGGCGGTACGGATCGCCAACGACACGCCGTACGGCCTGAGCGGCGCCGTCCACACCGGTGACATCGAGCGGGGTGTACGGGTCGCCCAGCGCATCCACACCGGCATGATCCACATCAACGACGGCACCGTGGCCGACGAGCCGATCGTGCCGTTCGGCGGCGAGAAGCACTCGGGCATCGGCCGCCTGAACGGCGACGCCATGATCGACGCCTTCACGACCCAGAAGTGGATCTCGATCCAGCACGGCCGGAGCCGGTTCCCGTTTTAGGACCATAACTGTCCGCAAGGCTCCGTAGCGTGGTGGGTGTCGGAAGGAGGACCAACTCCCCGGCATCCACGAGTCGTTACACGGAAGGCGGACATCTCATGGTTGCTCTTGTTCCCGCGGAGGCCCAGGGTGACGAGCGCGGAGCGTTCCTCAACTTCGTCGAGGCCCAGCGGGCCGCGATCCGACGCGCCGCCCTCGGCCTCACCGAGGAGCAGGCGGCGAGCCGCCCCAGCGCCAGCTCGCTGAGCCTGTCCGGTCTGATCAAGCACGTCGCCGAGGTGGAGCTGACCTGGCTCCGGCTGGCCCAGCAGCGCCCGAACGAGAAGCAGCGCTCCCAGGACTCCTGGGGTGACGGCTTCCGGCTGGTCGACGGTGAGACCGTGCCGGAGACCCTGGACTTCTGGGACGGCGTGGCGAAGGAGACCGAGGAGTTCGTCCGGTCCGTGCCGAGCCTGGACGACACCTTCCCGCTGCCCCCGGCCCCCTGGTTCCCGAAGGACGGACGGGTCTCGATGCGCTGGATGCTGCTCCACCTGGTCCAGGAGATGGGGCGGCACGCCGGGCACGCGGACATCGTCAGGGAAACCCTGGACGGCAAGGACTCCTTCACGCTGATCGCGCAGGAGGAGGGCGAGGAGGGCCGCTGAGAGGCAGAACCGCCGTACCCTAGTCAAAATTGACTAGGAGGTGCGAGGGTGTCTGCGATCCGGCTTCTTGTTCTCGGCGCGGTCCGCCAGCACGGGCGGGCCCACGGCTACCAGGTCCGCAACGACCTGGAGTACTGGGGCGCGCACGAGTGGTCGAACGCCAAGCCCGGCTCGATCTACCACGCGCTCAAGCAGATGGCCAAGCAAGGTCTGCTGCACGCGTACGAGATCGCGCCGAGCACGGCGGGCGGCCCGCCGCGGACCGAGTACGAGGTGACGGAGAAGGGTACGGAGGAGTACTTCGCGCTGCTGCGCGAGGCGCTGACCACGTACGACCAGAAGATGGACGTCCTGTCGGCGGGGATCGGGTTCATCGTGGACCTCCCCCGGGCCGAGGTCGTGGGGCTGCTGCGCGAGCGGCTCCGGGCGCTCGACGAGTGGCGGACCGCCGTCACCGAGTACTACACGCCGGAGGGCGGCCCGCAGCAGCTCGGACACATCGGCGAGATCATGCATCTCTGGGTGCACTCGGCGGACGCCGGCAAGGAGTGGACCCTCGGTCTGATCGAGCGGATCGAGGCGGGTGCGTACTCCTTCGCGGGGGAGGGCGGGGAGCCCTTCGTGGGTGTGCTCGCCGAGGGCGAGGAGAACCCGTACGCGACGGGCGCGCCGGACGAATCTCAAGATTAATCAAGTTTGACTAATCGAAGCGGCGGGCATACCTTCCCTCGGTGGTCAAATTTGACTACTGGGCCGAGAGGCTCGACTGGAGGAGACGGATGACTGACGCGATCGTCGTCGAGGGCGCGCGGAAACGGTACGGGGACAAGCAGGCGCTCGACGGGCTGGACCTGGTCGTCGGCGCCGGAACGGTGCACGGGGTGCTCGGCCCCAACGGCGCGGGCAAGACCACGACGGTGCGGATCCTGGCCACACTGCTGCGGCACGACGAGGGCCTGGTGCGGGTCGCGGGCTTCGACGTCCGGACGCAGGCGGCCGACGTGCGGCGCAGGATCGGGCTGCTCGGTCAGCACGCGGCCGTAGACGAGGAGCTGGGCGGCCGGCAGAACCTGGAGATGTTCGGGCGGCTCCACCACCTGGGCGCCCGGCGGGCCGGCGCGCGGGCCGACGAACTCCTGGAGCGGTTCGGGCTCGCGGACACCGGCCGCAAGCCGGTCAAGCAGTACAGCGGCGGGATGCGACGCCGGCTCGACCTCGCGGCCTCGCTGATCACCGAGCCGGACGTGCTGTTCCTCGACGAGCCGACGACCGGACTCGACCCGCGCGGCCGGGGCGAGGTGTGGGAGTCGGTGCGCTCCCTCGTCGGAGGCGGGACGACCGTCCTGCTGACCACGCAGTACCTGGAGGAGGCCGACCAGCTCGCCGACCGGATCTCGGTCGTCGACCGTGGCCGGGTCGTCGCCGACGGCACGGCCGACGAGCTGAAGGCCAAGGTCGGCGGGGACCGGATCGACGTCGTGGTGCGCGACGGGCGGCGGCTGGCCGAGGCGGCGCGGCTGCTGCCGGTCTCCGCGCCCGAGGTCGACGTCGACACGGACCGGCGGCGGGTCAGCGCCCCGGTGACGGACCGGATGGCCGCGCTGGCCGAGACCGTACGGGCTCTGGAGGCGGCCGGGATCGAGGCGGAGGACATCGCCCTGCGACGGCCGACCCTCGACGAGGTCTTCCTGCATCTGACGGAGCGCGAGAAGGAGGTGGCGGCATGAGCGCCGCGTATGTGATGAGCGACTGCTGGACCATGACCCGGCGGGAGCTGGCCCACTGGGCGCGGCAGCCGGTCCAGGTGGTCGTCGGGCTGGTCTTCCCGATCATGATGCTGCTGATGTTCGGCTACCTCGTCGGCGGCGGCCGGGGGATCGACGGCGCGTACGTCGACTTCCTTGTCCCCGGCATGCTCACGCTGACGATGGTCTTCGGCCTCGAAGGCACCATGACCGCCGTCACCCAGGACCTGAACAAGGGAGTGATCGACCGCTTCCGCTCGATGCCGATGGTCGACGGAGCGGTGCTCGTGGGGCGTTCAGTCGCCGACATGCTCCAGTCCGCGGCCGGCCTGCTGCTGATGATCGGCGTGGGGTACGCGATCGGCTGGCGGGCGCACGGCGGCTTCGGTGCCTTCCTCGGGGCCGTCGGGCTGCTGCTCCTGCTGCGCTTCGCGATGCTCTGGATCGGCATCCACCTCGCGCTCGTCGCGGGCCGGGCGGAGCTGGTGCAGGCCGTGCAGATCCTGGTCTGGCCGATCGGCTTCCTCTCGAACGCCTTCGCCTCGCCCGAGTCCATGCCGGGGTGGCTGGGCACGGTCGTCGAATGGAACCCGATGTCGGCGACCGCGACAGCGGTACGGGACCTCTTCGGCAACCCGGGCGGGGAGCCGGGGCACGTGATGGCGGCGGTGGTGTGGCCGCTGCTGCTGCTCGCGGTCTTCTTCCCGCTGGCCGTAAGGAAGTTCAGGAAGCTGAGCGCGTAGTGGGAACCCCGACCGGTCGAGCGGTGTAACTAAGGCAGACGGTTCACCGCGGACCGGGCGAAGGGCAGGGGGACGGGCGATGCGCGGGCTCTACGGAGTGGCCGGCGCCGTCGTGGCGCTGGTGTTGACGGCTTGTACGGGTGTGGGGTCATCGGGGTCTTCGGACTCCCGGCCCCCGGGCTCGGCGGCGGGTCCGGGTTCGACGGCGGGCTCGGCGGCGGGTTCGGGTTCGGGGGCTTCGGGGTCTCCGGGAGGTGCGGGGCGTCCGGGCGCATCGGTCGTCCCGCCGCCGCGGATACCGTCCGCGCCGCAGTTGCCCGGGTGGTCGCACGCCCCTGGATTCGCCTCCGACGGCAGCGGGTTCGCCCTGCTGGCCGACTGCGTGACGGACGAGAAGGTGCCGGAGAACGGGTTCTGCCGGCAGCACGTGGCCGTGCTCGACCGGGGCGCGAAGAGCTGGGTGCTGCGGAAGTCGCCGCTGCCCGAGCTCCGGGGGACGGAGGGGGTCTCCTCGCACCTGGTGGTGGTCGGGCCGGGGCGCGCCCTGATCGAGGAGGGCGGCGCCGAGCCGGAGGCGCGGCGGACCTGGTTCACCCGGGACGGCGGGCGGAACTGGCGCGAGGGCGACCTGAAGACGGTCGGCACGGCCGCGGCGATACCGGCCGGGGCCGTGCTCACCACCGACTGCGCGCAGCCCGCCGGGGCCTTCGTGGACGACTGCGCCCGGGAGCGGCTGGTCGTGATCTCCCCGGAGGACGGACGGCGGCGGGCCCTCGCCAAGGGGCCGCTGCTCGGGGCGCACCCGAGGCCGGCGGAGGTCGCGGAGCCCGACGGCTCGTGGTGGGCCTCGGGGACCGACCCGCTCTCGGGGCGGGCGGCCGTCGCCGTGTCGCGGGACGCGGGCCGCAGCTGGTCGGTGAGCCGGCTGCCGAGCCCGACCGCCGAGCCGGGATGGCACACCGCGGTCGCGGTCGGCCCGGACGCCGTCTACGCGGCGGAGATGGGGGAGTTGAAGGGCGGTGAGCCCGTCAAGAACCCGATGCGGGCGCTGCACCGCTCGCTGGACGGCGGCCGGACCTGGGAGCGGATGTGGACGACGGGGCCGATGGTGGAGCCCCGCACCCTCCTGGGGCTCCCCGTGCCGGGCCCCGGCGGCCGGGTGCTGATCGGCGCCGAGGACCGGGAGTACGTCAGTGTCGACGGGGGCCGCAGCTTCCGCCCCTCGGGCGAGGGCTCCGGCTTCACCCGCCGTACACCCGTCGGGCTGCTCCGCCACGGCACCGCCTGCCTCTACGACATATCCGTCGACGGCGAGCGGTGGGCGGAGTTCGGCCTGGGGTGCGAGGGCGAGACCCCTTGAGCGTCCCTCGCGCTCAGTGGTGGAAGGAGGTGGCGGCCTTCTTGTCGCCGATGGCAGGGCCGGACTGGCTCCGGAGCTCCGGCAGGAGCAGGTTCATGTCCTCGATCAGGAGCCCCGCCAGGTCGGCCGAGAAGCCGTTGCGGCAGACCACGCGCAGCACGGACAGGTCCTCCCGGTTGGCGGGGAAGGTGTACGCCGGTACGAGCCAGCCGCGTTCGCGCAGCCGGCGCGAGACGTCGAAGACGTCGAAACGCGTGACGTCGGAGGCGGTGGTGAACGCGAAGACGGGCAGCTGGTCGCCGCGGGTGAGCAGGCGGAAGTCGCCCATGGCCTCGATCCGTTCGGCGATTCCGCGGGCGACGTCCCGGGTGGTCTGCTGGACCGCCCGGTAGCCCTCCCGGCCGAGCCGCAGGAACGTGTAGTACTGCGCGACGACCTGGGCGCCCGGCCGGGAGAAGTTGAGGGCGAAGGTGGGCATGTCGCCGCCCAGGTAGTTGACCCGGAAGACGAGTTCCTCGGGAAGCTCGGCGGGCGAGCGCCACAGCGCCCAGCCGACGCCCGGATAGACGAGTCCGTACTTGTGACCGGAGGTGTTGATCGAGGAGACCCGGGGCAGCCGGAAGTCCCAGACCAGGTCCTCGTCCACGAACGGGGCGACCATCGCGCCGGAGGCGCCGTCCACATGGACGGGGATGTCGAGTCCGGTCCGTTCCTGGAGGGCGTCGAGGGCGGCGCAGATCTCGGCGACCGGCTCGTAGGAGCCGTCGAAGGTCGAGCCGAGCACGGCGACCACACCGATGGTGTTCTCGTCGCAGAGTTCGGCGGCCGACTGCGGGTCCAGATGGAAGCGGTCGCCCTCCATGGGCACGAGCCGGGGCTCGACCTCCCAGAACGTGCAGAACTTCTCCCAGCAGACCTGGACGTTGATGCCCATCACCAGATTGGGCCGGGCGCCGGCCGGGTAGCGATCGGCGTTCTTCTTGGCCCAGCGACGCTTGAGGGCCATGCCGGCGAGCATGCACGCCTCGCTGGAGCCGGTGGTGGAGCAGCCGACAGCCGTCGAGGGGTCCGGGGCATGCCACAGGTTGGCGAGCATGGCCACGCAGCGGCGCTCCAGTTCGGCGGTGCGCGGGTACTCGTCCTTGTCGATCATGTTCTTGTCACGGCACTCGGCCATCAGGACGCCGGCCTGGGGCTCCATCCAGGTGGTGACGAAGGTGGCGAGGTTGAGCCGGGAGTTGCCGTCGAGCATCAGCTCGTCGTGGACCAGCTGATAGGCGCTCATCGGCGGCAGCGGACCCTCGGGGAGGCGGTGGCGCGGTGGCGCGTCGGTCATCCCGCCGACGGGGTTGGCCTCGCCGTAGAAGGGGTTGAGGGCGAGGCGCCGGTCGGGCTCGGCCTCGTGGGGACCCTTGTGCAGCGGCATGGGAACTCCTTCCAGGGGGTGCTCAGCGCAGAGAGGCGCCGGACGCGTCGAGTTCGAGCTGGGGGCGGCCGGTGACGACCAGCCAGGCGGGCAGGGAGGCCAGACAGAGGACCGCGAGGATCGCGGGCGAGGAGGAGATGACGGCGGCGACGAAGAGGCTCACCCAGCCCTGCCGGGTGGTCGCGAGCAGGACGCCGAGCACGCCGGAGGAGACGGCGACGGCCGGGTGGATCTCGGGGACGAGGGCCTGGGCCAGCAGGCCGAAGGCGGCGCCGATGAACACGGCGGGGAAGACCCGGCCGCCCACGAACCCGCACGAGGCGGCGACGAGCAGGGCGACGAGCTTGACCACGGCCATTCGGGCCAGCTCGCCCGACGACCACCCGCCGATGTTCGAGGTGAGCTCCTTGACCTCCTCCAGGCCCTTGAAGAGCGTCAGATGCCCGCCGAGCGCGCCCAGCAGACCGAGGACCAGGCCGCCGGCCGGCAGCATCAGCATCGGGTGCCGCATCCGCTTGAAGAAGCGGTGGACATGGGGGAAGCCGTAGCAGGCGAGGAGGCCGAAGAGGGCCGCGAGGGTGGCGACGACCATCGCGGCGAGCAGATCGCTCCATCCCGGGTCGGTCACCTGCGGCAGCGACATGTCGAAGGTGTGGTCGGAAAGCACGGAGGCGGTCATCGAACCCGCCCCGGCGGCGACCAGCGGGGCGAAGAGCCGGTCCCACAACGAGCCCCGGCCGCCCGGCTGGTGGACGAGGGCCTCGGAGATGACCAGGGCGGCGGCCACCGGCGTGCCGAAGAGGGCGCCGATGGTGGCGGCCGAGGCGAGCGAGACCCACAGCGCCCCGGGCAGGGCCGGCTGGGCCTTGCGGCCGAGCCAGTAGGCCAGCGCGACATTGGCCGCGATGATCGGGTTCTCCGGGCCGAGGCTGACCCCGCCGGCCAGCGCGAGAACACTCGCGAGGAGCAGCCCTGGGACGACGGCGGGCGCGATCGGGGCGCCCGCGAGATCGGTGGTGGCGGGGTCGGCGCCCGCGTGCCCGGGCACCTTCCAGACGACGAGCCCGACCGCGATTCCGGTCGCGGTGAGCATGACGATCATCCAGAGGGACGAGAAGCCGCCGATGCCCAGGGCGTCCGGAAGGATCTCCCACAGCACGTGCTGGAACTCCTCGGCGACCAGTTCGATCCCGAGGAAGAGCAGGCTCGCCGCCACCCCCACCACGAGGGCGGGCAGGATCTGCGGCAGCAGAACCCGGAGAGGGGTTTCGGGGACGGGGGGCGGGGGCGCGGACGACGGGGTATCAGTGACCACCGGCCCACCATAAGTGTGCAAATGCCGCACAACACCCCGCGATTCGGGCGTGTTCCCCGTTCAACTCCGGGGAGCGATCACCGCCGCCGTGCCGTACGCGCAGACCTCCGTCCCCACGTCCGCCGCCTCCGTCACGTCGAACCGGAACATCAGGACCGCGTTCGCACCCCGCGCCCGCGCCTGCTCGATCAGCCGCTCCATCGCCTGGTTACGGGTCTCCACCAGGGTCTTCGTCAGGCCTTTCAGCTCCCCGCCGATCATCGACTTCAGCCCGGCGCCGATCTGGCTGCCCAGATGCCGCGAGCGCACCGTCAGCCCGAAGACCTCGCCGAGCACCTGCCGGACCTCGTGGCCGGGAACGTCGTTGGTCGTGACCACCAGCACGTCGGGCTGCGGTCCCTGACCGCCTCCGTACTCATCGATGCCCATCAGCATCCACCTCCTGGCCCCAGCCTCGGCCCGCCCGCCCGCCCCCGCACCCCGGAGGGGCCCGGTGGAGGGCCCCGTGGAACCCGGGGCCGTAAGAAAGCGTTGATACTTTGGGGCAGCCGTCCCATGCCCCCACCAACTGCAGGAGCCCGGAACCCGTGAATACGCTTGCCCTCGGACCGAGCTGGCTGGACCCGGATTACTTGATCCAGACCTTCGGCCTGATCGGTGTCCTCGTCATCGTCTTCGCCGAGTCCGGCCTGCTCATCGGGTTCTTCCTGCCCGGCGACTCGCTGCTCTTCACCACCGGCCTGCTGGTCACCACCAACAAGCTGGACCAGCCGCTGTGGCTCGTCTGCACCCTGGTCGTCCTCGCCGCGATCATCGGCGACCAGGTCGGCTACCTCTTCGGCCGCAAGGTCGGCCCGGCCCTCTTCAAGCGCCCCGACTCCAAGCTGTTCAAGCAGGAGAACGTGGAGAAGGCGCACGAGTTCTTCGAGAAGCACGGCCCGAAGTCGCTGATCCTGGCCCGCTTCGTACCGATCGTGCGGACGTTCACGCCGATCATCGCCGGTGTCAGCCGCATGAACTACCGCTCGTTCATCACGTTCAACATCATCGGCGGTGTGCTGTGGGGCGCCGGCGTGACCCTGCTGGGCGCCTCGCTCGGCAAGGTCGACTTCGTGCACCGGCACATCGAGGCGATCCTCATCCTGATCGTGGCGATCTCCGTGATCCCGATCGTGATCGAGTACCTCCGGGCCCGCTCCCAGTCCAAGAAGGCCGCCCGCGCCAAGGGCGACCACGGCGACCACGACACCCCGAACGAGCGCGGCCGCCACGCCAAGCGGTAGCACTCAAGGGATCAGAAGCCCCTCGTACGCTTCGCCGCGCGGCGGGCCGCCGCCGCGCCCGGAGCCTGCATGAAGAGGCGGGCCAGCTCGCCTCCCAGGTTCACCCCGATCGCGATCGCCAGGGCCAGGGCCGCCGCCTTCGCCAGGTTGGCGAAGCCCTGGTCCAGGTTGTTCTGGGCGATCGAGAGCACCCCGAAGTACGTCGCCGAACCGGGCAGCAGCGGCCCGATCGCCGCCGTCACGTACGGCAGGGACGAGGTGTGGTGGTACCGGGCGATCAGCTGCCCGAACAGGCCCACCAGGCCCGCCGCCACCGCCGTCGCCATCACCGCGGAGCCGTCCGCCGTCACCGCGATGGACGCGTAGATCACCCACGCCACACCGCCGTTCAGCGTCGCGAACAACACCGTGTCCCGCGACTGCTGCAACAGGATCGCGAAGGTCGCGCACAGCACCATCGACGCCAGGATCTGCACCACCGGCCGCTCGACCGCGCTGAGCACCCCCTCCGGATTGAGCTGCGCGTCGAACTGCACGGCCACGTACAGCACCGACAGCACGCCCACCACGATCGCCACGAAGAAGTACCCGACCTCCAGGAGCCGGGCCGAGGCCGTGATGTAGAAGCCGGTCAGGCCGTCCTGCACGGCCGCCACCAGTGCCCGCCCCGGGATCAGCGCGAACAGACCACCCGTGATGACCGCCGAGGGCCGCAGATCCGCGTGCAGCAGCGTCAGCAGCACTCCCATCGCGGCCGGCGGCATCGCCGCCACCAGGAACTGGTAGAACTCCGGCAGCCCGCGCCCCGCGCACAGCCACGCCAGCCGGTCCCCGAGCACCGCGCCAAGCGCCGCCACGAAGAAGACCGTCGCGCCGCCACCGAGCAGCACCGAGGCCGCGCCCGCCAGGACACCCGCCGCCGTCGTCAGCACCCATCCGGGGTACGGGTGCCGGTTCCGGCGGATCTCCGCGAGGCGCCGGTACGCCTCCTCCGGCGTGACGTCGTGCTCCTCCGCGTTGATGTCGGCGAGCAGCTGGTAGACCGCGGCCAGCCGGGTGTAGTCCGTGCCCCGGCGCCGTACCGTCCGGTTCGCCGTGATCGGATCGTCCACCAGCGACGGCTGGTACGTGATCGACAGCAGCGTGAACGTCACGGTCGGCTCGCACCGGTCGAGACCGTACGAGCGGCAGATCGCGAACATCGCGGCCTCGACGTCCTCCGCGCCCTCCCCGCCCGCGAGCAGCAGCTCACCGATACGCAGGGTCAGGTCGAGCACACGGCCCACCGCGGGCCCGGCCTCGTCCTCCTTGCGCTGTGCCTCCGGCACCGGCCGTTCGCCGACAGGCAGCCGCAGCATCGTGCGCATCCGGTCCTGCCAGGGCGCGTCCGCCGGCAGCTTTACCAGCGGGATGCCGTGGGCGGGTGTGAAGGCGGGGGGCGACTGCTTCGCCGAGTACGTCGACGGCGGCGCGAAGGCGGAACCTTCCTGCTCGGCCGGCGGCTCGGGCTCCAGACCCTCGGGAAGCGCGAACTCGGAGGTCGGATGCTCCTCCTCCGGCACCACCGGCTGCTCGACGCCCGCCGGCGGAGTGAAGGCGCTGCGCGCCTCGTCCGACTGCGGCTTCCGGTCCTCCGGTCCGTCCGCCTCCGCGACCACTCTCTTCGTCCTCACTCCCATTCACACGTGTCTGCCCAGTATGGGCACGGCCATACGGCCTCACGCGAGACGGGCGGTGCCCCTCCGCAGAGGTGCACCGCCCGTCACGACGTCGAACGTGGGCCCACTCAGTGGGCGCCGCCCTGCGCCTCGAGGCGCTTGTAGGAGGCCTCGATCTCGGCCTCGGCCTCGGCGCGGCCGACCCAGTTGGCGCCCTCGACCGACTTGCCCGGCTCCAGGTCCTTGTAGACCTCGAAGAAGTGCTGGATCTCCAGGCGGTCGAACTCCGACACGTGGTGGATGTCGCGCAGGTGCTCGACGCGCGGGTCCGAGGCGGGGACGCACAGCAGCTTGTCGTCGCCGCCGGCCTCGTCCGTCATGCGGAACATGCCGATGGCGCGGCACTTGATCAGGCAGCCGGGGAAGGTCGGCTCGTCCAGAATGACCAGCGCGTCCAGCGGGTCACCGTCCTCGCCGAGGGTGTTCTCGACGAAGCCGTAGTCGGCCGGGTAGCTGGTCGAGGTGAAGAGGCGGCGGTCCAGGCGGATGCGACCGGTCTCGTGGTCGACCTCGTACTTGTTCCGCGACCCCTTCGGGATCTCGATGGTGACGTCGAACTCCACGGGTGGCTCCTCCTGAATCAACACATGTGAATGCCTGCGGCAACGCGCAGTGATTAAGTGTCCCTCACGCCTGTGTGTGATCGCGAAAGGGGCTGGTCAGCAATGCCGGAGCCGAGGACGTGGCAGGTCACGGCGGGTGCTGCCGTGCTCGGTCTGGCCCTGGCCGCCGGAGCGGTGACCGCCGCCGGCCCGTGGGACAACGGTCAGCGTAAGGCCGAGCGGGCCCGAGCGGCCGCCGCGGCCCCGACAGGTGGCGCACATCACGCGGATTCCCGGCCCCCCGCGGGCCCGCCGCGCCCCGCCCCCGCCCCCAGCGCCGCCGGAGTGCTCCGCGCGCTCGGCGCGCCGGGCACGAGCCGCGAGAGCGACCTCGCCGCCACCCTCGTACCGCTCCTCGCCGACCCCGGCCTCGGCACGCTGCGCACCGCATCGGTGGTGGACGCGACCACCGGGAAGCAGCTGTACGGGGAGGGCGCCACGACCCCGATGACCCCGGCCTCCACGATCAAGATCGCCACATCGGTCGCCGCCCTCTCGGCCCTCGGGCCCGACCACCGCATCCCCACCACCGTCGTCGCCTCTCCGGACGGCCGCACGGTCACCCTGGTGGGCGGCGGCGATCCCACGCTCGACCGCGCCCGCCTCAAGACCCTCGCCGACGGCACCGCCCGCGCCCTGAAGGCCCGGGGCGTCACCGACGTACGGGTCGCCTACGACACGAGCCTCTACCAGGGTCCCGCCCGGCACCCCATCGGCCCCAACGAGAACATCGCCCCCGTCAGCGCCCTGATGCTGGACGAGGGCCGTCTGGACGGCTCCGACAGCGGACCCGCCCCGCGCACCGCCGACCCGGCCGGGGACACCGCCACCGCCTTCGCCGAGCTCCTCGACAAGGCCGGTACGAAGGTCCAGGGCGACCCGACCCCCGCCCGCGCCCCCAAGAACCCCAAGGCCGCCGAGAACCCGAAGGCCGCCGAGGACCCCAAGGCCGCCGAGAACCGGAAGGCCGCCCACCTCGCCCGTACCGAATCCGCCCCGCTCTCCGCCCTCGTCGAGCGCACCCTCACCCACAGCGACAACGACCTCGCCGAGGCCCTCGCCCGCCAGACCGCCCTCGCCCGCAAGCAGCCCGCGAGCTTCGACGGCGCCGGCAAGGCCGTCCGGGCGGAACTCGCAGGCCTCGGCCTGCCCACCGCCGGGGCGCGCTTCGCCGACGGCAGCGGCCTGTCCCGCGACGACCGGATCTCCGCCGCCCTGCTCACCGGCCTCCTCACCCGGGCGGCCGACCCCACCCGACCCGCCCTGCGCCCCGTCCTCACCGGCCTGCCCGTCGGCGGCTTCAGCGGCACCCTCAAGAGCCGCTTCGACACCGGACCCGCCACGACCGGCGCCGGCCTCGTCCGCGCCAAGACCGGCACCCTGACGGGCGTCAACACACTCGCCGGAACCGTCGTCACCGCCGACGGCCGACTCCTCGCCTTCGCCTTCCTCGCCGGCCGAACCCCCTCCCCCTACACGGCCCAGCCCGCCCTCGACCGACTCTCCGCCGCCCTCGCCCCCCTCGGCTGAACAGGTCCGAACCCTCACCGAACAGGCGACAAGAACGTACGGTTGACGCATGACGAGCATCGGTGGTGCCGAGATGGTCGACTGGAATCTCGCGGTCGCGACCGCGACCCGCCTACTGAGGCCGGGACCCGAGGTGAGCCGTGACGAGGCCCGCGAGGTGGTCGCGGAGCTCCGACGCCACGCCAAGGCGTCCGAGGAACACGTCAGGGCCTTCACCCGGATGATCCCCGAAGGCCACGAACCACGGGACACACCCGTCCTCGTCGTGGACCGGGCCGGCTGGGTCAGGGCCAACGTCGCCGGCTTCCGCGAACTGCTCTCCCCGCTCCTCGACAAGATGCAGGAGCGCCGCTCCAACACGCCCGGCGGGACGATGCTGGGCGCCGTGGGCGGCAAGGTCACCGGCGTCGAGCTGGGCATGCTGCTGTCCTTCCTCGCCTCCCGGATCCTCGGCCAGTACGAGACCTTCGCCCCCGCCACCCGCGAACTCCCCGCCGGCGACAACGGCGGCGGCCGGCTCCTGCTCGTCGCCCCCAACATCGTCCACGTCGAACGCGAACTCGCCGTCGCCCCCCACGACTTCCGGCTCTGGGTCTGCCTCCACGAGGAGACCCACCGCACCCAGTTCACCGCCGTGCCCTGGCTCCGCGACCACCTCCAGGGCGAGATCCAGTCCTTCCTCGGCGCCACCGAGGTCGACCCCTCCACCGTCGTCGAGCGACTGCGCGAGGCCGCCCAGGCCTTCGTCGGCGGCCGCCCCGAGGGCGAGGAGGGCGAGCCCGCCCCCTCACTCGTCGAACTGGTGCAGACCCCTGAGCAGCGCGAGATCCTCGGCCGCCTCACCGCCGTCATGTCCCTCCTCGAAGGCCACGCCGACTACGTCATGGACGGCGTCGGCCCCCAGGTCGTGCCCTCCGTCGCCGAGATCCGCGAGAAGTTCCAGCAGCGCCGCGCCCGCGGCGCCTCCCGACTCGACCTCGCCCTGCGCAAGCTCCTCGGCCTCGACGCCAAACTGCGCCAGTACCGCGACGGAGAGCGCTTCGTCCGGGCCGTCGTCGACCAGGTCGGCATGGACGGCTTCAACCGCGTATGGACCTCGCCGAACACACTCCCCACCAAGGCGGAGATCGCCGAACCGGCGGACTGGGTCGCGAGGGTGCACCGTAAGGCAGACTCGTGAGACGGGTGCGGCGTACGACGGAAGAACTCGCCTCCAATCACCCATCCGAGGGACCCTAGGCAAAGGGTGGGGCGTGCAATGCTCGGGTAACGGCCAGGTTCTGTCACCATCGACGCACTCTGAGTGACCGAACCCCCTCTTCCGACCGTTAAGACTCCGACCGAGGCACCCCACTCCATCACGAAGGGCACCGGACATGGGTCCCCATCCTGCGGTCGCGGCGATACGCCTGGCGGTCCGCCGCGTACTCCACGACGTCATCACCGAGCATCAGACAGACCCCGCCGCGACACCCGACCAGCACCCACTCGTGCTCGTCGCCTGCTCCGGCGGCGCCGACTCCATGGCGCTCGCCTCCGCACTCGCCTTCGAAGCCCGCAAACTCCCCGTCCGCGCCGGCGGCATCACCGTCGACCACGGCCTCCAGGACGGCTCCGACCAGCGCGCCACCGAGGTCGCCGGCCGCATGGCCGCGCTCGGACTCGGCCCCGTCGAAGCCGTCACCGTCACCGTCGGCCGCGAAGGAGGGCCCGAGGCAGCCGCCCGCGACGCCCGCTACGCCGCCCTCGACGAGGCCGCCGAACGCCACGCCGCCGCCGCCGTGCTGCTCGGCCACACCCGCGACGACCAAGCTGAAACCGTCCTCCTCGGCCTCGCCCGAGGCTCCGGCATCCGCTCGCTCTCCGGCATGGCCGCCATCTCCGGCGCCGCCGGACGCTACCGCCGCCCCTTCCTGGAGCTCGACCGGCAGACCGTCCGCAAGGCCTGCGTCGCCCAGGAACTGGCCGTCTGGGACGACCCCCACAACGCGGACCCCGCCTACACCCGCTCCCGGCTCCGCCACGAAGGCCTCCCCGCCCTGGAGAAGGCGCTCGGCAAAGGCGTCGTCGAAGCCCTCGCCCGGACGGCCCAGCTCTCCCGCGACGACGCCGACGCCCTCGACTCCTGGGCCGCCGACGCCGAGACCGCCGTACGCGACGAGGCCGGCCGGCTCGAATGCGCCAAGCTCTTCGGGCTCCCGCCCGCCGTCCGCCGCCGCATCCTGCGCCGCGCCATGATCGCCGAGGGCGCACCCGCCGGTTCCCTCTTCGCCCGCCACATCGAAGAGGTCGACCGGCTGATCACCGGCTGGCGCGGCCAAGGCGCCATCAATCTGCCCGGCCGCGTCGAGGCACGGCGGCAGGGTGGCAGACTGGTCATTCGGCAAGGCTGACGCAAGCTGCAACGAAAGTGACCCGGGTGAACGAGAAGGACATGGGCACCGACCTCAAGTCGGTGCTCATCACCAAGGAAGAGATCGACGCGAAGCTGGCCGAGCTGGCCGCGAAGATCGACGCGGAGTACGCGGGCAAGGACCTGCTCATCGTCGGCGTCCTCAAGGGCGCCGTGATGGTGATGGCGGACCTGGCGCGCGCGCTGTCCACCCCCGTCACCATGGATTGGATGGCCGTCTCCTCCTACGGCGCCGGCACCCAGTCCTCCGGCGTCGTCCGGATCCTCAAGGACCTCGACACCGACATCAAGGGCAAGCACGTCCTGATCGTCGAGGACATCATCGACTCCGGCCTGACGCTGTCGTGGCTGCTGTCCAACCTCGGCTCGCGCGAGCCGGCCTCCCTCGAGGTCTGCACGCTCCTGCGCAAGCCGGACGCCGCGAAGGTCGCGATCGATGTGAAGTGGATCGGATTCGACATCCCCAACGAGTTCGTCGTCGGGTACGGACTCGACTACGCGGAGAAGTACCGCAACCTCCCCTTCGTCGGCACTCTCGCGCCGCACGTCTACGGCGGCTGAGGCACGGGAACCCGTACCGCCCTCCCGCCGTTGGAGCAAGGGAAGGCGGTCACGGGTCCCCGTGCTGAGGTACCTTCCGAAGAACAGCTTTTTCTCATAGCAGCTCTCACAGCAGCATTTACCTACGGGCAGGAGGGACGGAGCGTTCTCGCTCCGTATGGATGGACGTGAAGCGATACTTCCGTGGGCCGGTCATGTGGATCGTGCTGGCCGTCCTCGCCGTGGTCGTGCTGATGCAGGTCGTCGGCTCGTCCGAGGGCTACAAGACAGTGGACACCAGCAGGGTCGTCCAGGCGATCAACGACAAGCAGGCCGACCAGGTCAAGCTGACGACCGGCGACGAGCAGGTCATCAAGGTCGAGCTCAAGAAGGGCGCCGACAAGGACAAGTACGGCGGCAGCACCAAGATCCAGGCCAGCTACATCGGTGACCAGGGCGCCAACCTGACCACCACGCTCCAGGACCAGGCCGCCTCCGGCGCCCTGGACAAGGGCTACACCGTCTCCCCGGAGCGGCAGAGCCCGTTCCTGTCGGTGCTGCTCTCGCTGCTCCCGTTCGTCCTCATCGTGGTCGTCTTCCTGTTCCTGATGAACCAGATGCAGGGCGGCGGCTCCCGAGTCATGAACTTCGGGAAGTCCAAGGCCAAGCTGATCACCAAGGACACCCCGAAGACCACCTTCGCCGACGTGGCGGGCTCCGACGAGGCCGTCGAGGAACTCCACGAGATCAAGGAGTTCCTCCAGGAGCCGGCGAAGTTCCAGGCCGTCGGCGCCAAGATCCCCAAGGGTGTGCTGCTCTACGGCCCGCCCGGAACCGGCAAGACCCTGCTCGCACGCGCCGTCGCGGGCGAGGCCGGCGTGCCGTTCTACTCGATCTCCGGCTCCGACTTCGTCGAGATGTTCGTCGGTGTCGGTGCCTCCCGTGTCCGCGACCTCTTCGAGCAGGCCAAGGCGAACGCCCCGGCGATCGTCTTCGTCGACGAGATCGACGCCGTCGGCCGTCACCGCGGTGCCGGTCTCGGCGGTGGCCACGACGAGCGCGAGCAGACCCTCAACCAGCTCCTCGTCGAGATGGACGGCTTCGACGTGAAGGGCGGCGTCATCCTGATCGCCGCCACGAACCGGCCCGACATCCTCGACCCGGCGCTGCTGCGCCCCGGCCGCTTCGACCGGCAGATCGCCGTCGACCGCCCGGACATGCAGGGCCGTCTGGAGATCCTCAAGGTCCACCAGAAGGGCAAGCCGGTCGCCCCGGACGTCGACCTCGGCGCCGTCGCCCGCCGCACCCCCGGCTTCACCGGTGCCGATCTCTCCAACGTCCTGAACGAGGCGGCGCTGCTCACCGCCCGCTCGGACAAGAAGCTGATCGACAACCACTCCCTGGACGAGGCGATCGACCGTGTGGTCGCGGGCCCGCAGAAGCGGACCCGGATCATGTCGGACAAGGAGAAGAAGATCACCGCGTACCACGAGGGCGGTCACGCCCTGGTCGCGGCGGCCTCGCCGAACTCCGACCCGGTCCACAAGATCACGATCCTGTCCCGCGGCCGGGCCCTGGGCTACACGATGGTGCTCCCGGACGAGGACAAGTACTCGACCACGCGCAACGAGATGCTCGACCAACTGGCGTACATGCTGGGCGGGCGCGCGGCCGAGGAGCTGGTCTTCCACGACCCGACCACGGGCGCGGCGAACGACATCGAGAAGGCCACGGCCACCGCACGCGCGATGGTCACGCAGTACGGCATGACCGAGCGGCTCGGCGCGATCAAGTTCGGTGGCGACAACACCGAACCGTTCCTCGGCCGTGAGATGGCGCACCAGCGCGACTACTCGGAAGAGGTCGCCGCGCTGGTCGACGAAGAGGTCAAGAAGCTCATCGAGACCGCGCACAACGAGGCGTGGGAGATCCTCGTCGAGAACCGTGACGTCCTCGACAACCTGGTCCTGCAGCTCCTCGAGAAGGAGACGCTGGGCAAGGAGGAGATCGCCGAGATCTTCGCCCCGATCGTCAAGCGCCCGGCCCGCCCCGCGTGGACCGGCTCCTCCCGCCGCACGCCCTCGACCCGCCCGCCGGTGCTCTCCCCCAAGGAGCTGGCACTGACGAACGGCGCGAACGGCAGCGCGACGGTGGACACCACGAAGGCGATCGAGGTCGCCCCCGAGGAGGCCCCGGAGGCCTGACCTCCGCCCCCCGGAATGGATGCCGCGCCCCGACAGGTTCTAGCCTGTGGGGGCGCGGCATTTTTCGCGCCATGGCTCAGATGGAACGAGGCACAGATGACCGACCCGGTGACGCTGGACGGCGAGGGCACGATCGGCGAGTACGACGAGAAGCGCGCCGAGAACGCCGTACGAGAGCTCCTCATCGCGGTCGGCGAGGACCCGGACCGCGAGGGCCTGCGCGAGACTCCGGCGCGCGTGGCGCGGGCGTACAGGGAACTCTTCGCGGGCCTGTGGCAGAAGCCCGAAGAGGTTCTGACGACGACGTTCGACCTGGGTCACGACGAGATGGTCCTGGTGAAGGACATCGAAGTGATGGCTACCTGTGAGCATCATTTGCTGCCATTCCATGGCGTAGCTCACATCGGTTACATTCCCGCCGAATCGGGCAAGATTACGGGGTTGTCCAAGCTGGCGCGTCTCGTCGATGTCTTCGCCCGGCGTCCGCAGGTGCAGGAGCGGCTGACGACGCAGATCGCGGACTCGCTCATGGAGATCCTGGAGGCGCGTGGCGCGATCGTCGTCATCGAGGCCGAGCACATGTGCATGTCCCTGCGTGGAGTCCGCAAGCCGGGCGCGAAGACGACGACCTCGGCAGTGCGTGGCCAACTGCGTGACGCTACGACGCGAGCCGAGGCCATGTCCCTGATACTGGCCCGCTAGCAGCGAGCCGTCCGCCCTGGTGACCACGAGCTCGAAGGCGGCGCATTCCGGGTCTTCGGGCAGGGCGGGGCCGGCGGGCTCGCCGCGATCTGGTGTGCGCGGCCGGACGCGGCGGTGGCCGGGCGTCGGGCCGCCCGGGAGATCGTCGTCGAGGCGCAGGCCGAGTTCGCGATGTTCTCCGAGGAGATCGACGCGCTCTGCCGCTAGGGCCTAGGCCACCGGCGCTGTGCCCTTGCCGTTGTGGTCCTCGTCCTCCGGGAGCTTGCAGACGTGCTCGAGGAACAGGGCCGCCGCGATCACGCCGATGCCGGCCAGGACCGAGAAGCCGGCGTAGATCGCCTGGTCGCGGCGGGCCGGGATGTCCAGGGAGCCGAGGAGGAAGACGCCCGTGCCGCCGTACATGCCGGCGACCAGGGCGGCGACCAGGGCGCTCGCCTGGCCGAAGACCACCGCGCGGGCCGCCATCAGCGGTTCCACTCCCTTCGCGCCCGGCCGGCGCTCGCGCTGGGCCTTCAGACGGGCGCGCAGCGACAGGGCGGTGGCCGTCAGGACGACCGCGATCGCCGCGAGGACGATCGGCGCGGCGAGCGGCACGCTGGGCAGGGTGCCCACCGCGTCCCAGAGGCGCGCGGCGCCCCAGGACAGGATTCCGGCCACGATGAACAGTCCGGCGAGAACCTTGAGCCGCAGTTGTTTCACCGGGTGTCCTTCGTGTCGTCGCGCGGGTGGTGTCCCACGAGCGTAACGACTACTCGGGCAGACGGAGTTCCAGGTCGGCACGTGGCACGACGCCGGCGTCGCCGACCGTCGTGAGCAGGTCCGCGACCGGGCCGTGTCCGGGCAGCTGGGCCTCGGGGTCCACGTCGTGCCAGGGGGCGAGGACGAAGGCGCGCTGGTGGGCGCGGGGGTGGGGGAGCGTGAGGACGGGGTCGTCGGAGACCACGTCGGCGTACGCGACGATGTCGACGTCGATGGTGCGCGCGCCCCAGCGCTCCTCGCGGATCCGGTGGAAGGCTTCTTCGACGGCGTGGGCCCGCTCCAGGAGGGAGCTGGGCGGCAGCGTGGTCTTCACCAGGGCGACCGCGTTGAGGTACGAGGGCTGGGAGCCGGGCTCGACGCCCCAGGGCTCCGTCTCGTACACCGGGGAGACGGCCTTGACCCGCAGGCCGGGGGTGTCCTCCAGGGCGTCGACGGCGCCCTGGAGGGTCTCCAGGCGGTTGCCGAGGTTGGCGCCCAGGGCGATGACGGCCCATTTGGGGTTGGAGAGCGTCACGTCGGCGGCGTCGACCGCCTCGACGACGGAGGCGGGTACGGGCTGCACGGTGGGGTCGCTCTGCGTGCTGTTCATACTCGGCTCCGGGTGATGGTGATGGTCACGTCGTCGAAGGGGACCGTGATGGGCGCGTCCGGCTTGTGGACGACGACCTCGACCTCCTGGACGCCGGCGTGCTTGAGGCACTGTTCGGCGATCCGCTCGGCGAGCGTCTCGATCAGGTCCACCGGCTCGCCCTGGACGACATCGACGACTTCCTCAGCGACGACGCCGTAGTGCACGGTCTTCGTCAGGTCGTCGTCGGCTGCCGCGGGGCGGGTGTCCAGGCTGAGGACGAGGTCCACGATGAAGGTCTGGCCTTCCTCGCGCTCCTTGGGGAAGACGCCGTGGTGTCCTCGGGCCTTGAGGCCGCGCAGCGCGACACGATCCACGCGAATCACTCCTGCTGTCGTAGTTCTTGTGGCCACGCAGCCGGGTGCGGACGGCCGGGTGTCCGGAATCGAATCTACCCGCGGGCACCGACAGCGCTTGCCCACGGGGGGCTGAGGCGAGGGCCACAGGGGCTGGGTGCGGCCCCTACCCAGAGCGGTGGATTCCAATCCCGGTGGTCACCCGAAAGGCCCCGGGAATCCCGTCAGGAGCCGGGTTCCTCGTCCTCTTCCTCGTCCGATTCGGTGAGGACCGGGGAGCCGTGGTGGGACCAGATCCGCCAGCCCTCGAATGTGCGGCGGAACACATTGGTGGCGACCACGAGCTGGCCCACGAGGGGTCCGAGTTCGGCCCCGTCCTCGGCCGGTCCGCCGCTGAGGATGTTCTCGGTGCAGGTGACGACGGCCACATCGCCGGCGAGGGAGATCTGCACATCGGTCAGGAAGAACTGGATGTACTCGGTGTTCGCCATGATCAGGGCGTACGAGCGGAGTACCTCGCCGCGGCCGGTGAGCACGGGCCAGCCGGGGTGGACGCAGCTGATCGGGGTGGCGCCGTCGTCGAGCCAGAGCTCGGAGATCTCCTCGAAGTCGCCGCGCTCCATCGCCTCGTAGAAGGCGGTGTTGGCGGCCTCGACCGCTTCGGTGTCGGTCTGGTGGGTCACGCGGCTCCCTCGACGGCTCTGGCGACCCGGACGGCGTCGGCGGTGGCCCGTACCTCGTGGACCCGGACGGCCCAGGCGCCCTCGTGGGCGGCGATGGCGGAGACGGCGGCGGTGGCGGCGTCGCGTTCGCGTGCGGGGGGCGGGGCGGCGCCTTCGCGGGCCAGGACGTGGCCGAGGAAGCGCTTGCGGGAGGCGGCCACGAGCAGGGGCCTGCCGAGGGCGCGGAGTTCGGGGAGGTGGGCGACGAGGGCGAGGTCGTGGGGGGCGAGTTTGGCGAAGCCGAGGCCGGGGTCGATGACGATCCGCTCGGGGGCGATGCCGCCTTCGACGACGGCCTCCATGCGGTGGCGCAGTTCGGTGAGGACCTCGCCGACGACGTCGTCGTAGACGGCGAGGCTGTTCATGTCCTGGCTGAATCCGCGCCAGTGCATGACGACGAAGGGGACCTCGGCGGCGGCGACGGCGGGGACCATGTCCGGGTCGGCGAGGCCGCCGCTGACGTCGTTGACGAGGGTGGCCCCGGCCGCGACGGCCGCGCGGGCGACGGAGGCGCGCATGGTGTCGACGGAGACCGTGACGCCTTCGGCGGCGAGGCCGCGGACGACGGGGACGACCCGGCGCAGTTCCTCCTCCTCGTCGACGCGGCTGGCGCCGGGGCGGGTGGATTCGCCGCCGACGTCGACGAGGTCGGCGCCTTCGGCGACCAGGTCGAGCCCGTGCTTGACGGCGGCCGTGGTGTCGAACCAGCGGCCGCCGTCGGAGAAGGAGTCCGGCGTCACGTTCACGACGCCCATGACCGCGCAGCGGTCCCACTCCGGCAGGCCCCAGGCCGTGCCCCGACCGATCGACGTACTCATATGTCCAGACTAGGGGCTGCCCGGTCCGGGGGTGCCGGTCAGGCCCGCCCGTGTGGTCAGGCCGCCCGGACTTCCCGGTCCGGGTGCGGGGCGACGATGTGGGCGCAGGGGCGGGCCTCGGCGGCGGCCTTGCGGCGGGCGAAGGGGCGGGGCAGTTCGAGGCTCACGAAGCCCTCGGCCTGCATGGCGGCGAAGCCGATACGGGGCAGGTCACGGCTCTTGCGGTAGACGACGAAGCGGGGTTCCCAGCGGGGCCGGAACTTCGCGTTGAACTTGTACAGGGACTCGATCTGGAACCAGCGGGAGAGGAAGACCAGGAGTCCGCGCCAGACCCGCAGGACGGGTCCCGCGCCGATCTTCTCGCCGCGGGCGAGGGCGGAGCGGAACATGGCGAAGTTGAGCGAGACGCGTTCGATGCCCAGGCGGGGGGATTCCTGGAGGGCGGCGACGATGAGCAGTTCGTTCATGCCGGGGTCGGCGGAGCGGTCGCGGCGCATGAGTTCGAGGGACATGCCGTCCGTGCCCCAGGGGACGAAGTGGATGATCGCCTTGAGGTCGCCGTACGGGGAGTCGGGATCGTCCTTGTGGGCGGTCGCTATGACGGCGTCTCCGTCGCCGGGGTCGCCGATCCGGCCGAGCGCCATGGAGAAGCCGCGCTCGGTGTCGGTGCCGCGCCAGTCGGCGGCGGCGCGGCGGACGCGGGCGAGTTCGCCGTCGGACAGGTCACGGACGCGGCGGACCTTGGTGGTGTAGCCGTTGCGCTCGATGCGCTTCACCATCTGGCGCACATTGCGCATGGCGCGCCCGGAGAGGGAGAAATCCGCGACGTCCACCACCGCCTCGTCGCCCAGTTCGAGGGCGTCGAGGCCGGTCTCGCGGGTCCAGACCTCACCGCCGGTCTCGGAGCAGCCCATGACGGCGGGGGTCCAGGAGTGGGCCTTGGCCTCGTCCATGAAGCGGTCGATGGCGCCGGGCCATGCCTCGACGTCGCCGATGGGGTCGCCGCTGGCGAGCATGACGCCGGAGACGACGCGGTAGCAGACGGCGGCCTTGCCGCTGGGGGAGAAGACGACGCCCTTGTCGCGGCGGAGGGCGAAGTGGCCCAGGGAGTCGCGGCCGCCGTGCTTGTCGAGGAGGGCGCGCAGCCTGGTCTCGTCGTCCTCGGTGAGCCGGGCGGCGGGGTGTTCGGGGCGGAAGGCCAGGTAGATGGTGGTGAGGGCGGTCAGCATGCCGAGGGCGCCGAGGGAGTAGCCGACGGTCCAGTCGACGTTGCCGGTGTAGCCGACGGGGCCTTCGAAGCCGAAGAGTCCGTACAGGACGTGTTCGAGGCGGTCGGTGAGGCTGGGGCTGCCGATGACGCGGCGCGGGTGGGCGCTGACGATGACCAGGCCGAGGACGATGGAGCCGGCGCCCATGACGACGAAGTTGGCGAGCGCCTTCCAGCGGCTGCGGGGGTCGGGCAGGGCGGCGAACTGGTCCCGGTGGCGCAGCAGCAGGGTGAGCAGTGCGAGGGAGAGCAGGGCGCCGAGGACCGAGTGGCGCCAGACGAACTGGGCGGCGGCGCCGAGGGGCAGCAGGACGACGGCGGCCCGCCAGGCGCGGCGCTTGTGGCGCTTGAGGCCGTGGGCGAGCAGCAGGAGCAGGACGCCGGCGCTGAGGGAGAGGGCCGCGGAGAGCGGTCCGAGGGTGCCGGGCAGGACTTCGGCGAGTGCGTGCATCCGGCTGGCCCGGAAGCGCGGGAAGACGCCCGCTGCGATGTCGATCAGGCCGATGAGGGTGCAGGCCGTACCGACGAGGGAGGGGACCTTCTCGGGGCGAGGTCCGCGCAGAATCCGGCGTACCCGAACCGGAACCGATCCTGATTTGTCCCCATCTACCGTGACAGACATCGCTTCCCGTGCTTCCCGTGGTTCCGCGAGAGATTGTGTGGTCCGGCGGCCGCGCGGTGGTCAGGGGCGGGCCGTGCCGGAGGTTTTGCGCCTTCTAGGACGGCGTCGCGGGGAAGCGGGTTCATTCGGGTACGGGAAATTCTGAGGAAGAGGGCTCGGGCGTCTCATGGGTCTCACCAGCAGCAAGGTTCTGGCGCTGGCCGTCGTGGTGGCGGTGGTGCTGTTCGCGGCCACGGTCTGGCTGTGGCCGCGGTTGGCCCGTGGCGGCGTGCGGTCCGTCCTCGGCAGGATCGGGTTGCTGCTCGCCACCCAGCTCGCGCTGTTCGCCTCGGTCGGTCTCGCGGCGAACAATTCCTTCCTGTTCTACGGCTCCTGGGCGGACCTCTTCGGTCAGGAGCAGGACATGGGGGTGGTCGTCGACCACTCGGCCGCCTCCAAGGACATCAAGGTCGTCGGCACGCAGGCGCTGGATGTGCCGGGCGGTGGCCGTCCGGCGGTCGGCGGCCAGATTCAGAAGGTCGTCGTCGCCGGCGAGAAGTCGAAGATCGACTCCCCGGCCTATGTGTATCTGCCGCCGGAGTACTTCCAGAAGGAGTACGCGACGAGCACGTTCCCGGCATCGGTGGTGCTGACCGGCTACCCGGGCACGGCCGAGAACCTCCTCAAGGGGCTGAAGTACCCGAAGACGGCCTTTCTGCAGGCCAAGGAGAAGAAGATGCGGCCGATGATCCTGGTGATGCTGCGCCCGACCGTGGCGCCGCCCCGGGACACCGAGTGCGTGGACATCCCTGGCGGGCCGCAGACCGAGACCTTCTTCGCCGAGGACCTGCCGAAGGCGGTCTCGGAGACGTACCGGGTGGGGACGAAGGCGCGGAACTGGGGCTTCATGGGGAACTCGACCGGCGGTTACTGTGCGCTGAAGATCGCGCTGCACCATCCGGACCGGTTCGCGGCGGGCGCGGGGTTCTCGGCGTACTACAAGGCGGCGGAGGACGTGACGACGGGTGATCTGTTCCGGGGTGACGGTGCGGCGCGCAAGCGGGCCGATCTGCTGTGGAGCCTGGACCACGCGCCGCAGGGGAGGTCGTCGTTCCTCGTGACCACGTCGAAGCAGGGCGAGGACAACCGCGGGGCGACCCTCGACTTCATCAAGAAGGTCAAGGCCCCGGCGCGGGTCTCCTCGATCACGCTCGACAGCGGCGGGCACAACTTCAACACCTGGAACCGGGAGATCCCGCCGGGGCTGGTGTGGATGAGCGGGCGGCTCAGCGCGAACTGAGTGCGGTCTCCTCGGCCTCGGTGGCCGCGCGCAGCGCCCGGTGGACGCCCGCCGGGGTGAGGACGCCGGCGTAACGGCCGCCGTCGGCGGGGTCGGTGACGGGGAGCCAGCCGGTGTCGTCCTGGAGGAGCGCCGCCAGCGCCTCCCGTAGGGAGGCGCCGAGCGGGACCGGTGCGGGGGTCGGGCGGGTGCGGCCGGGATCGTCCGCCGACACCCAGCCCTCCGGACGGCCGTCGGCGTCGAGGACGACGGACCAGGGAGCGTCGGAGGCGGCCTCGCCCGGCCGCAGGACCGGGGCCTCCTCCAGGGCGGCGCGGTCGACCGGGGTGACGGAGAGCCGCTTGAGGCCGCGGTCGGCGCCGACGAACTCGGCGACGTACGGGGTGGCGGGGGCGCCGAGCACCCTGGCGGGCGTGTCGAACTGCTCGATCGTGCCCTGTCCGTAGACGGCGATGCGGTCGCCGAGGCGGACGGCCTCCTCCAGGTCGTGGGTGACCAGCAGGACGGTCTTGCGGACCTGGGCCTGAAGCCGGAGGAACTCGTTCTGCAGATGCTCGCGGACGACGGGGTCGACCGCGCCGAAGGGCTCGTCCATCAGCAGCACGGGCGGGTCGGCGGCGAGCGCGCGGGCCACGCCGACGCGCTGGCGCTGTCCGCCGGAGAGCTGGTCGGGGTAGCGGTCGCCGTACTTCTTCGGGTCGAGGCCGACGAGGTCGAGGAGCTCGGCGGCGCGGGCGCGTGCCCGGGCGCGGGGGGCGCCCAGGAGGTGGGGGACGGTCGCGGTGTTGTCGAGGACCGTGCGGTGCGGGAAGAGCCCGACCTGCTGGATGACGTAACCGATCCGGCGGCGCAGCTGGACCGGGTCGATCGTGGATATGTCCTCGCCGCCGAGGAGGATGCGTCCCTCGGTCGGTTCGATGAGCCGGTTCACCATCTTCATCGTGGTGGTCTTGCCGCAGCCGGACGGGCCGACGAGCGTGACCAGTTCCCCCTCGGCGACCTCGAAGGAGAGGTCGTCGACGGCCGTCGTGCCGTCCGCGTACCGCTTGGTCACCTGCTCGAACCGGATCATGGTTCCCCATTCTGACGGTCGGCGGCCGAGGGCGTGTGAAGGGCGTGTTGCCGCATTGTGGCGGTCCTCGGTGATTGTCAGTGGCGGGGTTAGGGTCGCTGGACATACGTTCGGCAGCGGTGGGCGACCGGGGGGAGGGCAGATGAGCGGGTCGAATTGTCTGGTGACGAACGACTGGATCTGCGGCGAGTATCTGCGCACCCGGAGCCAGGAGTTGACCGACGCGACGGTTCAACATGTGGGAATCACGGTCGTGTCCGTACTGATCGGGCTCGCCGTCGCCTTCCCGATGGCGCTGCTGGTGCGCGCCCGGCCGCGCCTCGCCGGTCCGGTCCTCGGCCTCACGACGCTGCTGTACACGATTCCGTCCCTGGCGATGTTCTCGCTGCTGCTGCCCTTCTTCGGGCTCTCGGCGGCGCTGGTGGTGACCGGACTCGTGCTGTATTCGCTGACGATCCTCGTACGGAACATCCTGGCGGGCCTTGAGGCGGTGCCGGCCGAGACGCGGGAGGCCGCGCGCGGCATGGGGTACGGCGCGGGCCGCATGCTGTGGGAGGTCGAACTGCCCCTCGCGCTGCCGGCCCTGATGGCCGGCATACGCATGGCGACGGTCTCCACCATCGCGCTGACGACGGTCGGCTCGATCGTCGGGCGCGGCGGGCTCGGCAACCTCATCGAGGACGCCCTGCCGACCTTCTTCAAGGCGCAGGTGCTCGCCGCCTCCGTGCTGTGCGTGCTCCTCGCGGTCGCCGCGGATCTGCTGCTCCTGGGCGTCCAGCGGCTGCTCACACCGTGGACCCGGATACGTACCGCGGCGGGGGGCGAGTGACATGGGGGTCGTGGCGGACGCCTGGAGCTGGCTGACCACCGGTGCCAACTGGGCGGGTGACGGCGGGGTGTGGCACCGGCTCGGTGAGCATGTGTACGTGAGCGGGGTCGCGCTGCTGATCGCCTGCGCCGTCGCACTGCCGGTGGGTCTCGGGCTCGGGCACCTGGGCAAGGGCGGCACGGTCGCCGTCAACGTCTCCAACGCCGGGCGGGCGATTCCCGTCTTCGCGGTGCTTGCCCTGTTCATGGTGTCGCCGCTGCGCAACGCGGGCTACGTGCCGACGGTGATCGCACTGGTCCTCTTCGCGGTGCCGCCGCTGCTCACCAACGCGTACGTGGGGATGCGGGAGGTGGACCGGGCGGTGGTCGAGGCCGCTCGGGGGATGGGCATGTCGGGCGGGCAGGTGTTCGGGAAGGTCGAACTTCCGCTCGCCCGCCCGCTGGTCATGACGGGCCTGCGGTCGGCCGCCGTGCAGGTGGTCGCCACGGCGACCATCGCGGCGATGGTCGGCCAGGGGGGCCTGGGCCGGATCATCACCGCCGGATTCAACACGTACAACACCCCGCAGGTGGTCGCGGGCGCGCTGCTCGTGGCGCTGCTCGCGCTCCTGGTGGAGGCGGTGCTGGTGGGGGCGGACCGGCTGCTCGGCCGCAGGACGCCGTGACGGCCGGGACCGCTGACGACGGACCACGGAACGATGGACGACGAACGGAATGGGTGATCTCGTGAGCAGGACCTCGCGCACCGCGGGTGCGGTACTGGGCGTGGCGGCGCTGGCCGCCGGGCTCGCCGCGTGCGGCGGCGACAGCCTGGAGAAGAGCAGTGCGCCGTCGGCGGGTTCGGGCAAGGGCTCGCTCGTCGTGGGCGCCGCCGCGTTCACGGAGTCGAAGGTGCTCGCGGAGCTGTACGCGCAGGTGCTGAACGACGCCGGATACTCCGCGACCGTCACCACGGTGAAGAACCGTGAGCTGTACGAACCCTCGCTGGAGAAGGGCGAGATCGACGTCGTACCGGAATACGCGGCGACGATCGCGGAATTCCTCAATGCCAAGGTGAACGGTCCGAAGGCGCCCGAGGAGAAGCCGGTCGCCTCCGGGGACGCGGCGGCCACGGTGGAGGCGCTGAAGAAGCTCGCGGAGCCGCGCGGACTGAAGGTCCTCGCGGTCGGCGAGGCGGTCGACCAGAACGCCTTCGCGGTGTCCAAGGAATTCGCCGAGAAGAACAAGCTGACGACGCTTTCCGATCTCGGCGCCGCCAAGCTGAAGGTGAAGATCGCGGCCGGGGACGAATGCGAGATACGGCCGTTCTGCGCACCGGGCCTGAAGAAGACCTACGGGATCGACGTGACGGGGATCGACCCCAAGGGAGTCGGTACGCCGCAGTCCAAGCAGGCGGTCAAGGACGGCGTGGACCAGCTGGTGCTGACCACCACGACGGACGCGACGGTCGAGAGCTTCGGTCTGGTCTTCCTGACCGACGACAAGAAGCTGCAGAACGCCGACAATGTGCTGCCGGTCGTCAATGCCAAGGACGCCGGGTCGCCGGAGATAGCCGCCGCGCTCGACAAGATCACAAAGGTCCTCACGACGGCCGATCTCGCCGAACTGAACCGCAAGGTGGACGCGGAGCGCGCGAAGCCCGAGGACGTCGCGAAGGCCTATCTGGAGTCGAAGGGGCTGGTCAAGAAGTAGGGGCCGGCTAAGGGGAGTCGGCCCGGTCCGGCGGGGGTGCGAGCCCGGCGGCGAGAACGGCGGCGAGAAGTGGCCAAGAGATTGCCGGGCCGACACCCCATAGGGCGCCTACGCACGGTAAATTTCAGGCCATGCCACGTGGACGCCACCGTCATTCCCCTCCTCTGCACAAGCTCCTGCCGCCCTCGGCGGTCGCCGGAGCGTCGGTCGTCTGTGCCGCGGGCGCCTGGCTGCTCGCCGATCCCGTGGCGCTGAGGCTGCTGGTGGCGGCCGCCGCGGCGGCCGCGGTCACCGGTGGCGTCATCATGCGCAGTTGGGACCGGAGCGCCGGTCGGCAGGTCGCCGAGCTGACCCGGGCCCGTACCGCCGACCAGTGGAAGACCGAGGAGCGGATAGCCGAGCTCGAGGCCGACCTCGAGGAGTCCCGCGAGCTGCGCGCCAAGCTCGACGCGAAGCTGCGCTCCAAGCGGGTCGAACTCGCCGGGCTGCGGGGCGAGCACGCGGCGCTGCTGCGCCGATACGCCACCGCCGAGACCGAGCGGGCCAGCGCCCTGGAGGGCCGCCGGCAGCTCGCCCTGGAGTCGGCCGCCCCGGCGAAGGAGCTGCCGGCCGCCGGGTCCACGCCGACCCCGGCCGCGTACCGCCAGGCCGCCGACGCCCTGCGCAACCTCGCGCGCAACGCCGCCGCCCAGGAGGCCCGCCGTACCGCGGAGGCGGCCCGCAGCCGCGATCTCGCCGAGCGCGCCCGGGAGACGGAGGAGCCGCAGGGGAAGCACGCGGCGGCCGCCGGTACCGAGCAGCACGCTCGTCCGTCGACCGCCGTGGTGCCCGCTCCCTCCGCCGTGCCCGCCGTCCGGCCCGTCCCGGCCGCGTCCGCGATCGTCCCCTACACCGCGCGCCGCGCCCCGCGCCCCGAGGGAGGCTTCGACTTCTTCGGTATGCAGAAGGCGGCGGCCGCCATCGAGGCCGTGCAGGACGCCGACCTCGCGGACGTGGTGGGCGAGGAGGTCCTCGCGACCGTCGCGCGCCGCAGCCCCGAGCAGCGGGCGATCGGCCAGGTCATCGACCTGACCGCGCACGACGAGACCGAGCAGATCGACGTGGCGGAACTGCGCGGAGCCGTGAACTCGTGACCTCGGTCCTCGGCGCCGACGAAGTGGCCGGACGCCGGGACGAGTTGATAGCCCTGTGCGCGCAGGCCTTCTGCGGCGCGCCCTGGCACGACACACCCCGAGGCGCCGTGCGGACCGTGGAGCGGCTGCTCGCCCGCACCGGGCAGCCGGGCTTCCGCTGCGTGGCCGGCCTCGACGCGGACGGCGCCCTGACCGGCTTCTCGGCCGGCTGGGTGGACAACGCCCTCTCCGGCGGGGAGGAGACCTTCGAGCTCGTCGAACTCGTCGTCGTCCCCGCCCACCAAGGCCGTGGCCTGGGCCGCACCCTGCACGACGCCCTGCTCGCCGAGGCGCCCGCGCCGCGCATGCTGACCACGCTCGACGTGCCGGAGCTGCGCGAGCGTTACGAGCGCTGGGGCTGGAGCGTCGCGCGGCACGTGCCCGGGGAGAAGAGCCCGCAGGACTTCGTCGTGATGCGCCACACCGGCTGACGACCGGCGGTCCCGCGGACCACCCGTCCGCTACTTGTCGATGTCGCCGACGACGAAGAAGAGCGAACCCAGGATCGCCACCATGTCGGCCACCAGCGTGCCCGGCAGCAGCTCGGTCAGCGCCTGGATGTTGTTGAACGACGCCGAGCGGAGCTTGAGCCGGTAGGGCGTCTTCTCGCCCTTGGAGACCAGGTAGTAGCCGTTGATGCCGAGCGGGTTCTCGGTCCAGGCGTACGTGTGGCCCTCCGGCGCCTTGAGCACCTTCGGCAGCCGCTGGTTGATCGGTCCCGGCGGGAGCTCGTCGAGCCGTTCGAGGCAGGCGTCGGCGAGGTCCAGGGAGTTGTGGGTCTGCTCCAGGAGGCACTCGAAGCGGGCGAGGCAGTCGCCCTCCTCACGGGTGACGACCTTCAGCGTGTCCTGAAGCTCCCCGTAGGCCAGATACGGCTCGTCGCGGCGAAGGTCGAAGTCGACACCGGAGGCGCGGGCGATGGGCCCGGACACGCCGTACGCGTGCGCCGTCTGCTGGGTGAGCACGCCGACGCCCCGGGTGCGGCCCCGGAAGATCTCGTTGCCGAGAACCAGCTTGTCGTACACGTCCATCCGCGACCGGACGTCGGCGACGGCCTCGCGGGCCCGCCCGAGCCATCCGGCCGGCAGGTCCTCCTTGAGCCCGCCGACCCGGTTGAACATGTAGTGCATCCGGCCGCCGGAGACCTCCTCCATCACGGCCTGGAGCTCCTCGCGCTCCCGGAACGCGTGGAAGACCGGGGTGATACCACCCAGTTCGAGGGGATACGACCCCAGGAACATCAGGTGGTTGAGCACCCGGTTCAGCTCGGCGAGCAGGGTGCGGGTCCAGACGGCCCGCTCGGGGACCTCCATGCCGAGCATCCGCTCGACGGCCATGACGACACCGAGCTCGTTGGAGAACGCCGACAGCCAGTCGTGCCGGTTGGCGAGCATGATGATCTGCCGGTAGTCGCGCGCCTCGAAGAGCTTCTCGGCGCCGCGGTGCATGTACCCGATGACCGGCTCGGCGTGCTGGATCACCTCGCCGTCCAGAACGAGGCGGAGGCGGAGCACACCATGGGTCGAGGGATGCTGCGGCCCGATGTTCAGCACCATGTCGGTGCTCTCCGCCGCCCCGCCGATTCCGACCGTCGTCTCCGTCATGGGGCCAGTATCCCCTCTGCTCAAACCGTTGTGGCCACCCGTTCCGCAGGGCGGACCCCACCCTCCCCCACCCCGCTGTGGGCAACTGTTCCGCGGGGCGGACCCCACCCTCCCCCACCCCGCTGTGGGCAACTGTTCCGCAGGGGCGGAACGGGTGGGCACAGCCCACAGGCGCGGCGCCCTGTCAGGCCCGTCCAGCCCGTGGCCCCGGCACCGTCCGCGTCAGCCACAGGAAGTCCCCCAGCCCACCCCGCGCGGTGAGCTCGGCCGCCTCGCCCGCCCCGGCGAGCGCCCGCACGTACGCCGCGGGGTCGGACGAGGCCAGCGAAAGCGGCGGCCGCTCCCCGCTCACCCCCAACCCCCGCAACGCCTCCCGCTGCGTCACCAGCTCCCCACCCCCGCCGGCCGAGGCGCACGCGTCCATCGCCACATGCGCCGTCACGTCGCACGACCCGTCCGGCACCGGCTCCACCTCCCGCCCCGCCCGGAACCCCGTCAGCGTCCCGAACGGCGGCCTGGACTCACGTACATGCCCGTAGTCCACCGCCACCGCCGTCCCCGCCGCCAGTGAGCCGACCGCCGCCGCCCACGCCTCGTCCCGAGCCCGCCCGATCTCCGCCCGCTCACCGGGCTCCCGCAGCGGCCACCACCGCTCCAGCCACTCCGCGTCCGGGCCCTCGACGACACCCCCCAGCCGCTCCGCCCCGTCCGCAGCCCGCACCTCGACGTACCGGACGGCCCCCGCTTCGTCGACGGCCGCGACGTCCACCGGCACGTTGTCGAGCCACTCGTTCGCGAAGATCAGTCCGCGGACCCCTTCCGGCATCCGGTCCGTCCACTCCACCCGCGGGTCGAGACCCGCGGGCCGGGCGGCGCGCTCCACGCCGTACGCCCGTACCGAAAGCCCCGCCGGCGAGGCGGCCAGCACACCCGTCAACAGCTCGCCGCGCCCCGCGCCCACGTCCACGAACGCGACCTCGTCCGTCCCCAGCTCCTCCGCCACCCGCGCCAGAAGCCGGGCCACGGCCCCCGCGAAGAGCGGGGACGCGTGCACCGAGGTGCGGAAGTGCCCGGCCGGGCCCTCGGGGCGCAGAAAGAAGCCCCCGGGCCCGTACAGCGCCTGCTCCGTGGCCTCGCGCCACCCCTGCCACTGACACGTCTCATCCGTCACGGGCCCCAGTCTCCACCTTGCGGAGTACGGCCCTCACGCCAAGGATCGACCCCACGGTTGACCCCTGCACCTATCTGCTTTCCCTACGCTGGGTTACGTGCAGCGCCTCTACGACTTCATCCGCAGACACCCGACGGGCGTCGACACCTTCTGGGCCGTCGTCCTCCTCGGGTTCTCCCTGCTGTGGGTGGGCTCGTCCTACCCGCCGGTCGACAACCCCGCCGCGTACGGCGTCGTCGCCGCGCTGTACTCGCTCGTGGTCGCGCTGCGCCGCCGGATGCCCGAGAAGATGCTGCTGCTCGCCGTCGCCCTGAGCGTCGCCCAGCTCGCCTTCGACCTGCTGCCATTCTTCGCGGACCTGGCCATCCTGGTGATCATCTACACCGTGGCGTCGAGCGACGGACCGCGCTGGGCCTCCCGCGTCGCGCTCATCGGCGGACTGAGCGCGGCCACGCTCTCCCAGCTGCGCTGGCCGATGGAGGGACCCGGTTCGAACCTCGCGAAGATCTTCTTCACGGTGATCATGACCGTGCCGTTCGCCCTCGCCTGGGTGCTCGGCGACTCCCTGCGCACCCGCCGCGCCTACTTCGCCCAGCTGGAGGAGCGCGCCTCCCGCCTGGAGCAGGAGCGCGAGGCGCAGGCCAAGGTCGCGGTCGCCGCCGAGCGCGCCCGGATCGCGCGCGAGCTCCACGACGTCGTCGCGCACAACGTGTCGGTGATGGTGGTCCAGGCCGACGGCGCCGCCTACGTCCTGGACGCCTCGCCCGAGCAGGCCAAGCAGGCCCTGGAGACGATCTCCTCCACCGGCCGCCAGGCGCTCGCCGAGATGCGCCGGCTGCTCGGCATCCTGCGCACCGGCGAGCACAAGGAGGCGGGGGAGTACGTGCCCCAGCCCGACGTCCAGCAGATCGAGGACCTCGTCGAGCAGGTCCGCGGCGCCGGTCTGACCGTCGACTTCCGGATCGAGGGGACGCCGCGGCCGCTGCCCAGCGGCGTCGAACTCACCGCGTACCGGATCGTCCAGGAAGCCCTCACCAACACCCGCAAGCACGGCGGCCCGGACGCCGGGGCCAGTGTCCGCCTGGTGTACTTCGACGACGGCCTCGGCCTTCTCGTGGAGGACGACGGGCGGGGCGCGACCCATGAGATGTACGAGGACGGGGGCGCCGACGGCCGGGGCCACGGCCTGATCGGCATGCGCGAGCGGGTCGGCATGGTCGGCGGCACCCTGGACGCGGGGCCGCGTCCGGGAGGCGGCTTCCGCATCAGCGCCCTGCTCCCCCTCAAGCCCGCCCACTGACGACCTTTAAGGATCTTCATGTCCATCCGCGTGATGCTCGTCGACGACCAGGTGCTGCTGCGCACCGGCTTCCGCATGGTGCTCGCCGCCCAGCCGGACATGGACGTCGTCGCCGAGGCGGGCGACGGCGTGGAGGCGCTGGAGGTGCTGCGCTCCACGGCCGTGGACGTGGTGCTGATGGACGTACGGATGCCCAAGCTCGACGGGGTCGAGACGACCCGGCGGATCTGCGGGGAGCCCGACGCCCCCAAGGTGCTGATCCTGACCACCTTCGACCTGGACGAGTACGCCTTCTCCGGGCTGAAGGCGGGGGCGAGCGGCTTCATGCTCAAGGACGTGCCGCCGGGCGAGCTGCTCGGCGCGATCCGGTCCGTGCACAGCGGGGACGCGGTCGTGGCCCCGTCGACCACCCGCCGGCTGCTCGACCGGTTCTCGCCGATGCTGCCCTCGTCGGGGAAGGAGCCGCAGCACAAGGAGCTGGACCGGCTCACCGACCGGGAGCGCGAGGTGATGCTCCTGGTGGCGCAGGGTCTGTCGAACGGCGAGATCGCCGCCCGGCTGGTGCTCTCGGAGGCGACGGTGAAGACGCACGTCGGCCGCATCCTGACGAAGCTGGACCTGCGCGACCGGGTGCAGGTGGTGGTGCTCGCGTACGAGACGGGTTTGGTGCGGGCGGGCGGCGGGGCGGTCTGAGCCGTGACGCGCGAGAGCTTCGCGGTGAGCAAGCTGGACGTGTGCCTGGAGCGGCTGAACGGCCCGGAGTTCGCGCACCACATCCGTACCGACCGGCTGACGGTTCCGCAGGTCGCGGACGAGGTGGCGGGGGTCGCGGGGCTGCGGCTCGCGCCGAACACGGACCGGCCGTTGCGGCACCGGCTGCGCCGGGTGCGCGTGGGTCTCGCCCACATCCGCTTCGACTGAGAGCTGGTCCCTTCGAGCCGCTAGGGCCTGTCCGGCGGATCATGGCCGGGTCCGCGGCCTGTCCGACCCTGATCCGCCGGACAGGCCCTAGCGCAGGACGGCTTCGAGGAAGTCGCTGCCCAGGCGGGCGACGACGGTCACGTCCAGCTGGTGCAGGACGTAGCGGCCGCGGCGCTGGGTGGTGAGCAGCCCGGCCTTCTTCAGGACGGCGAGGTGGCGCGAGACCTCCGGGGCGGTGATGCCGTACGCGTCGGCCAGCTCGCTCGTCGTGTACGAGGCGCGGGCGAGGTTGCGGCACATCCGCATCCGCATCGGGTGGGCCACGGCCTCCAGGCGGAGTTTGACCGTCTCCACGGGGGCGGTGCCGGCGAGTTCGCGGGTGGATACGGGGTACTGGATCACCGGCTGCCAGCCGCGTGCGTGCACGGCGATGAGATGCGGTCGGCCGAAGGCGGTCGGCAGGAAGGTGAGCGCCGAGCCCTGGGCGGTCGTGCGGCCGAGTACCAGCTTGTCGACGGCTATCCGGGAGCCGCGCTCGTCCTCCTCCAGGCTCATCGCCGGGGAGACCGCGGCGACGGCGTCGGCGAGGCCCTTGCGGCGCAGCAGTTCGGTCTTGTGCCGGGCGTCGGCCGCGAGCTGGACCCGGACCCGGCGCCAGGTGTCGGCGAAGAACGCGTCGTCGCAGTCCTCCAGGAGCCGGCGGATCCACGCGCGCGTGCCGGTCGGATCGGCGAGCATCCGCTCGACGAACGCGGCCTGGCGCGGGCCGCGTGCGGCGGCCAGGTCAAGAGCGCGGCGGCGGGAGTGGGCGTCGACGAGCGGGGAGGGCAGGCCGTCCGCGTACTGCGTGCTGCAGGAGATCTCCAGCGCCGCCCCCACGTAGGTCTCGTCGGTCATCCGGTCGAGGTCGTCGAGCTCCTCGGCGAGCGTCTCGCGCGGCTGGGCGGGCAGCAGGAAGTCGGAGCGCGTGGACCTCCACATGAAGTCGGCCTCGTGCATCCGGTCGGCGAGCGCGGGCTCGAGCCCGGCCGCGGTGGTCGTGGCCCAGCCGTGCAGCCCGGGGTGGTGCCCGGGCTCGGACAGCGCGTGCAGGGCGGCGCCGAGTTCGGCCAGCGGCGAGGGGCAGAAGGAGATCCGCTGGTGCGGCAGTCCGGTGATGTCGATGGTCACGCTCACCCCCCTATGGTGCGGGTCGAGCCGGGCCCCCTGCCGCCCGTTTGACGGCGGCCGTCAATCGGCGCGACCGCGGCCCCCGCCCGGCCCATCGTGAAGTGCATGAACGCCCTTCACCAGTACCTCCTGGACAGCTACCGGGCCGAGCAGCACCGCGATCGACTACCGCCGATCCCCGGCACCCACGACATCGAGACCCTCCGCGCCGTCAGGCGCCACCGCCGCTGCCGCACCACTCCCTCGGGCCGGCCCCGTCACCGCCTCTGCGCGGCGCTCGACCGCTGGCTGCACCCGGGCGCCTGCTGACCGCGGCCGGGCCCGGCGGCGCGAGGCGGGTTCACCCCTTCACCACCCCGGTTCACCCCACCCGCGACAGGAACTCCCGCACCGCCTCCCGGACGTCCGCCTCCGTCCACGCGAGCCCCGGCTCCGTCACCGTCACCTCGGTCACCGCCACCCCCGGCGGGCCGCCCGCGCCCGGCCCTGCCCACCTTCGGAAGAGGACCGTGTCCGTCGCCTCCGTGAGGGCCAGGGACGCCGTCGTCAGCGTCTCCGGGTCGTACGGCAGCCAGACCTGGAACTGGTGCGTGTGCGGCGGCTCCGGGTGGATCCGGAACCACGGCACCCCCGCCTCCTCGAAGCCGGCCCGCAACCCGGCCGCCACCACGCGCGCGTGCGCCACGTACGAGGGCAGCCGCGGCAGCTCCCGCTCCAGGCCCCGCAGCGCCGACACCGCGGCCGGGTACTGCTGGAAGAGCAGCCCCCCGTACCGATGGCGCCACACCCGCGCCTCCTCCATGACGTCCTCCGGGCCGGCCAGCGCCGCCCCCGACAGGCCGCCCAGCGACTTGTAGAACGACACGTACACGCTGTCCGCGAGACCGGCGATCTCGCGCAGCCCGCGCCCGAAGTGCGGGGCGCACTCCCACAGTCGCGCGCCGTCGACGTGCACCACTGCGTCCCGCTCGCGGGCCGCCTCCACCACGTCGACCAGCTCCTCCCAGGACGGCAGCACGAATCCCGCGTCCCGCAGCGGCAGTTCCAGCATCAGCGTCCCGAACGGCTCCGGGTGGTCGCGCACCTCCTCGGCCGTCGGCAGCCGTGGCTCGTCCGTGGGGTGGACCGTGCGCAGTCCGCTCACCGCCCCGAGCGCACCGCCCTCGTGGACCTCCGGGTGGGCGAGCGGGTGCAGGGCGACGACCGGGCTGCCCGTCCGCCCCGACCAGCAGCGGAGCGCCACCTGCTGGGCCATCGTCCCGGTCGGGAAGAACACCGCGGCCGGGAGACCCAGCGCGTCGGCGACCCGTCGCTCGACCTCCTCGACGAGGCCGTCGCCGTACACGTCGAGCGGGCCCCCGTCGTCCTCCGTGGTCCCCGCCCAGTCGGCCAGCTCCCGCAGACGCTCACCGACCGTGCCCTCGACCGGCTGGTGCCACAGCTTGCGCCGCGCACCGCCCCACACCTTCGCCCGGTGCAGCCGCGCTTCCATATCGTCCATGGGCTGATCATCACACCACCGCCCACACCCTGTGGACAGCCGCCGGGGAGCGCGAAACGCTGGCGTAGCATGACCAGAAATCGTCCGGTACCCCCCGCGGACTGGAACGGAAGGCCGTTGCCGCGTGAACCAACCAGCAGAACCCCGAGCGGAAGACCGACCCGCGCGACTCGCCGTGGGAGTCGTCGGAGCCGGTCGGGTGGGGCCCGCCCTCGCCGCCGCCCTCCAGCTCGCGGGGCACCGTCCCGTCGCCGTCTCCGCGGTCTCCGACGCCTCCGTGCGCCGAGCCGCCACCCTGCTGCCCGACGTGCCGATCATGGCGCCCGCGCAGGTGCTCGCCCACGCCGAGCTGGTGCTCCTGACCGTCCCGGACGACGCCCTGCCCGGCCTGGTCGAGGGCCTCGCGGAGACCGGAGCCGTACGGCCGGGACAGCTGCTCGTGCACACCTCCGGGCGGTACGGCGTGCAGGTCCTGGACCCAGCGCGACGGGCCGGCGCGCTGCCCCTCGCGCTGCACCCCGCCATGACCTTCACCGGGACCTCCGTCGACGTCCAGCGGCTGGCCGGCTGCTCCTTCGGAGTGACCGCGCCCGCGGAGCTGCGGCTCGCCGCCGAGGCCCTGGTCATCGAGATGGGCGGTGAGCCCGAGTGGATCGAGGAGGAGGCCCGCCCGCTCTACCACGCGGCCCTCGCCCTCGGCGCGAACCACCTGGTCACGCTCGTCGCCCAGTCGATGGAACTGCTCCGTACGGCCGGGGTCGCCGCCCCCGACCGGATGCTCGGCCCCCTCCTGGGCGCGGCCCTGGACAACGCCCTGCGCTCGGGCGACGCGGCACTCACCGGCCCGGTCGCGCGCGGTGACGCCGGCACCGTCGCCGCCCATGTCGCCGAGCTGCGCAAGCACGCGCCCGGCACCGTCGCCGGCTATCTGGCGATGGCCCGTACGACCGCGGACCGGGCGCTCGCGCACGGACTGCTCAAGCCCGAGCTGGCCGAGGATCTGCTGGGCGTGCTCGCAGAGGGGGACCCCCGATGACATCCGCGTCGTCCACGTCGACCGCGTCGACCACGTCGGCGGCGGCCTCGTCGTTCGCCCTGGTCCGCACGGCGGACGAACTCCACGCCCGCGCGGCCGAAAACCGCCGCAGCGCCAACAGCCGCACCGCCGTCGTCATGACGATGGGCGCCCTCCACGAGGGCCACGCCACCCTCGTCCGCACGGCCCGCGAGTACGTCGGCCCCGACGGATTCGTCGTCGTCACCGTCTTCGTCAACCCGCTCCAGTTCGGCGCCGGCGAGGACCTCGACCGCTACCCCCGCACGCTGGACGCCGACCTGAGGACGGCCGAGGCGGCCGGCGCCGACACGGTCTTCGCGCCCGCCGTCGACGAGGTCTACCCCGGCGGGGAGCCCCAGGTCCGGATCACCGCGGGCCCCATGGGCGAGCGCCTCGAAGGCGCCTCCCGGCCCGGCCACTTCGACGGGATGCTCACCGTCGTCGCCAAACTGCTCCACCTCACCAGCCCGGACCTGGCCCTGTTCGGCCAGAAGGACGCGCAGCAACTGGCGCTGATCCGCCGGATGGCCCGCGACCTGAACTTCCCGGTCGAGATCGTCGGCGTGCCGACCGTCCGCGAGGCGGACGGCCTCGCCCTGTCGAGCCGTAACCGCTACCTCTCCGACGGCGAGCGCCGCACCGCCCTCGCGCTCTCCCGCGCCCTGTTCGCCGCGAGCGACCGGCTCGCCGCCCAGCACGCGCTGCGCGCGCGTGCCGACTCGCTGCCCGGCGCCCAGGAACGGGCCGAGACCCGCGCGGAGGCGCTCTCCCGGCTCGGGGAGGCCCGCGCCGCGGCGGACGCCCACGCGGTGGCCCAGGCGTCCGAGAGCGGCGGCGCCGAAGCCGTACGGGCCGCGGCCCGCGCCGTCCTCGACGACGCGGCGAAGGCCGAGCCGCCGCTCACCCTCGACTACCTCGCGCTGGTCGATCCGGCGGACTTCACCGACGTCGCCGACGACCACGACGGCGAGGCGATCCTCGCCGTCGCCGCGCGCGTGGGCACGACGCGGCTGATCGACAACATCCCGCTGACCTTCGGAGCCACCAAGTGACCGGAATACGGCTGCACGCGCCCGCGCCGGGCTGGGCCATCGACGCCGATGTCGTCGTGGTCGGCTCCGGCGTCGCCGGGCTGACCGCGGCCCTGCGCTGCACCGCCGCCGGGCTGCGCACGGTCGTCGTCACCAAGGCCCGCCTGGACGACGGCTCCACCCGCTGGGCGCAGGGCGGCATCGCCGCCGCGCTGGGCGAGGGCGACACCCCCGAGCAGCACCTCGACGACACCCTCGTGGCCGGCGCCGGGCTCTGCGACACCGAGGCCGTACGGCTGCTCGTCACCGAGGGCCCCGACGCCGTGCGCCGACTCATCGCCACCGGCGCCGACTTCGACAAGAACGCCGACGGCGAGATCGCCCTCACCCGCGAGGGCGGCCACCACCGCCGCCGGATCGCGCATGCCGGCGGCGACGCCACCGGCGCCGAGATCTCCCGCGCCCTGGTCGAGGCGATACGGGACGGAGGGCTGCGCACCGTCGAGCACGCCCTCGTCCTGGACCTGCTCACCGACGACGAGGGCCGCACGGCTGGTGTGACCCTGCACGTCATGGGCGAGGGCCAGCACGACGGCGTCGGCGCCGTCCACGCCCCCGCCGTGGTCCTCGCCACCGGCGGCATGGGCCAGGTCTTCTCGGCCACCACCAACCCGGCCGTCTCCACCGGCGACGGCGTCGCGCTCGCCCTGCGGGCCGGGGCGGAGGTCTCCGACCTCGAGTTCGTCCAGTTCCACCCCACCGTGCTCTTCCTCGGTGCCGACTCCGAGGGCCAGCAGCCGCTGGTCTCCGAGGCGGTACGGGGCGAGGGCGCCCATCTCGTCGACGCCGACGGGGTCCGCTTCATGCTCGGGCAGCACGAGCTGGCCGAGCTCGCCCCCCGCGACATCGTCGCCAAGGCGATCATGCGCCGGATGCAGGAGCAGGGCGCGGAGCACATGTACCTGGACGCCCGGCACTTCGGCGCCGAGATGTGGGAGAACCGGTTCCCCACCATCCTGGCGGCCTGCCGGGCCCACGGCATCGACCCCGTCACCGAGCCGATCCCGGTCGCGCCGGCGGCCCACTACGCCTCCGGCGGCGTCCGCACCGACCTGACGGGCCGGACCACCGTCCCGGGCCTCTACGCGTGCGGTGAGGTGGCCTGCACGGGCGTGCACGGCGCCAACCGGCTCGCCTCGAACTCGCTCCTGGAGGGCCTGGTCTTCGCCGAGCGCATCGCCGAGGACATCGCCACGCGCGGCCCGCACCGCGAGGGCCTTCCGGTCGTCCCGGCCACCGCGTCGGTGCTGCCGCTGCTCGCCCCCGAGACCCGGGTCCGGATCCAGCGCGTCATGAGCGCGGACGCCGGGGTGCTGCGCTCCGCCGAGAGCCTCGGGCACGCCGCCGAGGCCCTGGAGGCGCTGAGCCTCACGGCGGCGGAGGACCGGCTGGGCAAGGCGGCCGAGCCGGGCGTCGAGTCCTGGGAGACCACGAACCTGCTGTGCGTCGCCCGGGTGCTGGTCGCCGCGGCCAGGGAGCGCGAGGAGACCCGCGGCTGCCACTGGCGCGAGGACCACCCCGAGCGCGACGAGGACTGGCAGCGCCACCTGATCGTGCGCCTCACCTCGGACCGGCGGCTCGTGGTCCGCCGTACCGCCACCGCAGACTTTCCCTCCGTAACCCCCGAAGCCCCCAGGGAGCCGCAACCGTGAGCACGCCAGAGGAACGCCGTCCCGAGCCCGTGGACGTACCGCTGATCCAGATCAGCGCCCCCGCCGAGGACGCGGGCGGCTGCGGTGACGGCTGCGGCTGTGCCGGGGGCGACGAGGTGTACGAGTGCGGTCTCGACCCCGCGCTCGCCCAGCTGCTCGCCGACGCCGGGCTCGACCCGGTCCAGGTCGAGGACATCGCGCACCTGGCCATCGAGGAGGACCTCGACGGCGGCGTGGACGTGACGACCGTCGCGACCGTCCCCGAGGACGCCATCGCCACCGCCGACTTCACCGCCCGCGAGGCGGGGGTCGTGGCCGGTCTGCGGGTCGCTGAGGCGGTGCTGTCCATCGTCTGCACGGAGACCTTCGAGGTCGAGCGGCACGTGGAGGACGGCGAGCGCGTCGAGGCCGGCCAGAAGCTGCTCTCGGTCACCACCCGCACCCGCGACCTGCTCACCGGCGAGCGCAGCGCGCTGAACATCCTGTGCCGCCTCTCCGGCATCGCCACCGCCACGCGCGCGTGGGCCGACGTCCTGGAGGGCACCAGGGCCCGGGTCAGGGACACCCGCAAGACCACGCCGGGCCTGCGCGCGCTGGAGAAGTACGCGGTGCGCTGCGGCGGCGGCGTCAACCACCGCATGTCGCTCTCGGACGCCGCGCTGGTCAAGGACAACCACGTGGTGGCGGCCGGCGGTGTCGCGCAGGCCTTCAAGGCCGTACGGGAGCTGTTCCCGGACGTGCCGATCGAGGTCGAGGTCGACACCCTGCACCAGGTCCGCGAGGTCCTCGACGCGGGCGCCGACCTGATCCTGCTCGACAACTTCACCCCCATGGAGACCGAGGAGGCCGTCGCCCTGGTCGCCGGCCGCGCCGTCCTGGAGTCCTCCGGCCGCCTCACGCTGGAGAACGCGGCGGCGTACGCGGCGACCGGCGTGGACTACCTCGCGGTGGGCGGGCTCACCCACTCGTCCCCGATCCTCGACATCGGCCTCGACCTGCGCGAGGTGCGGGGCTGATGCTGCTCACCATCGACGTCGGCAACACGCACACGGTTCTCGGTCTCTTCGACGGGGAGGAGATCGTCGAGCACTGGCGCATCTCGACCGACCCGCGTCGCACCGCCGACGAGATGGCGGTCCTGCTCCAGGGCCTGATGGGCATGCATCCGCTGCTGGGTGTCGAGCTGAGCGACGGCATCGAGGGGATCGCGATCTGCGCGACCGTCCCCTCGGTCCTGCACGAGCTGCGCGAGGTGACGCGGCGGTACTACGGCGACGTCCCGGCCGTCCTGGTCGAACCGGGTGTCAAGACGGGTGTTCCGATCCTCACGGACAACCCCAAGGAGGTCGGCGCCGACCGCATCATCAACGCGGTCGCCGCGGTGGACCTCTACGGCGGCCCGGCGATCGTGGTCGACTTCGGCACGGCGACGACGTACGACGCGATCAGCGCCCGCGGCGAGTACGCGGGCGGGGCGATCGCGCCCGGCATCGAGATCTCGGTCGAGGCGCTGGGTGTCCGCGGCGCCCAGCTCCGCAAGATCGAGCTGGCGCGGCCGCGCAGCGTGATCGGCAAGAACACGGTCGAGGCGATGCAGTCGGGCATCGTGTTCGGCAACGCGGGCCAGGTCGACGGTGTGGTGGCCCGGATGAAGCGCGAACTGGTCGGCCGGGACGGCGACCCCTCCGCCGTGACGGTGATCGCGACGGGCGGCCTCGCCCCGATGGTCCTCGGCGAATCCACCGAGATCGACGAGCACGAGCCCTGGCTGACCCTGATCGGCCTCCGCCTGGTGTACGAACGCAACGTCTCGCGGATGTGAGCGGCGGGGCCGCGGCGCCGGCGCGGGCACCCGGCAGCGCACCCGCCCCGCCGCCCGGCCCAGGGCCCCGCCGCGCCGGGATGATCGGTAAACGAAATTTGTCCGATTAGCGCGTATCGTCACCTCATGCCCACGCCATACGGATCCCGCGGCGGCATGGCGTTCAGCGCGGACGAGCTGCGTGTGCTCCGACGCGCCCTTGCCACCGCCCTCAACCCTGCCCCCCTTCAGGACGAGGACGTCCAGGACTGCCTGCGCCTCGCCGAATCCGTGGACGACACCGTCCGCGAGGCCGGCCGGCTGCGCGCCTTCCTCCTCGCCGACCTGGCCCGCTACCGCGAGGCCCTGCCCGGTTCGCTCCCCGGCTATCTGGAGCTCCTCCAGGACGCCCTCGCCGCCGGCTACGACCCCGCCGCCGACGACCTCACCGCCCTGCGCGCCCTGCGCGAGAACCCCCGGGCGGCCGTCCTCCTGGAGCGCTGCCAGGTGCTCGCCGAGCGCTCCGTGCGGGTCCGTCTCGCCCGCGCCTCCCGGACGGTCTGCCGGACGGTGGCGCCCGCTCCCCGAACCCGGCTGCTCGCCCTCCCCGGCGGTCGCGCGGCCACCGACGAGCCCAAGCCGGCCGCCCCCAAGCCGCCCGCCCCCACCAAGAAGCCGGCGCCCAAGCCCTCCGAGGTGTTCCCGCCGCGCCGACGCCCCGTACCCCCGCCCCCACCCGAGGAACGCGCGGCCGGATAGCTACTCTGGTCGGCATGGACTACGTATCCGCGCTCCTGCCCCCCGTCGTGATGGCCGTGTTCTTCACCGTCCTCGTCGTCACGATCGTGAAGAGCCAGGGCGGCCCCAACAAGGCCAAGGAGGACGCGGCCGTGGACGCCGCCCTCGCTCGCGCCGAGGCCACCCGTCAGGCGGACGGCACCGCCTCCTAGTCCGGCCCCGGCCCCGCGGCCGGAGCCCGCTCACATCAGGGACGTACGACAGTTTTCATGTCGTACGTCCTTTTTGTTGCGTTTCCTACGCCAATAACCAGCCATTCCCGGTTCGCGGACTATGGTGGGCGTTGTGCCCCGTCAATTGGGAGAGCTCGAAGACGCCGTCATGACACGCGTCTGGCAATGGAACCGCCCGGTGACCGTCCGGGAAGTCCTGGAGGATCTCCAGCAGGAACGGTCCATCGCCTACACCACCGTCATGACGGTAATGGACAATCTCCATCAGAAGGGCTGGGTACGCAGGGAAGTCGACGGGCGCGCCTATCGATATACGGCAGTCTCCACCCGCGCCGCCTACTCGGCCGCACTGATGAACGAAGCCTGGTCCCAGAGCGACAACCCCGCCGCCGCCCTCGTCGCCTTCTTCGGCATGATGTCGAGCGAGCAGCGAGAGGCCCTCACCGACGCGCTCCGTATCGCCGGGCACAACATCACCGAGGACCCGGCCCCACCGGCGGAGAGCGCCGCCGAGCCCGCCGACGAGGCCACCGGCGAGGGCGACGGCGGGACGACGGACCAGGAGCGATAACGTCCCCCCATGTCGTCGTCCTCCACCGCTTCAAAAGCCGTCACCGTTCGTCGTGCCCGCACCAGTGATGTCGCCGCCGTGCGCCGCCTTGTCGACCCCTACGTCCAGCGCGGCATCCTGCTCGACAAAGCGACCGTGACGCTTTACGAGGACATCCAGGAGTTCTGGGTCGCCGAACGCGACGAGGACGCGGAGGTGGTCGGCTGCGGCGCACTCCACGTGATGTGGGAAGACCTCGCGGAAGTGCGTACTCTCGCCGTCGATCCGGAGTTCAAGGGCGCGGGCGTCGGACATCACGTGCTCGACAAGTTGCTCCACACCGCCCGATGGCTCGGTGTACGCCGGGTATTCTGCCTGACCTTCGAAGTCGACTTCTTCGCGAAGCACGGCTTCGTCGAGATCGGTGAGACTCCGGTCGACGGAGATGTCTACAGCGAGCTCCTGCGTTCCTATGACGAGGGTGTCGCAGAGTTCCTCGGTCTCGAACGAGTGAAGCCGAACACCTTGGGCAACAGCCGGATGCTTCTGCATCTGTGATCGGGGCGAGCATCCGGAACCCTATGTCCGAATCGCGCACGTTTCCCGCGTTGCCGGGCTTCTGAACCTCTGCCAGGGGTTTGTGTTTTTCCGGGAAAAGCGGTTTCCTTTCCGCGTACTGCATTTTCGATGAAAGGAAATCCGGTGGCACAGAAGGTTCAGGTCCTTCTTGTCGATGACCTCGACGGTGTCGAGGCGGACGAGACCGTGACGTTCGCGCTGGACGGCAAGACCTACGAGATCGACCTCACCACCGCCAACGCGGACAAGCTCCGTGGCCTGCTCGAGCCGTACACCAAGAGCGGTCGGCGCACCGGTGGCCGCAGCGCCGGTACGCGTGGCAAGGGCCGGGTCGCCGCCGGTGGCAGCCCGGACACCGCGAAGATCCGCGCGTGGGCCAAGGAGAACGGCTACAACGTGAACGACCGCGGTCGTGTGCCCGCGGAGATCAAGGCGGCCTACGAGGACGCGAACCGCTGAGGCGTCAGCTGCTGAGGCGCCGATCCGTGAGGGCGAGCACTCAGCAGCCGCACCCGGTGGCATTCCGCGGCGGCGGCGGCCACGAGCCGTACGAGACAGGGGGCGCCCGCACCGCCCCACGTGGCGGCCCGCAGGGCGGGCAGCGAGTCTTCCCCTGCCCGGCCGGGCTCGGGGGCCCGCAGCCACACCGCGGTGCCCGGTGCGCCGGAACCGCTCCGTCCTGGGGGAATGGGAGCGGTCATCCGGCCGCCCGCGCCCAGCGCGACGAGATCCAGTGAGATCCCGCCCCATTCCAGCCAGTCGAGCAGCCCCGGCAGCTCCTCCGCGCTCCCCGCGGCCACCAGCAGCCGCATTCTGCGCCCCATGAGGGCCACCGGCCCGGTTGCCCTGCCATGTCTGCGCAGCACCGCCCGGCCGGCCGCGGCGGGCAGCTCCAGGACGTCGAAGCGCACCCCCGTGACCAGCTGCACCGGTGGGCCGTCCACGGCCGCCCAGCCGAGCTCCCGCTCGTACCACCGCACCAGGCCGCCGTCGATCGGCGAGCGGGGGAGCGGAACGGTGAGGGCCATGTCCGGGGAACTCCCGCGAGGGCTCGTTGGTTACGCCCGCGATGACCCAGCGTCCTTGATCCGATGCGCAGAGTGTCCGTGATGGGGGCGTACGGGTGCATTCGAGAGCGCAAGGATGTTCGCCCGTAGCGGAGGGAACCGGGGTGTGCTGCATGGAGTGTCAGTGCTTACGGGTAAGACATTCCTAGTGAGGAGGGGCGACTCGCGGGCTTTGGCGTCTCACGTTCGCCATCGGCGTACAGATGGCACGGGTAACTGCTTGGCCTGCGGGAACATCGTCTCGCACCATCGGGTTGGAGCATTTGTCGGCTGTTCGGCAGCAGGTCTCCCCGCTTGAGAGGGGGTGATCCGGACGGATGTCGGCAGTTGGAATGAGCGGTCCCCGCTTGCGGGACTAAGCTGCGGAAGGACAGGGAGGGGATCGACCCCTAACTGACTGACCGCTCTGAGGAGCGATTAACGATGTTCGAGAGGTTCACCGACCGCGCGCGGCGGGTTGTCGTCCTGGCTCAGGAAGAAGCCCGGATGCTCAACCACAACTACATCGGCACCGAGCACATCCTCCTGGGCCTTATCCACGAGGGTGAGGGTGTCGCCGCTAAGGCCCTGGAGAGCCTCGGGATTTCGCTCGAGGCGGTCCGCCAGCAGGTTGAGGAGATCATCGGTCAGGGGCAGCAGGCCCCGTCCGGCCACATCCCCTTCACCCCGCGTGCCAAGAAGGTCCTGGAGCTGTCGCTCCGCGAGGCCCTCCAGCTCGGCCACAACTACATCGGCACCGAGCACATCCTGCTCGGCCTGATCCGCGAGGGCGAGGGCGTAGCCGCCCAGGTCCTCGTGAAGCTGGGCGCCGATCTCAACCGGGTGCGGCAGCAGGTCATCCAGCTGCTCTCCGGCTACCAGGGCAAGGAAGCCGCCACGGCCGGCGGTCCTGCCGAGGGCACGCCCTCGACGTCCCTGGTCCTCGACCAGTTCGGCCGCAACCTCACCCAGGCGGCCCGCGAATCCAAGCTCGACCCGGTCATCGGGCGCGAGAAGGAGATCGAGCGGGTCATGCAGGTGCTGTCCCGCCGTACGAAGAACAACCCGGTTCTCATCGGCGAGCCCGGCGTCGGCAAGACCGCCGTCGTCGAGGGCCTGGCGCAGGCCATCGTCAAGGGCGAGGTGCCCGAGACCCTCAAGGACAAGCACCTCTACACCCTGGACCTCGGCGCGCTGGTCGCCGGCTCCCGCTACCGCGGTGACTTCGAGGAGCGCCTGAAGAAGGTCCTCAAGGAGATCCGCACCCGCGGCGACATCATCCTGTTCATCGACGAGCTCCACACCCTGGTGGGTGCGGGTGCCGCCGAGGGCGCGATCGACGCCGCGAGCATCCTCAAGCCGATGCTGGCCCGTGGTGAGCTGCAGACCATCGGTGCGACCACGCTGGACGAGTACCGCAAGTACCTGGAGAAGGACGCGGCCCTCGAGCGCCGCTTCCAGCCCATCCAGGTCGCGGAGCCGTCGCTGCCGCACACGATCGAGATCCTCAAGGGTCTGCGCGACCGCTACGAGGCCCACCACCGCGTCTCCATCACGGACGAGGCCCTCGTCCAGGCCGCGACGCTGGCCGACCGGTACATCTCGGACCGCTTCCTTCCGGACAAGGCGATCGACCTGATCGACGAGGCCGGCTCCCGGATGCGCATCCGCCGGATGACCGCGCCGCCGGACCTCCGCGAGTTCGACGAGAAGATCGCCGGCGTCCGCCGGGACAAGGAGTCCGCGATCGACTCCCAGGACTTCGAGAAGGCGGCGTCTCTCCGCGACAAGGAGAAGCAGCTGCTGGCGGCGAAGGCCAAGCGGGAGAAGGAGTGGAAGGCCGGCGACATGGACGTCGTCGCCGAGGTCGACGGCGAGCTGATCGCCGAGGTCCTCGCGACCGCCACCGGCATCCCGGTCTTCAAGCTGACCGAGGAGGAGTCGAGCCGCCTGCTGCGCATGGAGGACGAGCTCCACAAGCGCGTCATCGGCCAGAAGGACGCCGTCATCGGCCTCTCGCGGGCGATCCGTCGTACGCGAGCCGGTCTGAAGGACCCGAAGCGTCCCGGTGGCTCGTTCATCTTCGCCGGCCCGTCCGGTGTCGGTAAGACCGAGCTGTCCAAGGCGCTCGCCGAATTCCTCTTCGGCGACGAGGACGCGATGATCTCCCTCGACATGTCGGAGTTCAGCGAGAAGCACACGGTTTCCCGTCTCTTCGGTTCTCCCCCCGGATACGTGGGCTACGAAGAGGGCGGCCAGCTCACCGAGAAGGTGCGCCGCAAGCCGTTCTCCGTCGTCCTATTCGACGAGGTCGAGAAGGCCCACCCCGATATCTTCAATTCCCTTCTCCAGATCCTGGAGGACGGTCGACTGACCGACTCCCAGGGCCGGGTCGTGGACTTCAAGAACACGGTCATCATCATGACGACCAACCTCGGGACCCGGGACATCTCGAAGGGCTTCAACCTGGGCTTCGCGGCCCAGGGCGACACGAAGTCCAACTACGAGCGGATGAAGGCGAAGGTCAGCGACGAGCTGAAGCAGCACTTCCGCCCGGAGTTCCTGAACCGTGTGGACGACGTCATCGTCTTCCCGCAGCTCACCCAGGACGACATCCTGCAGATCGTCGACCTGATGATCGGCCGGGTGGACGAGCGCCTGAAGGACCGGGACATGGGCATCGAGCTCTCCCAGTCCGCGAAGGAGCTGCTCGCCAAGAAGGGTTACGACCCCGTTCTGGGCGCCCGGCCGCTGCGCCGGACGATCCAGCGCGAGATCGAGGACTCGCTCTCCGAGAAGATCCTCTTCGGCGAGCTGCGCCCCGGTCACATCGTGGTCGTGGACACCGAGGGCGAGGGTGAGGAGAAGAAGTTCACCTTCCGCGGCGAGGAGAAGTCGGCACTGCCGGACGTCCCGCCGATCGAGCAGGCGACGGGCGGAGCGGGCCCGAACCTCTCGAAGGACGCGTAAGCGTTCCGACGCATGACAGGGGCGGCCCCGGACTCGGAAGAGTCCGGGGCCGCCCCTTTCGGCATGGGTCAGGTGGTACGGAGGTCGAGGTCGGGGCGCGCCCGCAGGGCCGCCAGGTCGAGGCGGTCGAGCGCGTCCACCTGAGTGGTCTGGAGGCTGAGGATCCGCAGCCCGGGCATGGCGGCGAGGGCCCGCACGTCGTCGGGCCGCAGGGGCGTGTCCCGCAGCCGGAGCACCTCCAGACCCGCCGGCTCGGTGAGCGGCACCAGACCCGTCACCCCGGAGCAGTCCTGCAGGGTCAGACTCGCGGGCATCGCGCCGCAGTCGCGGAGCCACTCCATGCCGTCCAGTGCCGGGTTGTCGACGATCTCGACCTGGTCGGGGCGAGCCCCGGCCACGGCCCGGGCGAGTTCGTCGCCGGTGAAGTCGCCCATGAAGCACAGGTGCGCGACCGGGCCGAGCATGCCCAGCTGCGCCAGCTCGCCCCGGGACGAAACGAGCAGGGGCGTCGTACCGAGGTCGAGACGCGCCAGGACCTCCCGGGCGTAGGGGGCGGGGGGAAAGAAGCGCCAGCGGAAGGCCAGCCGGTAGGCGAGGTGCGAGGTCACGAAAGCGCGGGCGTACGGGATGGCCTCGGCGCCGCCGACCGCGCAGATCACCTCGAGCACGTGCTCGTCGTGCCTGCCGTTCTCGTCGGGGCCGGGGAGCAGCGGCAGGACGTACGGGCCGAGCCGGGCCAGCTGGAACACCTGCTCGGGAGTGCGCGGGGGCAGCACCGACCTCACCGCGTTCCGCACGCGCCCGTGCAGGGGCTCGGACAGCCACGCCGCATGGTGGGCGCACTGCGCCGCCAGTACGTACAAGGTCGTCTTGAGGTCCCACTTCCGGCTGGCCGAGCCCTCCGCGAGCAGACCCTCCACCAGGACCGGGAGCTCCCGGCGGGAGCAGTGGCCGGCCGCGAGGAGCAGGACGTCGTGCCACTGCTGCTCCCGCGCGTGGCGCAGGAGCTCAGGGACGAGGTCGTCCTCGACGAACTCCTTCGCCGCCAGGAAGTCCTGGAACGTGCGGTGCGCGAACTGGAAGACGTCGTCCGTCCGCTCCTGGAGCAGGCCGCTGCGGTTGAGCAGGTGGGTGAGGATCTCCTCGGGCGTCCCCTGGGCCAGGACCCGCGGCATCCCCGGCAGCGCGCGGTTCAGCTGGTGCAGCGCCTGCTGCCGGGTGAACTCCGTCTGACCGCCCCGGACCAGCCAGGCGGCCAGACGCTGGAGGAGCTGCTGGTGCTCCTCCACCGACATCCGGATGCCGTCGGGGGCGTCGATCCGGCGCCGGTCGTCGCGGGTGCCGAGGAGCAGCTGGAGGGCCGACTCGTACAGCGCCCAGCGCGTCTCGGGCAGGAACCCCTCCCGTAACCGGTGGAGCGCGCAGATCACCGCACAGAGCAGCGGGGTGCGGGCGAGGTCGGACAGGGCCGGATTGTGGCGGAACTGCTGGGCGAGGTCCTGTTCCAGCGCGGCCAGGTGCTCGGCCTCGCCGTCGAGCCTCGCCGCGTCGTGCCAGGCGGCGACGAAGGCCTGGATGTCCTGGTCCCGCATGGGCAGCAGGGTCAGTTCCTCGAAGCCCTCGGCGGCCAGCCACTCCGGCTCCACGGCGAGCGGCCGTACGGTCGCCACACAGCGGGTACGGGGGAAGCGGGCGAGGATCCCCGAGAGCCAGGCGTGCGCGGCCTCCCGGTGGTCCTGGGGTACCTCGTCGAGACCGTCGACGAGGAGCAGCGCCCGGCCGCCGGACAGGACCCGGCCTGCCCAGCCGTCGGGCGCCGGGTCGACCATCAGGCCCGCGACGCCGGGGAGTTCGGCGGGCGAGGGGAACGCGGAGCCGTGGGCCCGGAGCGTCCTGAGCGGGACGACGAACGGCACCAGGCCGTTCAGCTCGGCGAGTTGGGGGTCGAGGGTGCCGGCGGCCGCGTGGGCGGCGAGCCACCAGACCAGGGTGGTCTTTCCGGCGCCCGCGTCGCCGCGGAGCAGGACACGGGGGCGGGCGGCGAGGAGTTCGTCGATGCGCCGGGGAACGGGTGCGGTCCCGGGCTCCCCGGAGGTGGCCTCCAGGGAGAGGTAGGCGGTGTCCAGGTCCCAGGAGGCGGCGCGCCGGCCGAGTTCGTCGAGGCCGAAGATCCGCGTCCGGCGGTAGGCGGCTCCCACCGCCTCCCCGTACTCCTGCTCGTACGGCGAGTCGGTCGAGCTGTGCCGGGTGAGGGCGGTGAGCGAGGGGAAGCCGCGGCCGGTGGCCTGCGTGAAGGCGACGAGGAACTCGCCGTTCGCGGCGATGGCGCTCATGGGCACGCACTCCACCCGCCGGTGGCCCCGCCCGCGCGGGACCTCCCTGACGATGCCGAGCAGCCCGTCACCGGCGACGACGGGCCCTCCGGACAGCCCGGCGAGGGGCGAACTCCCGTCGGCGGGCTCGGCGGCCGGGGGCGCGTCGAGCTCGACGACCATCGTGCGGCGGACGAGGCCGGCGAGCGGGAGCAGCGTGCCCCGGTACTGATCGCTCTCCAGCTTGCGGCCGTCCTCGTACCGCTGCACGCGGGGGTAGCCGAGGATCTCGCAGTCGGGCAGCGGCCGGTCGGTGGCGATCCGGCTGATCTCCGCGCGGTACGGGTGGTACGCGTCGTACTCGTCGCCGGGCGGGTCGACCAGGCTCTCCGGGGCCTGGAGGAGCGCCGCGTCGAGCCGCTGGTCCGACCAGATCACCTGACAGAGGACCGATTCGCTCCGGCCGGGCACGGACACCCAGGCCGAATAGGCGGTCAGCAGCACATGGGCGCAGGTGAGGACGGTGTCGGCGGTGAGCAGCACACCGCTGCCCTGCCGCCCGTGCTGCTCGGAGCGGACGACGACGGGGAGCCGTACGGAGGGGCTCGGTGCGGGGGGCGTCAACGCGGCTGCCCGCCACCGAAGTCGGAGGTGTCACCGGCGTCCTCGTTGCCGACGAGCCAGGGGCCGTTCGTGGCGGCGTTCCGGGGCTTGAGGGTGAAGGAGACGCGGTGGGTCTCACCCCGGGTACGGGAGGCATCGGCCCCGGCCTCGACGACCCAGGCCTTGACCTTCGTCCCGCCCTTCACCTCCTTGCGGAGTTCGATCGTGAACTCCATCTCGATGTCGCCCACTTCGAAGGTGACGGGTTTTCCGGTGGCGCGGGTGGCGGCGTCGACGAGCTGATCGCGTACGGACTCGATGGCGTCGGCGAGCTCGATGTCGGTCCCTATGTCGGTCATGATCGGAACGTACCTGGGGAAGGCGGGCGAGGTCAGCTCAAGTGATGACGCGGACGGTGGGGGAGAGGTGTTCGGCGCCGGTGACCTCGGCGTCGGGGATGTGTACGGATTCGAGGCCTTCCAGGCTCGCGAGGGGGGCGAGGTCGTAGGAATGGCTGCGGCCGCTCTCGGTGATGTACAGCAGGCGCAGACCGGGAAAGGTTCGGGCGATCGGTTCGAACAGCTCGTCGGTGCGCTCACCGATCACGTCGAGGACCTGCACGTGAGGGAAGCGGATCGTGTCGGGGCAGCTCAGCAGCGTGACGTCGTCCACGAAGAAGCTCCGCAGCCGGGACAGGGCGCCGATGGCGAGCCACTCCTCCTCGCTCAGCGCACCGACCCCGCCCAGAGTGAGCACCTCGAGATGGGTGAAGGAGCGCAGGGAGCCGAGCCCCGCCGGGGGGCGGGACCCCAGATGGAGATAGAGCAGTTCGTTCTCGGCAGGCACGGATTCCAGGGCCCACGCCATGTCGTCCGCCAGCGCCAGGGTCGCCGCATTCGTGAGGAGCGGCGCCACAGCGGCCATCCCGTGGTCGGTGACGCCCGAGCGGATGTCGATGGAAAGGCACCTCAGCCCCAGGCGCACGAGCTCCGTGGCCTGCTGGTCGGAGCGGACGGTGTAGTTGAGCCTGTCCGGATCCAGGTCCGCGATGATCTGATCGGCGTACGCCACCGTGTCGAACCGGGACCATCCCCACATCAGCTGGGACCGGACGCGCAGTTCGGGGTGTCGGGTGAACCGTCGGAGGTAGGGGAGTGCCGCGTCGTCCGTGATGTGGGTCGCCGCCGTCACGACGTGCAGCGCCGCCTCGGAGTCCAGACCCTCCGGTTCCGGCAGCAGGTCGAGGACCGCCCGTCCCACCGATGCCAGCTCGCGTGCCTCCTCCGCGTTGCGCGGGGGAATCACCGTCGCAGTCCGCGCCAGGATCCGCTCACGGATCTCCGGCGCCACCTCCGTGGCGTGGTCCAGCGCCGTGGCCGCCACGACCAGGATGCGCAGGTGCGTGCGTCGCGTCGCTTCCGCGTCCGCCGCCTTCAGCAACTCGTCGAAGATCTCCGCGCATTCGCGCGGGCGCGCATGGCCGATGGCCATGCGGATGACGTCCTCCCACTGGTCGTCCGCCGCGTGCTGGACGAGGACGCCGATGTCCCACTGGTCCACGAGGGCCTTCGCCGCGAGGTAGTCCTGGAAGGTGCGGTGCACGAAGTCGACGGTGTCCGCGGTCGGTTCGCGCAGCAGGCCGCTGCGGTGGAGCAGGTGCGTGAAGACCGCGCCGGGGTCGTACCCCGCCGCCTCCGTGATCGCCGGCACGGCGGACCGTACGACGGACTCGGCGTGCGCACGGTCCATCGTCGTCCGGCCGTTGAGCGTCAGCCAGTACGCGAGACGCTGGATCAGCTGGATCTGCGGGGCCTCGCCCAGCTCGATCCCGTACGGCGTGCCCATGTCCCGCTCACGGTCCCGGCGGGAGAGCAGCATCGACAGCGCCGCGTCGTACAGCGCCTTCCGGCCGCGCGGCAGGAAGCCGCGCCTGCCGAGGTGCAGGGCGCAGATCAGGCCGCACATCAGCGGGTTGGTGGCGAGCTGGGAGACGTCGGAGGTGGTCCGCAGGGCATCGAGGAGGGGTTGTTCGTACGGTGCTGCCTCCGGACCGGCCGCCCGGTGCCAGCGCTGGACGAAGGTGCTGACCTCGGCGGTGGACATGGGGGCGAGGGTGAGTTCGGTGAAGCCGTCGGAGGTGAGCCAGTCCTCGCGTACGGCGGTGGGGCGGGAGGTCACGAGCCAGCGGTTGCCGTCGTAGGTGTCGAGGAGGCCGCGGAGCCAGCGGCGGGCGCGGTCGCGCTCCGCCTCGGGGATCTCGTCGATGCCGTCGACGAGGACCAGGCCGCGCCCGGCGGCGAGGACGCGGTCGGCCCAGCCCTCGGGCGGGGTGATCGGACAGTCGACGGCGGAGAGGAAGCGGTCGGGGGCGGGGAGCCGCTCGCCGTGGCGGGTGAGGGTACGGAGGGGGAGGACGAAGGGGATCCGGTCGCGGAGGTACGCCATGCTCCCGGCGTGGTCCTCCTCCTGGCCCGCCGCCGCGACCGTCAGCCACTGCACGAGCGTGGTCTTGCCGGATCCGGCGATCCCGCGGAGCAGCACCTTGTCGTGCCGGGCGAGGACCTGGTCGGCGCGGCCGCCGAGCAGGTCGCCACGGTGGACGGCCGCCGCCCGGCCGGAGCGGAGGCCGCCCCACTCCGTCGTGGCGGGCGACTCCGCGGACCATGGGTTCGCCGCCGCCCTCGTCGTCGCCTCCAGCGACAGGTACGCCACGTCCAGCGGCCACTTCTCCGGCGCGTCGCGGAGGTCCACCCCGTAGATCGTGAGGCTGCCGTGCTTCTTCGCCACGTACGCGAGGTAGCGCCGCTCGAACTCGGCGTCCCGCCCGTCCACCCGCGGCGTCCGGCGGATCACCTCGTCGACCTTGGCCGTCAGCTCGCTCTGGCCGCGGGTCTGCTCCACGAGTGTCCGGGCCACGAACGTGGACCGCTGGGTGAAGAACTCCAGGATGTGCAGGCAGGCCCACTCGATGAGCGAGTCGAGGAAGAGGACCGAGTCCGTCGACAGGCCGTCCGGGGCGGGGGCAGCCGTGCGCAGGCGCCTGGCGAGGGCGGTGTGGCCGAGGTGGACCGCCTGGACGTCGTCCATGTCGAGGTCGCCGAGGGCGAGGAGCGTGGCGGTCAGGGCGTCGGTGAGCGCCTCGGTCTCGTCGGCGGGGAACGGCGGCTCGCCGGGGCCTGTGCGGGCGCGTTCGACCAGGGTGGCGGCGAGTTTGCGGACGTCGCGTTCCGTCAGGGTGCGCTGCTCGCCGCGGAAGGAGACCAGCCGGGAGAGCCGGATACGGCGGGCGTCGCCCGTGAGTCCGGCGCCGGGACCGTCCTTGACCAGGAGTTTCTTGAGCAGTGGGCCCATCGCGGACGAGGCGAGTCGCATGCCGACGAGTGCTGGATCCACGTGCGTCCCCCGTATGTCCCTGCTGCGGACCGTGTCCCGCAAACCGTAGTCAGGGACGGCCTTCGACACGCCCTGGTTGCGTGACCCAGGTCCCATTCAGGGGCGGCGCGCCGTGACAAGGCGCACAGGCGTTTCGAGGGGTACTAACCGGAATAGTGCTGGCGTTTGCTGTCGATTCGGGACGTTCAGGGCCGGGCGGTCGGGACTTTGGTCCCTAGGGGGACCGAACCGTACGAGAAGCGGCCTGTCGGACTGATCCGGGCGGGTCCGACGTGCGAATAAACCGAATCTCTTGTGCCGCTTTGTCCGATTTCAGGGAGGGGTGTCCGGGGTCGTCAAGACCTGAACACCCCAGGAGATCGCTACGACGCAATGTCGTAGATGGGGTGTTTTACCCCGGATGGGGGTCCGGGTTACCAAGGAACAGCACCAAGCAGCCCGGCGCGCCGTTCGCGTCGGGTCCCGTTCTGTCCCGGAGGTTTTCCCCCGTATGTCGAAGCGCGTCATGAACCCCGCCGCCCGTATCACCGCCGTTGCTCTCGCCACCGCGGGTCTGGGAGCGTCGCTGGTGGCCGGAGCAGGGTCCGCCTTCGCCGCCGAGGGCAAGGCCGCCACCATCGCGACTGCCGCGACCGGTGCGTCCGCTGCCGTCGCCGCGCAGGCCGATGCCCAGGCGCTCGCCGCCACCAAGGCCGTCCAGGCCGCCGCCGCCAAGCAGGCCGCCGCCGCCAAGGCCGCCGCAGCCAAGGTCGCTGCCGCCAAGGCCGTGAAGGCCGCCCCGGTCGCCGCCAAGAAGGCTCCGTCCTGGGTCAAGCCCGTCACCTCCTACACGCTGACCGCCAGCTACAACCAGGGCGGCGCCATGTGGGCCCACAAGCACTCCGGCCAGGACTTCGCCGTCCCCGTCGGCACCCCGGTCAAGGCCGCCGGCGCCGGCACCGTCGTGAAGGCCGGCCCGAACGGCGGCGGTGACGGTCCCGCGTACGGCAACGCCATCGTCGTCAAGCACGCCAACGGCAAGTACTCGCAGTACGCGCACCTGTCGAAGATCGACGTGCACATCGGCCAGAAGGTCGCCGCCGGCCAGAAGATCGCCTCGTCCGGCAACACCGGCAACTCCTCCGGCCCGCACCTGCACTTCGAGATCCGTACGACCCCGAACTACGGCTCGGCTCTCAACCCGGCCGCGTTCCTGCGCACCGTCGGCGTCACCATCTGACCCGAGGAACGCTTCACCGCGCGCTGTGCGCCTGGGTGATCAGATCGAGGGCGACCTCGAGGACGGCTTCACGCTTCTCCTCGGGGTCGCCCTCGACGTTGTCCATGAAGAACATCCCCGCGTGCAGGGTGAAGATCGCGCTCACACAGCGCACCCGGTCGATCATGGCGAAGTCCGGCTCCTGGATCAGGGCGCTCAGTTCGAGCATCCGCTCCTTGAAGGTCAGGCCGATGCTCAGCTCGCGGACGGCCGCCTGGTTCTCCTGCATGAAGCGGAACAGCGGTGCCGCGCCGACCAGCGATTCCTGGTAGCGGCGCAGGATCTCCTCCCTGACCTCCAGCGTGCGCGGCTGCTCCCGCGCCCATGCGATCAGCTCGTCCACGGGCCGGGTGAGGTCCTGGAAGATGCCGATGATGATGTCTTCCTTGGTCTTGAAGTGGTAGTACAGCGCGGCCTTGGTGACGTCGAGGTGCTCGGCGATCTCGCGCAGTGAGGTCTTCTCGTACCCCTGCGCGGCGAAGAGTTCGAGGGCCACGTCCTGGATGCGCTGCCGGGTGTTGCCTCTGGCCATGGTCCGCTCCCACACACTCTTACTTACTTGACGACCGGCTAGTTACGGGTCTACTGTCCCCCAGTGTAGTAACTAGCCGGTCGGCAAGTAAGCACCCAGAGGGGTACGGGGAGCAGGGGACATGACGACGACACCGCAACCGAAGACAGTCGAGGGGGCGGAGCGGCCGCGCAGCGTCCGCGTCGTCCTTCTCGCCCTGATGATCGCGATGCTGCTCGCGATGCTCGACAACATGATCATCGGCACCGCCATGCCGACGATCGTCGGCGAGCTCGGCGGTCTCGCGCACCTCTCCTGGGTCGTCACCGCGTACACCCTGGCCACCGCCGCCTCCACCCCCATCTGGGGAAAGCTCGGCGACATGTTCGGCCGCAAGGGCGTCTTCCTCACCTCGATCGTGATCTTCGTGATCGGCTCGGCGCTCAGCGGCATGGCCCAGGACATGGGCCAGCTGATCGGCTTCCGTGCCGTCCAGGGCCTCGGCGCCGGCGGTCTGATGGTCGGCGTCATGGCGATCATCGGCGACCTGATCCCGCCCCGTGAGCGCGGCAAGTACCAGGGCATGATGGCCGGCGTCATGGCGCTCGCCATGATCGGCGGACCGCTGGTCGGCGGCACCATCACCGACCACTGGGGCTGGCGCTGGTCCTTCTACATCAACCTGCCGCTCGGCGCCGTCGCCCTCGCGATGGTCACCGCCGTGCTCCACCTGCCGAAGAAGGAGCGCGACCGCTCCACCCGGATCGACTTCCTCGGCGCCGCGCTGCTGACCGTCGGCATCACCGCGATCGTCCTGGTCACCACCTGGGGCGGTACGGAGTACGCCTGGGGCTCCGCGACCATCGTCGGTCTCTCGGTCGCCGGCGTCGCCGCGCTCGCCGCGTTCCTCTGGGCCGAGACCCGGGCGAGCGACCCGGTCGTGCCGCTGCACATCTTCCGGAGCCGTAACTTCACCCTCATGTCGGTGATCGGCTTCCTCACCGGCTTCGTGATGTTCGGCGCGGTCCTCTTCCTGCCGCTCTACCAGCAGTCCGTGCAGGGCGCCTCGGCCACCAACTCCGGCCTGCTGCTCCTGCCGATGCTGCTGTCGATGATGGTCGTCTCGCTGGTCTCCGGCCGGATCACCACCAGCAGCGGCAAGTACAAGATCTTCCCGATCATCGGTACGGCGCTGATGGTGATCGGCCTGTTCCTGCTCGCCCAGATGGACACCGGCACCTCCCGCCTCACCTCCGGGATCTACATGGCGGTGCTCGGCGCCGGCATGGGCTTCCTGATGCAGATCACGATGCTCGTCGCGCAGAACAGCGTCGAGATGAAGGACATGGGCGTCGCGTCCTCCGCGACCACCCTCTTCCGCACCCTCGGCTCCTCCTTCGGCGTCGCGATCATGGGCGCGCTCTTCACGAGCCGCGTCCAGGACGAGATGGCGGCGCGCGGCGGCTCGGAGCTGACCCAGCAGTCCGCCCAGCTCGACGCGGCCTCCCTGGCGAAGCTGCCCGCCGCGCTCCGCGAGGCGTACCAGTACGCGGTGTCGGCCGGCACCCACTCCGCCTTCCTGGTCGGCGCGGCGGTCGCGGTCATCGGCTTCGTCCTCGCCTTCCTGGTCAAGGAGGTCGCGCTGCGCGGTGCCGGACCGGCGCCGAAGCCCCAGGCCACGGACGAGGAGCCGAAGGTCGCCGAGACCGTCTGACCCCTCCCGTACGCGAAAGGGCCCCGGCACACCAGGTGTGCCGGGGCCGTTCTTCTGCATACGCCCCAGGGCCTATCCGACCCTGATCCGCCGGACAGGCCCTAGTCCGCGAACTTGATCATCGGGAAGCTGCCGGTGTTCGTCGGAGCGTGGTCGGGGAGCCACAGCACCGCGATCGCCCCGCCCGCCCCCTCCGGGGTCCCCTCGGGCGCCGCGTTGCGGAACGTCAGCCGGGCCCCGAGGACCCGGGCCTGCCCCGCCGCGATCGTCAGACCCAGCCCGTGGCCCTGGCCCGCGCGGTCGCTCGCGCCCGTACGGAAGCGGCTCGGGCCCTCGCGGAGCAGCGCCTCGGGGAAGCCGGGGCCATGGTCCCGGACCCGTACCACCCGGCCCTCGACCGTCACCTCGACCCGCGGCTTGCCGTGCTTGGCCGCGTTCGCGAGGAGGTTGCCCAGGATGCGCTCCAGCCGGCGCGGGTCGGTGTTGACCCAGGACTCGTGGACGACGTGCACGACCGCCTCCGGGTCGAGCGCCCGCACCCGCCGCTCCACGAACTCGCCGAGCGCGATCTCCTGCAGCTCGGCCCGCTCCGACGCGCTGTCGAGCCGGGCGACCTCCAGGACGTCCTCGACCAGGGTCCGCATGGCCTGCGCCCTGTCCCGTACGAGCTCGGTGGGGCGGCCGGGCGGCAGCAGCTCCGCCGCCGTGAGCAGCCCGGTCACCGGGGTGCGCAGCTCGTGCGCGATGTCGGCGGTGACCCGGCGCTCGGCCTCGATCCGCTCGTTCAGCGCGTCGGTCAGGGCGTCCACCGCGCGGGCCAGCTCGTCGGTCTCGTCGCGGACGACCCCGCCGATCGCGTCCCGTACCCGTACGTCCGTGTTGCCCTGCGCGACCTTGCCGGCCGCCGCCGCTGCCTTGCGCAGCCGCCGCGAGAGCTGGCCGCCGATGAGCACCCCGAGCGCGCAGCCGCCGAACACCACCGACACCGAGCCGATGACCAGGGCCCGGTCGAGGTCCTTCATGATCGCGGTGCTGCGGTCGGCGAACGGGATGTGCAGCGACAGCACGTCGCCGTTGGCCAGCGGCACGGCCGCCCAGACGTCCGGCGGACCGCCGTGGCTGTGCTCCTGGACGTACGTTCCGCGCCGCTTGTCCCGCATCAGCTGGTCCAGCTGCGGCGGCAGCATCGGGTCGTTGATCTTGGTGCCGAACCGTGGCTCCTTCGGCTTGGACCCCTCGTACATCCGCTGCGCGAAGAGCAGCCGTTCCATCTGCACCTCGCGCGCGTTGTCGAGCATCGAGACCCGCGCCGAGTTGTGGACCACGAGGCTGAGGGTGACCGCGATGAGCGCGCCCACCGCCGCGATGGCGACGGCGATCTTCCAGCGGACCCCCGTACGGAGTGCGAGCGGCTTCACCAGTGCGCTGCCCTATGCCTTGAGCTTGTAGCCGAAGCCGCGGACCGTCTCGATCCGGTCCTGGCCGATCTTGGTGCGCAGCCGCTGGACGTGGACGTCCACCACGCGGGTGTCGCCGCCCCAGCCGTAGTCCCAGACCCGCTCCAGGAGCTTGTCCCGGGACAGGACCGTGCCCGGCGCGGACGAGAACTCGAGCAGCAGGCGCATCTCCGTCGGGGTGAGACCGACGGGCGAACCGTTCTTGCGCACCTCCATGCCCTCGGTGTCGACCTCCAGGTCGCCGAAGACCAGCACCGGGCCCTCGGGTGCGTCGTCCCGCCCCCCGTCACCGGCCGCCGGGCCGCCGGCGTGCCCGAAACGGCGCAGGACCGCCCGGATCCGCGCCACGAGCACGGACCCGTCGAACGGCTTGGTCACATAGTCGTCGGCCCCGGCCTCCAGGCCAAGGACGACATCGATGGAGTCGGCGCGCGCGGACAGCATGATCACCGGCACGGTCGACTCGTCACGGATCCGGCGGCACAGGCTGACGCCGTCCATGCCCGGCAGCATCACGTCGAGCAGCGCGATGTCGGGCCGGTCCGCCCGGAACGCCTCGAGCCCGGACAGCCCGTCGGGCATGGCGGTCACCGCGAAGCCGTCCCGCTCCAACGCGAGCTGGGTGGCTTCACGGATGACGTCGTCGTCCTCGACGAACAGCACATGGGTCTCGGCCATCGCGCGCCCTTCCTGGAACCTCGTCCGCTGATCAGTTGCTGCTGGTCGGCGCGGGGCCGTCGATGCCCCCGTCGCCGACCGCGCGGCTGTAGTCGTTGTGCACCCAGTCGTGCTGGCTGAACCTGTTCCCCGCCCAGCGGTACCAGATCACGTCCTCGCCGGAGGGGTAGGCCACCGGGTCGCCCTTGGCGTACACCTGCTTGGTGACGACGAGGTCGCCCCGGTCGATCGTCGCGTAGACCGCCGCGTCCTCGGCCATGAAGACGTTCTTGTACGCGCCGCTCTCCTCGCGGTACACATACGTGCCGATGCCGACGGCATCGCCGCAGGTCATCACGTTGACGACGACATCGGGCGAGGTACCGCCGGTCAGGTTCCCGTACGAGGCGTCCACCGGGTACGCGTCGGCGACACAGGGTTTCAGATCCGCCTTCAGACGTTCGCCGATCTTCGGGTCGTTCTTGATCAGCGCGATCGGGTCGACCCGCTTGGCGGTCGACGGTTCGCCGGAGGCGAAGGGGGAGGGCGTCGGGGCGGGCGATGCCGCCTCGTCGGCGCGGGCCGCGCCCTCGTCCCGGGAGCCGGTACCGCCGGTGGAACAAGCCGTCAGGAACAGCCCGACGGCGACGAGTCCGGCCAGTGCCGTGGTACCCGTCGCCCGGAGGATGAGTTGTCGCCGAGGGCCGTCGGGCCCGTCGTCGTCGCCGTTGTGTCTGGCGCCTAGGCCGCGCACCGGTCCTGCCCCCGTTCGTCACGTCGTACGGTCGACCGCTCCAGAGCACGGGCGTCGTCGACGCCGCGGCTCTCCAGTTCCTGACGCAGTCGGGCCAGTGCGCGGTGGAGCGTGGACTTCACCGTACCCGTCGACATGCCGAGCGCGGCCGCGGTCTCCTCCGTGCTCATCTGTTCCCAGTGCCGCAGGACGACCACACTGCGCTGCTTCGGGGCGAGCACCTTGAGGATGTCCATCAGCAGGGCACGGTCCGCGTGCTGCTCGGTGGCGTCGTCGACGGACGCGTCGGGCAGCTGCTCGGTGGGGACCTCGTCGAGCTTGCGGGCCCGCCACCACTCGGTGCGCGTGTTGATCATCACCCGGCGGAGGTACGCGTCGGCCAGCGACTTGTCGGCGATGCCGTCCCAGCGGCCGTAGGTCCGCACCAGCGCCGTCTGCAGCAGGTCCTGCGCGTCGACGGGGTCCGGGACGAGACGGCGCGCGCTGCGCAGCAGCGCGTCCTGCCGAGTGCGGACGTACTCCTCGAAGTCGAGCACCTCACCGTGCGACATCCCGAACCGCCTCCGATCCCCGTGACCAGCCTGTTTGCTTGACGTCGACGAAGTTACGGAGCAGTTGTCACGAGGCTGTCCGGGGCAGCCGTCGGCGGATGCACGGCTGCCCATCGGTTGTGTAACAGGGGCGTGAGATGGGTAAGGAGTGGAGTTCGGCTGTCCGGGGTGGGGTCCGGCTCGAGGGGCTCAGGACTGCGGCAGCCGGTACAGGCCGTTCTCCAAGGGCTCGACCAGGCCGTCCGCGACCAGGCCGTCCAGCGCGCGGCCCCGCTGCACCGGCTCGTCCCAGACCGCGTCCAGGGCGGACTGCGGCACCGCGCCGACGGCCTCCCTGAGTACGGCGAGCAGCCGGCCGCGCACCTGCCGGTCCGTGCCCGCGTACGTCTGGCCGCGCCGCGCCGGTCCGTCGTGGGCCGGCTTCCCCGACAGCCGCCAGACGCAGCTGTGGGCGATCGGGCAACGCCCGCAGTCCTCGTTCTTCGCCGTGCAGACCAGCGCGCCCAGCTCCATCGAGGCGGCCGCCCAGCGGGCCGCCGTCTCCTCGTCCGCGGGCAGGAGCGCCCGAGCGAGCCTGCGCTCGGCGGCGGTCGTGGCGTTCGGCGGGTACTGGACGCCCGTGGCCGCCCGGGCGAACACCCGGCGGACGTTGGTGTCGAGAACCGGGTGCCGCTGCCCGTACGCGAACGAGGCCACCGCGGCCGCCGTGTACTCCCCGATGCCGGGCAGCGCGAGCAGCGCGGAGTGCTCGCTCGGTACGTCGCCGCCGTGGCGTTCCGTTATGGCCACGGCCGCCGCGTGCAGCCGCAGCGCGCGCCGCGGATAGCCGAGCCTGCCCCAGGCGCGCACAGCCTCGCCGGGCGCGTCGGCCGCGAGGTCGGCCGGCCGCGGCCAGCGCGCGAGCCACTGCTCGTACACCGGCAGGACCCGTACGACCGGAGTCTGCTGGAGCATGAACTCGCTGACCATCACCCCCCACGCCCCCGCCTCGGGGCGGCGCCAGGGCAGGTCGCGGGCGTGCCGGTCGAACCAGGCGAGGACGGGCCCGTGCAGCTCGGCCGGGGCGGCCGCTTCGGGGGCGTCGGTGAGAGACGTGTCGGTGGAAGTCATGGCACCTCCGATCCTGGCACGTTCAGTGCGCGCCGTGGCGCACGCCCTCGGGGCGCGTGGAGGCGCGCGGGCGCGGCCCGCGCCCCGCGCACCACACCACCGCGCCGTTGCGGCTCGTCCGGGCCGTCTCCACCAGGGCCCGGACGGGCCGGGCCGCGGCCCTGACGGTCAGGAACGCGAGCGCTCCGCCGAGCAGCAGACCGACCGTCACGTCGTGCGGGTAGTGGACGCCCACGAAGACCCGGGAGAAGGCCATGAGCAGCGCCATGGGCACGGTCAGCCACACGATCCCGCGCCAGGCCAGCGCGAGTGCGACCGCCGCGGCGCCCGCGATGGCGGCATGGTTGCTGGGGAAGGACCAGTCGCCGGTCGGCGGGCACGGGACGAGCGAGGCGGGGGCGCCCACGACGGCCCGGCACGGGCGCTCCTCGTCCACCACTGTCTTGAGCGCCTCGCTCACCACGTAACCGAAGGCCGTCGCGAGCGGGGCGAGCAGCGCGAGGGCCATCGCGTCGCTCCGCCCGGACCTGGCCCGCCACCAGCCGGCCACGAACAGCACGCCGAACAGCAGCAGTCCGGCCTCGGTCCACAGCTCGGCGAGGCTCTGGAACCAGTGCGGGGTGGAGTGGGCGAAGCCGGCGACGTCGAGATACATGTCGTCGGAGAGGTCGGTGAGCGTGTCCATGGTCGGCGACGCTAACCGCCGGCCGATGACCGGCACCCGTGCCGAAGGACCAGGACGACCCCCTACGAAAGTGGGGGGGATGTGATCATCGGCAAAGTTTGGTGCCTGGGGCGGCGGGTGGGGCGGGAGTTGGCGCCGATCTCTCGTAAGGTTCGGTCCGTGGGATCACTGCGCAATCCGGTCGGGCCGCTTCCCTCCTCCATCTACTGGCGACGGAGGGCGGTCGCGCTGTGCCTGGTCGCACTCCTCGCGCTGCTCGCGCTCTGGGTCGTCACCTCCGGTGGGGGCGGCGGGAAGAAGACGAACGACGCCGCCAACGGCTCCTCTCCCGCGCCCTCGATCACTCCCGGACCTTCCGGCTCCGGACCCGCGATCAGTGAACAGCCGGGCGGACGCGACGAGTCGGGCGAGTCCGGCGAGAACTCCGGCGGTGACGGCGGCGACGGCGGCGACGGTGGCGACGGTGGAGACAGCGCTTCCGCCGGCGCGGACGCCGGCACCGAGGGCGGCGGCAAGAACGGCGACACCGACGGCGCGGGCGGCGACGGTGGCGCGGGTACGGGCGCGGGGCAGCAGGTTCCGGCCGATTCTCCGCTGCCGAACTGTGCGCCCGGAGCACTGCAGTTGACCCTCCGCAGTGCCAAGGTCTCGTACGCGCCGGGTGAGAAGCCCCGCTTCCACCTGGTCGCCAAGAACACCTCCGCCGTCGACTGCAAGGCCGATTTCGGCCCGAAGAACGCGGTCCTGACGGTCAGTAACGACAAGAACGAGGACGTCTGGTCCTCCCAGGACTGCCCGCGCCCGGCCGTCGGCGTCCTGCTGCGGATCCCGGCACGCTCGACGATCACCCACACCGTGGAGTGGGACCGCGGCCGGAGCGCCCCGCAGTGCGCCACCGCCCCGGCGGGCCCGGTGGGACCGGGGACGTACCTGGTGGAGGCGGCGATGCCGGGCGTGAAGGTCCTTCCGGCCTCGTTCACGCTGGCCAAGGACTGACGGTACGGGAAAGGGGCCGTACGGGATTCTCCGTACGGCCCCTTTCCGTGTCCGAGTGCGGCCAGGGCCTGTCTTTCGGATCAAGGTCGGTCAGGCCCTAGACGTACCGCTCCAGGATCGAGGACTCCGCGAGCCGGGACAGGCCCTCGCGGACGCTGCGCGCCCGGGCCTCGCCGACGCCGTCGACGGTCTGGAGGTCGTCCACGCTGGCCGCGAGCAGCTTCTGCAGCCCGCCGAAGTGCTCCACGAGCCGCTCGATGATCGCGCCGGGCAGCCGCGGGACCTTGGCGAGGAGCCGGTAGCCGCGCGGGGAGACCGCGGAGTCGAGGGTCTCGGGGGAGCCGCTGTAGCCCAGGGCCCGCGCCACGATGGGAAGTTCGAGAAGCTCCGCGTGGGTGAGCGCGTCGAGCTCGGTGAGCGCCTCGGCGACCGTGCGGGAGCGCTTGGCCGTCGGCTCCGGCACGTAGTCGCGGATGACGAGCTCGCGCTCGGGCTCCACGCCCGCGATCAACTCGTCGAGCTGGAGGGAGAGCAGCCGGCCGTCGGTGCCGAGCTCGACGACGTACTCGGCGATCTCGGTGGCGATCCGGCGGACCATCTCCAGGCGCTGGGCGACGGCCGTCACGTCCCGGACGGTCACCAGATCCTCGATCTCCAGGGCGGAGAGCGTGCCGGCCACCTCGTCGAGCCGGAGCTTGTACCGCTCCAGGGTCGCGAGCGCCTGGTTGGCGCGGGAGAGGATCGCGGCCGACTCCTCCAGGACGCGGCGCTCACCGTTCACGTAGATGGCGATGAGCCGCATCGACTGGGAGACGGAGACCACGGGGAAGTTGCACTGCTTGGAGACCCGGTCCGCGGTGCGGTGGCGGGTGCCGGTCTCCTCGGTGTGGATGGAGGCGTCCGGAACGAGCTGGACACCGGCCCGGTGGATCTTGGAGATGTCCTTGTCGAGGACGAGCCCGCCATCCAGCTTGCACAGCTCACGCAGCCGCGTCGCGGTGAACTCCACGTCCAGCACGAAGCCGCCGGTGCACATCGAGTCCACCGTCTTGTCCATGCCGAGCACGATCAGACCGCCGGTGTTGCCCCGCAGAACGCGCTCGAGGCCGTCGCGCAGTGCGGTGCCGGGAGCGACCGCGCTGAGGGCCGCGCGCATCAGCGCTTCGTTCCCGTCCTTGGCTGCCACTGCACTCCTCCGGCTCGTACGGATGGGCGAGACCAGGGCAAAGTCTAGCGACACCGCCCCGCGCCCCTCCGCCGCGCGCCGGAGCACACCCCCTTCTCGCCCGAGTGCTACCCGTCCTCGCCCTTCGGGGCCGCCGCCCGGCGGCTCCTCGGCAGCACCCTCAGCGCGTCGCCCATGTCCGCCACCTCCGTGACCTTCATGCCCGCCGGCACCTTCCCCGGGTCCGTGGGGACCAGGGCGTGCGTGAACCCGAGCCGGTGCGCCTCGGCCAGGCGCCGCTGCACGCCCGTGACCCGGCGGACCTCGCCCGCGAGGCCGACCTCACCGATCGCGACCAGGTTCTTCGGCAGCGGGGTGTCGCTGGCTGCGGAGGCGAGCGCGAGCGCGATCGCCAGGTCGGCGGCCGGCTCGGAGAGCTTCACGCCGCCCACCGTCGCCGAGTAGATGTCCCGCTTGCCGAGCGCGCTGATCCGGCCGCGCTGCTCCAGGACGGCCAGCATCATCGAGACCCGGGAGGTCTCCAGGCCGGAGGTGGTCCGGCGCGGGGACGGGATCTGGGAGTCGACCGTCAGCGCCTGGACCTCGGCCACCAGCGGCCGGCGCCCCTCCAGGGTGACCGTCAGGCAGGTGCCCGGCACGGCGACGTCGCGGCGGGTCAGGAACAGCCCGGAGGGGTCGGCCAGGCCCGTGATCCCCTCGTCGTGCAGCTCGAAGCAGCCGACCTCGTCCGTCGCCCCGTACCGGTTCTTCACGCCGCGGACCAGCCGCAGGCGCGCGTGCCGGTCGCCCTCGAAGCTCAGGACGACGTCGACCAGGTGCTCCAGAAGGCGGGGTCCGGCGATGGCCCCGTCCTTGGTGACATGGCCGACCAGGAGCGTGGACATGCCCCGCTCCTTGGAGGCCCGGATCAGTGCGCCGGCGACCTCGCGCACCTGCGCCATGCCGCCGGGCGCGCCGTCGATCTCCGGGGAGGCGACGGTCTGCACCGAGTCCATGATCAGCAGCGAGGGCTTGACCGCGTCGAGGTGGCCGAGGACGGCGGACAGGTCGGTCTCGGCGGCCAGGTACAGATGGTCGTTCAGCGCGTTGATGCGGTCGGCCCGCAGCCGGACCTGGCTCGCGGACTCCTCGCCCGTGACGTACAGCGTGCGGTGTTCGTCGCTGGCGGCCTTCGCGGCGACGTCGAGCAGCAGCGTGGACTTGCCGACGCCGGGCTCGCCCGCGAGCAGCACGACCGCGCCGGGCACGAGGCCCCCGCCGAGGACCCGGTCCAGCTCGTCGACGCCGGTGGAGCGCGCCGTGGCCTGTCGGCCGTCGACCTGGCCGATGGGCAGCGCGGCGGTGGAGACACGGCCTGCGGCGGTCGTGCGGACGGCGGGCGCGCCGTACTCCTCGACCGTCCCCCAGGCCTGGCACTCGGGGCAACGGCCGAGCCATTTGGCGGTCGTCCAGCCGCACTCGGTGCAGCGGTAGGACGGCCTGTCCTTGGCGGATTTCGTACGGGCAGCCATGCCCCGAACCGTAGCGGCACCCACTGACAGCGGACCCCGTGCCCGCCGCCCGCCGTGCTCCCGGCAGCGGAATGCCACCTTCCTGTCCCCTTTTGAGGGATACCTTCACCCGTAAGGATTAAAAGTGTTGAACCGGTACGAAGAGGCCGCCCACTCCTGCCTACGGTCGCCCAGTGATGAGCAGCAGGCTGGAATCCTCCACGAACACCACCGGCGCACACCGGGCGCACCGGCGGGCGGCCGAAGGCCCCCGGACCGTCGGCCAGCACCCGCCCGCCCGCTACGAGGCCCATCTGGACGGCCTCTTCACCTACTGCCTCTCCGTGCTCTGCGACCACGACGTCGCGACCGCCGTCCTCGGCGACGTCCTCGCCGTCGCCGAACGCCAGCACGGCCGCTGCCCGTCCGACGAGGCCGGGCGCACGGCCTGGCTCTACGCGCTGGCCCGCTGGGCCTGTCTGCGCAGCCTCGGTGAGCAGCGCCGCAAGCGGCAGGGCTCCCACACCGGCCGGCCCGTCGCCGCCGAGCCGGAGCCGCCGCGGGTCTCCGAGGAGGTCGCCGAGCGCCGGCGCGCGGAACTGGCCCTGCTCGCCTGGCCCGAGGCGGCCGGCACCACCCCCGAGCAGCGCGAGGCCCTGGAGCTCGCCGTCCGGCACGGCCTCGGGCACCGCGAAGTCGCCGCCGTGCTCTCCCTCGACCCGCTCGCCGCCAGGGAACTGCTCTCCTCGGCCGCCTGCGAGGTCGAGCGGACCCGGGCCGCGCTCGCGGTCGTCGAGACCGGGAACTGCCCCACCGTCGCCCGGCTCACCGGTGACCACCAGGTGCTGCTCTCCGCGGCCCTGCGCGCCGAACTCGTCCGCCACGTCGACGACTGCCCGCGCTGCCGCCGGGCCGCCGAGCGGGCGGGCGCGGGCGGCCCCTGGCCCGGCGCCACGGCGGTCTCCCCGGGCAGGCTCCCGCTCGTCGAGGCGCCGAGGGCCGCCGCGTACGTGGCGATGCTGCACGCCCCACGCGCGCGTGCCGCTGCTCCGCGCTTCGGGCCCGCCGGCTTCCCGATGGACCCCAAGGACCACGCGGCCCGCCGCGACCGGATGAGGGCCCGCGCGGTGACGACCACCGTCGTGGCGGCCGTGGTCGCCGCCCCCGTGCTCGCCCTGTGGGCCTCGTACCGCGGCGGTGGGTCGGGGGAGGACGTCGGCGCGGCCGCCCCGGTCAGCGCGCGCGAGGCGGACGAACCGGCGGGCCTCGACGGCGCCCCCTACGACCGCTACGAGAACGCGGGCAACGCCCGCACGACCCCCGACTCCCGCTTCACCCAGGGCAGCCGCTCCCCGGACGTGTCGGTCGAGGTCATCAGCCCCGGCGGGTCCGTGGGGCCCACCCTGCCCGGACAGCCCGGCCCGGGCCGGATCACGGTCGCCGCGCGGGGCGACGGCGGCACCACCCTGCTCACGCTGACGAACTCCGGAGGATCGCCCGCCGACTGGTCGCTGTGGACGGACGCGCCCTGGCTGTACGTGAGCCAGGCGGCCGGCACCCTGCGGCCAGGCGAATCCGTGACGGTCCGGATCAGCGTCGACCACGCACGCGAGCCCGTCGGCCCGTGGTCCGGGCGGGTCGGGGTGAACCCCTCGGGCGCGATGGTGCGGATCGACGGTCGCGGGGCGAGCACCCCGCCGCCCCCGACGACGGAGGAGCCCCCTCCCACGACGGACCCGACGACGCCTCCGCCGACCACGGACCCGACGACGCCACCCCCGACGACGGAGGAACCGCCCCCGACGACGGATCCGACGACGCCTCCGCCGAGCGGGGACCCGACGCCCACGAACGAACCCCCGCAGTCCACGGACCCGGGAACACCGAGCGGCTCGGACTCCCCGCCGGGGTCCTAGGGGGTGCCTGCCCGGCGGATCACGGCCGGGTCGGCGACCGATCCGCCGGACAGGCCCTGGACCGCTACCGCGGCGTCGGGTCCGCCGGGTGGGGCGCCACCAGCGGCAGCTGGGAGGCCAGCCGGGCCTCGCACAGCTCCACCAGCACGTCGTACGCCGCCTTGCCCATCAGCTCGGTCAGCTCGGGCCGGTACGTCACGTACACCGGCTCTCCCGCCCCGTGCGCCGAGGTCGCCGAGGTGCACCACCAGTGCAGGTCGTGGCCGCCCGGGCCCCAGCCGCGCCGGTCGTACTCGCCGATCGACACCTGGAGGATCTTGGTGTCGTCGGGCCGCTCGATCCACTCGTACGTCCGCCGCACCGGCAGCTGCCAGCAGACGTCCGGCTTGGTCTCCAGCGGCTCCTTGCCCTCCTTGAGGGCCAGGATGTGCAGCGCGCAGCCGGCTCCGCCCGCGAACCCGGGGCGGTTCTGGAAGATGCAGGACCCCTCCCAGCGGCGGGTCTGCCGGTCGCCGTCCTCGTCGAGCTGCACCCAACCCGTCTCCGTGCCGACGTCATGGAACTGCCACAGCTCCGGCGTGAGCCGCTCCACATGGGAGGCGACCCGCTTCTCGTCGTCCTCGTCGGAGAAGTGGGCGCCCAGCGTGCAGCAGCCGTCGTCGGCGCGGCCCGCCTGGATGCCCTGGCAGCCGCTGCCGAAGATGCACGTCCAGCGCGAGGTGAGCCAGGTCAGGTCGCAGCGGAAGACCTGCTCGTCGTCGGCGGGGTCGGGGAACTCGACCCAGGCCCGCGGGAAGTCGATGCCCTTCTCGTCGGGCTCGCCCGGGCCGGGAGCCCCGCCCTGCTTCTTGGAGGTCTTCTGAGCCTTGGCAGTGTTGTCTTTGCCCGGCTTCGCCTTTTTCGTCTTTGGCACACTCCCAGCGTATGCGCGCGGGAGCAGTAGCGTTCCGTCCATGAGACTCGGAGTCCTCGACGTCGGTTCGAACACAGTGCATCTGCTGGTGGTGGACGCCCACCCCGGCGCCCGCCCGCTGCCCGCGCACTCCCACAAGGCCGAGCTGCGGCTGGCGGAGCTCCTCGACGAGGGGGGTGCCATCGCCCCCAGCGGCATAGAGCGACTCATCGCGACCGTGCGCGACGCCCTGCAGGCCGCCGAGGACAAGGGCTGCGAGGAAGTGCTGCCGTTCGCGACCTCCGCGGTACGCGAGGCGACGAACGCCGACGCCGTCCTGGCCCGCGTGAAGGACGAGACCGGCATCGATCTCCAGGTCCTCACCGGCGAGGAGGAGGCCCGGCTCACCTTCCTGGCGGCCCGCCGCTGGTTCGGCTGGTCCGCGGGCAAGCTCTTCCTCCTCGACATCGGCGGCGGCTCGCTGGAGATCGCGTTCGGCATCGACGAGGAACCGGACACGGCGGTCTCGCTGCCGCTCGGCGCGGGCCGGCTGACGTCCGGCTGGCTGCCCGGCGACCCGCCCGACGCGTCGGACGTCCGGGCGCTGCGCCGCCATGTGCGCGCCCAGATCGCCCGTACGGTCGGAGAATTCAGCCGCTTCGGCAAGCCCGACCACGTGGTGGCCACGTCCAAGACCTTCAAGCAGCTCGCCCGGATCGCCGGATCGCCTGGCTCGGACAAGGGGCTCTACCTGCGGCGCGTCATGACCCGCGCGTCTCTGGAGGAGTGGGTCCCGAAGCTCGCCGCCATGAGGGCCGAACAACGCGTCAGCCTCCCGGGCGTCTCGGTGGGCCGCGCACCCCAGCTGCTCGCCGGCGCGCTGGTGGCCGAGGGGGCGATGGACCTCTTCGGCGTGGACGAACTGGAGATCTGTCCCTGGGCGCTGCGCGAGGGCGTGATCCTGCGCCGTCTGGACCACCTGCCGGAGGAGTAGCGAGGGCGGGGGCGGGCGGTTACGAGCGCCCCGGTGAGGGGAGCGGGGTGCCTGCCACCGGTTACGGGAGCGGGGTGCCCGCCACCGGATACGGGGGCCCGAATCGACCGGCCACCAGGCGCCCTGCCGCCCGGTCCCTCCCCACGCGCGTGTGCCCCGCGGGACGGCCCACGCGCGCGTGCCTCGCGCCCCGCGTGACCGGAACCACCTCCCCGAGGCCTCGCCCCGCCCCGTACCCTGTCCTTCGTGGCAGAACCAGTGGTGCGCATCCCGGATGCGAAGGTCGCCCTGTCGACGGCCTCGGTCTATCCGGAGTCGACGGCGACGGCCTTCGAGATCGCCGCGCGCCTCGGCTACGACGGCGTCGAGGTCATGGTGTGGACCGACCCGGTCAGCCAGGACATCGAGGCCCTGCGCCGCCTCTCGGACTACCACCAGGTCCCGATCCTCGCCGTCCACGCGCCCTGTCTGCTCATCACCCAGCGCGTCTGGTCCACGGACCCCTGGACCAAGCTCCAGCGCGCCCAGGCGGCCGCGGAGAAGCTCGGCGCCTCCACCGTGGTCGTGCACCCGCCGTTCCGCTGGCAGCGCCAGTACGCCCGTGACTTCGTCACCGGCATCTGGCGGATGGCCAACGAGACGGACGTGCGGTTCGCCGTCGAGAACATGTACCCCTGGCGGTACAAGGACCGCGAGATGCTCGCGTACGCCCCCGAGTGGGACGTCACCAAGGACGACTACCGCCACTACACGGTCGACCTCTCGCACACCGCCACGGCCCGCACCGACGCCCTCGCCATGGTCGACCGCATGGGCGACCGCCTCGGCCATGTCCACCTCGCCGACGGCAAGGGCTCGGCCAAGGACGAGCACCTGGTGCCCGGGCGCGGCACCCAGCCCTGCGCCGAGGTCCTGGAGCGTCTGGCGCTCACCGGCTTCGACGGCCATGTCGTCATCGAGGTCAACACCCGGCGGGCGATGTCAGCGGCCGAACGCGAGGCCGACCTCGCGGAGGCCCTCGCCTTCACCCGGCTGCACCTGGCCTCGGCGGCCAGACCGTCGTCCCGGACCCCCCGCTCATGACGCGACCGACCGAGCCGACCGGCCCGGCCGAGCCGACCGACCCGACAGGACCAGTCGACCCGACGGGATCAGCCGAGCCGACCGGATCAGCCGGACCGACCGACCCGACGGGCCCAGCCGAGCCGACCGATCCGGCCGAGCCGACCGGACCGCCCCCGCGCCGACGCGGCCGCCCCTCGCGTACCGAGGAGGAGAGCGGTCCGGGCGCGCGCGACCGCATCCTGGAGGCGGCCCGCACGCAGTTCGCCGAACGCGGCTACGACAAGACGTCCGTGCGCGGCATCGCCAAGGCGGCCGAGGTGGACGCGGCGCTCGTGCACCACTACTTCGGTACGAAGGACGAGGTCTTCGCCGCCGCGATCGAGGTCTCCTTCGAGCCCGCGAACGTCGTCCCGGCGATCGTCGGAGGCCCGCGCGAGGCCATCGGCGAACGGCTCGCGCGCTTCTTCATCGGCGTCTGGGAGAACCCCGTCACCCGCGCCCCGCTCCTCGCGATCATCCGATCCGCGCTGACCCACGAAGCGGCCGCGAAGGTGCTGCGCGGCTTCGTGCTGCGCCGGCTCCTGGAGCGGATCGCGGCCGACCTCGACGTGCCGGACCCGAAGTTCCGCGCGGAGCTGGCGGCCTCCCACATGATCGGGATCGCGATCCTGCGGTACGTCATCCAGGTCGAGCCGCTCGCGACCGCCGACCCGGAGAAGATCGTGGAGATGGTGGCCCCGACCCTCCAGCGGTACCTCACCGAGTCCTGACCGAGTTCGGACCGGGTCTTGACCGAAAGCTGAACAGTCGGTCCGGCATACGGACACGCTGTCCAGATCTTGGTCCATCGGCGTACGCTCGACAGCAAGCACACCCGTCACGAGGAGCGAGCGACGATGCCCGAGCTGAGGTCCCGCACAGTCACCCACGGCCGCAACATGGCGGGCGCACGCGCCCTTATGCGCGCCTCCGGTGTACCGGGCGCGGACATCGGCCGTAAGCCGATCATCGCGGTCGCCAACTCCTTCACGGAGTTCGTCCCCGGCCACACCCACCTGCAGCCGGTCGGCCGGATCGTCTCCGAGGCCATCACGGCCGCGGGGGCCATCCCGCGCGAGTTCAACACGATCGCCGTCGACGACGGCATCGCGATGGGCCACGGCGGCATGCTGTACTCCCTGCCCTCCCGCGACCTGATCGCGGACAGCGTGGAGTACATGGTCGAGGCGCACTGCGCCGACGCCCTGATCTGCATCTCCAACTGTGACAAGATCACCCCCGGCATGCTGATGGCCGCACTGCGCCTCAACATCCCGACGGTCTTCGTCTCCGGCGGACCGATGGAGTCCGGCCGCGCCACGCTGGTCGACGGCACGGTCCGCACGCTCGACCTGGTCGACGCGATGTCCGACTCGGTGAACCCCAAGATCTCGGACGAGGACATGCTCCGGATCGAGGAGAACGCCTGTCCGACCTGCGGTTCCTGTTCCGGCATGTTCACCGCCAACTCGATGAACTGCCTGACCGAGGCCATCGGCCTCTCCCTCCCCGGCAACGGCTCGCTCCTTGCCACGCACACGGGCCGCAGGGCGCTGTACGAGAACGCGGCGCGCACGGTCGTCGACATCACCCGTCGCTACTACGACGAGGACGACGACTCGGTCCTGCCGCGCAACGTCGCCACCCGCGCGGCCTTCGAGAACGCCATGGCCCTGGACATCGCCATGGGCGGTTCGACCAACACGATCCTGCACCTGCTCGCCGCCGCCCAGGAGGCCGAGCTGGACTACGGCCTGTCCGACATGGACGCGGTCTCGCGCCGCGTGCCGTGCCTGGCCAAGGTCGCGCCGAACGTGGCGCCCGGCGGCACGTACTACATGGAGGACGTGCACCGCGCCGGCGGCATCCCCGCCATCCTCGGCGAGCTGTACCGCGCCGGTCTCCTCAACGAGGACGTCCACACCGTCCACTCCCGCTCCATCAAGGAATGGCTGGAGACCTGGGACGTGCGCGGCGGCTCCCCCTCGGACGAGGCCGTCGAGCTGTGGCACGCGGCGCCCGGCTGCGTCCGCTCCGCGACCGCCTTCTCCCAGTCCGAGCGCTGGGACTCCCTGGACACGGACGCGGCCGGTGGCTGCATCCGCGACGCGGCCCACGCGTACTCGAAGGACGGCGGACTCGCGGTCCTGCGCGGCAACCTGGCCGTCGACGGCTGTGTCGTGAAGACGGCCGGCGTGGACGAGTCGATCTGGACCTTCGAGGGCCCGGCCGTCGTCTGCGAGTCGCAGGACGAGGCCGTCGAGAAGATCCTCAACAAGCAGGTGAAGGACGGCGACGTGGTCGTCATCCGCTACGAGGGCCCGCGCGGCGGCCCGGGCATGCAGGAGATGCTCTACCCGACCTCCTTCCTCAAGGGCCGGGGCCTGGGCAAGACCTGCGCGCTGGTGACCGACGGCCGCTTCTCGGGCGGTACGTCGGGCCTGTCGATCGGCCACGCCTCGCCGGAGGCGGCGTCGGGCGGCACCATCGCGCTCGTCGAGGACGGCGACCGGATCCGTATCGACATCCCGAGCCGCTCCATCGAGCTCCTCGTCGACGAGACGACGCTGGCGGCGCGCCGTGAGGCGCTGGGCGGCGTCTACGCCCCGAAGAACCGGCAGCGCAAGGTGTCGGCGGCGCTGCGGGCGTACGCGGCGATGGCGACGAGCGCCGACAAGGGCGCGGTCCGGGACGTGACGAAGCTGGGCTGAGCCGGCTCAGAGAAGCGGCGGACGCGGGGAGGGGCGGAGACGCTCCCTCCCCGCGTCCGTGCGTTGTGGGCGGCCCGCCGTCACCACCCGGACGGGTCGCGCCCGTCCACGGCGAACACGGACCCGTCGGGCGCCGTCCCGAACACCCGGTCCCCGGCGACGACGGGCGCGGGCACGGTGGTCGCGTACCCGAGCCTGCCGTCACCGAGCCGCGGCTTCGTCTGCCCGATCAGCGCGCCCCGCACGGTGTCGACGGCGAGCAGCCGCCCGTCGGACGCGGAGAGATAGAGCCGCCCACCCGGCCCCAGGACGGGCGCGGAAACGTTCCCGGCGGCGGTCTCCAGCTCCCAGAGGACGCGGCCCTGGGGGGCGGCGGTGTCGAGGGCGGTGAGCCGGCCGCCGGCGTCGAGGAGATACACGCTGGTGCCGCGGACGGCGGTTCGCGGCTCGTCGAGCCGGTAGCGGAGGGGGATGCGGCGCACGGAGTGGTCGGCGGGGTCGTAGCGAACGACGGCGTCGGTCTGCGAGTCGGAGTTCGTGGAGCGCAGGAACAGCACGCCGTTCTCGCCCGTCCCCATGGGCACGAGGTCTCCCTCCAGCCGTTGCTGCCAGACGACCTCGCCGGTCCGTGGCCGCAGGGCCCCGAGCGAGGTGCGCGTACCGCCGGTCGTGGTCTCGAAGACGGGCACGAGGCCCGAGGTCTTGTTGTAGGGGCCGAAGCGGGGCGAGGTGAAGCCGCGCAGGGCGTGCCGCCATCGCTGCTTCCCTGTGGCACTGTCGACGGCCCTGACGGCGGCGGCGGACGCCGGGAAGAGGAGGGTGTCGCCGGCCGGGCTGGCGCCTTCCTGGTGGGCGGCGGCACTGGTGTCCCACACGAGGTCGCCCCGGTCTGCTGCGAACGTCCGCAGGGTTCCGTCGGAGGCGACGGTCCCGAGCAGACCACCGGACGGTACGGGGGCGGAGACGGCCTCACCGGCCGCTGCGGGACGCGACCAGATCACCCGGCCGGTGGCGGGGTCGAGCCGGGCGAGCGCGACGCCTCGGCCTGAGCAGTAGAGCGCGTCGGCCGCGTAGGCACAGGCCGGGGAGGCCGGATCGCCGTCCTTCTGGACCCTGGTGTGCCAGCCGGAGAAGGCAGAAGCCGCCTCCGCCGGGTGTGACTTGGCGACCGGGGTGTCTCCGCCGGCCATGTGGAGCGCCGCGAACGATCCGCCGGCCGCAAGGACGACGAGGACGGAGGTGAGGATCAACGGGCGGAGCCGTCGGCGGGGGCGCGGTGCGGGGGCCCGTACGGGCGTGTCCGCGTCCCAGGAGCCCGACGGCCCGGGCGGGGCCTCGGGCAGGGTGAGGGGCCGGCGCTGGGACGGTATGAACGCCGCCGCTTCGTACGAGGGCGGCAGCAGCGCCGCCATGATCTCGGCCGGGCTGGGGCGCTCGGCCGGCTCCTTCGCGAGGCACCTGGCGACGAGCGGCGCTAGGTCCGCCGGAACCCCCGTCAGATCAGGCTCGTCGTGCACGACTTGGTACGCGACGATGTACGGGCTGTCGGAGTCGAACGGACCGTGCCCGGTGGCCGCGTGCACCAGGACGGAACCGAGCGCGAACACGTCCGCCGCCGGCCCGACCTCGCGGGGGCGCTGGAACTGCTCGGGCGCCATGAAGGGCGGCGACCCGATCAACTTCCCCGTCTCCGTGTGCAGATCGCTGTCCACCGGCCGGGAGATGCCGAAGTCGATGACCTTCGGCCCGGTGTCGGTGAGCAGCACATTGCTCGGCTTGAGGTCCCGGTGGACGACGCCGGCCCGGTGGATGTCGCGCAGCGCCTCCGCGAGTCCGGCCGTCAGCCGCCGCAGTTCGGCGGGGGACAGGGGGCCGTTCCGCTTCACCTGGTCGGCGAGGGTGGGCCCGGGGACGTAGAGGGTGGCCATCCAAGGGCGCACGGCGTCGGGGTCCGCGTCGACGACGGGCGCGGTGAAGGCACCGCTGACCCGGCGCGCGGCGGCCACCTCCTGGCGGAAACGGGCCCTGAACTCCGGGTCCTCCGCGTACGCTCCGTGGACCACCTTGACCGCGAGCCGCAACCCGGAGGCGGAGGTGGCCAGATGCACCACACCCATGCCGCCCGCGCCGAGACAGGCCTGAAGGCGGTACTCGCCCGCGTACTCAGGTCCTTCCGCTTCCCGGTCGGCGCCGGTACTGCGCAACGGCGGCATAGCCAACCCCCGTGTGGTTCCCCGTTGAGGCCGCGCGCGTGCGCGACGCACGGAGCCTAGTCCATGGCGCGGTCGATGTCGGTGGAGCTTGCTAGCCTGCGCGTCGCAGAGAGTGAATTTCAGCGGAGCGCTTTGCGCCAACGGGGGAGGACGCCATGGGCGTTGACAAGACGGTCGGCGAGACGGACGAATCGACAGCGGTTTCGGAGCTGGACGGCGTCACCACGATGAGCGTGATGCGCTACCCGATCGCACCCGGGTACCGCGTCAACGTGCGCTCGGGCCCGGGCACGCAGTTCCGCATCGTGCGGACTCTCGCCCTGGACGTCCGGGTGCCGATCTACTGCCAGACGCCGGGCGAGTGGATTTCCGGCCCGTACGGCACCACGAACCTCTGGGACAACATCGCGCCGGGGGAGTTCGTCTCGGACGCGTACGTGAACACCGGCAGCGACGGCTACGTCGCCCGCCGCTGCGGCTGACAGGGGGACACGGGACATGACATTGACCAGACGAGCGGTTCTCGCCGCCGGAAGCACCGCCGCCGCGCTGGCCGTGCTCTTCACCACGGCCGGGACGGCCGCCGCGGAGGTCGCCCGCTATCCGGTCGCGCCCGGGTACCGCGTCAACGTGCGCTCGGGGCCCGGCACCCAGTACCCGATCGTGCGTGTGCTGAGCATCGGTGTGAGCGTGGCGATCTACTGCCAGAAGCCGGGCGAGACGGTCACAGGCCCGTACGGCACGTCGAACATCTGGGACAACATCGCCAGTGGCGAGTACGTCTCGGACGCCTACGTGAACACTGGGCGCGACGGCTACGTCGCCCGCCGCTGCGGCTGACCCCTCCCGCCGCCGCCCGGGGATAATCGACCTCGTGAGCGACGAAGACCAGACCGCCAAGCCCAGCACGACCGCCAAGGGCGCGGCCGGCGGTACCCCCGCCGGTCCGCAGCCCGAGGAGATCCGCTTCTTCGGGACGACGTGGGTCGACCACAGCGGCAACTACACGCTGCGCCGCGTCGGCCTCGCCGTCGGCGCACTCGTCGCCGCCGCGGCCGGCTGCTTCGTGCTGCGGTTCGCCTACCAGGGGCTGGAGATCGCCGCGGTCGGCGGCCTCATGAACATGCTCGTGGTCCTGATGTTCGGGATCTGCAGCGCCATCGCCTTCCGCAAGACCTGGGAGGGCTTCGTCCGCCGCCCCGCCGACCCGGCCCGCGAGGATTCGCTGCGCAGCCTCAAGATGATCGGCTTCATCGGCTCGCTCCTCGCCTACTTCCTCCGCTGCTTCGTCGAGGCCCCGGGCGAGAAGCTGCGCCGCGCGGAGTACGAGACGGCCCGCAGCCAGTACGAGAAGCGCCGCGGCGCCCGCGCGGGCAACCCGGCGACCCGCAAGAAGCCCAAGCGCAAGTAGCCCAAGCACAGGCACCCACCAGAGGCCGCACGGCCGCCCGTGCCCTTGTCCTCGGCGCCGGCTACACGGGCCTGATGGCCGCCCATCGCCTCGCCCACATGACCGGGTCACCCCTATCGCTCCGGCCGACCACGGGCTTCCCTTCGCCTCTCCCCGCAAGCCCGGGTCACCTATCGCTCCGGCCGACCACTTCACTGACCGGGTCCGTCTCCGCGAGCGCGCCGTCGGCGGCCCCGACGTCACCCACCGACCCACCCTCTGTCGCCGTTCCTGCGAGGACCGGCCCGCGCAGATCGCCGCGCGCTCCCGCCCCCGACCCGGCCACCTGCCTCGTCACCACCGACGACGGCAGCAGCGGTCCCGTACGAACGGCTCATCCGCGCCCTCGGCCGCCGTACCGGCCTTCCGCGGCACCCACCTGACCGCGCCCACTGGCCGAGCCCGCCGAACTCCACACCCCCCGGCCCCCTCCGGCCGGATCGCCGGCGACCCCGCCCTGCGCGCGGTCTCCCACCACCTCCCCGGCGACCCCGCCCTGCGCGCGGGCTCGGTCCCCCGCCCGGAGATCCACCTCGCCGGCGCCACGGGCGCCGCCGCCTCGCCGCCCACCGGCCCGGCCTGACCCGCCCGATTCCCGCCATCGGCCGACCCATCCCGATTCCGGGTGCCCGGATTCCGAGGGGTCCGATAGGCGATGCCCAAGTCCTTGACGCTCCGGACCCCCGCGCGCATTATTCATCGCATGATGAATTACTCCGGCGACGTCACGCAGCCGGCCATCGTCGCGCACGGCCTCACCGTCGTGCGAGGCGACCGGACCGTCCTGCGCGGCCTCGACTTCACCGTCCCGGCGGGCCGGATCACCGGCCTCCTCGGCCCCTCCGGCTGCGGCAAATCCACCCTGATGCGCGCGATCGTCGGCACCCAGGCCCACGTCACCGGCACCCTCCAGGTCCTCGGCCGCCCCGCGGGCGACGCCGCCCTGCGCTCCCGTATCGGCTACGTCACCCAGGCACCGTCCGTCTACGACGACCTCACCGTCCGCCAGAACCTCGACTACTTCGCCGCCGTCCTCCTCCCCGGCCGCGCCCACCGCGAAGACCGCCGCGCCGCGGTCGCCCGGGCCATCGACGACGTCGACCTCGCCTCGCACGCCGACTCCCTCGCCGGCCGGCTCTCCGGCGGCCAACGCAGCCGCGTCTCCCTCGCCGTCGCCCTCCTCGGCACCCCCGAGGTCCTCGTCCTCGACGAACCGACCGTCGGCCTCGACCCCGTCCTCCGCCGCGACCTCTGGAACCTCTTCCACCGCATCGCCGAACAACGCGGCGCCGCGATCCTCGTCTCCTCCCACGTGATGGACGAGGCCGAGCGCTGCCACCGCCTGCTCCTCATGCGCGAGGGCGAGATCCTCGCCGAGGACACCCCCGAAGCCCTGCGCCGCCGCAACGACACCGCCACGGTCGAGGAGGCCTTCCTCCACCTCGTCGACGCCGCCGACGCCCTCGCGGCCGTACGCCTTGAGGAGCCCCAGCGATGAGCACCGCCCGCACCCTCGCCACCGCCGCCCGCGTCCTGCGCCAACTCCGCCACGACCCGCGCTCGATCGCCCTGATGATCCTCGTCCCGTGCCTGATGCTCCTGCTGCTCCGGTACGTCTTCGACGGCAGCCCGCAGACCTTCGACAGCATCGGGGCCTCGCTGCTCGGCATCTTCCCGCTGATCACGATGTTCCTCGTGACCTCGATCGCCACCCTGCGCGAACGCACCTCCGGCACCCTGGAACGCCTGCTCGCCATGCCCCTGGGCAAGGGCGACCTCATCGCCGGCTACGCCCTCGCCTTCGGACTCCTCGCCATCGTCCAGTCCGCCCTCGCCACCGGCCTCGCCCTCGGACTCCTCGGCCTCGACGTCGTCGGCTCCCCCTGGCTCCTGCTCCTCGTCGCCCTGCTCGACGCCCTCCTCGGCACCGCCCTCGGCCTCTTCGTCTCGGCCTTCGCCGCCTCCGAGTTCCAGGCCGTCCAGTTCATGCCGGCCGTGATCTTCCCGCAGCTGCTCCTCTGCGGACTGTTCATCGCGCGCGAACGGATGCAGCCCGTCCTGGAGGCGATCTCCAACGCGCTGCCGATGTCGTACGCCGTCGACGGCATGAACGAGGTCGTACGGCACCCCGACATCACCGGCACCTTCGTCCTCGACGCCCTCGTCGTCGCCGGCTGCGCCCTGCTCGTCCTCGCCCTCGGCGCGGCGACCCTCCGCCGCCGCACGGCCTGACCGCCCCTCGGACACCCGCACCGCGCGACCCCGCGCGGTGCGAGGATGGCGACACGTATCCCTTCCGGCGAGGTGAACAGAGCCATGACCCAGACCGTCGCAGTCCTCGGCACCGGCAAGATCGGTGAAGCGCTCCTCAGCGGCATGATCCGGGCCGGCTGGCGCCCCGCCAACCTCCTGGTCACCGCCCGCCGCACCGAGCGCGCCGAAGAGCTGCGCGCCCGCTACGGCGTCGAGCCCGTCACCAACGCCGAGGCCGCCAAGCGCGCCGACACCCTCATCCTCGCGGTGAAGCCCCAGGACATGGGCCGCCTCCTCGACGAGCTCGCGCCCCATGTCACCGCCGACCGCCTCGTCATCAGCGCCGCCGCCGGCATCCCCACCTCCTTCATCGAGGAGCGGCTCACCGCCGGCACCCCCGTCGTCCGCGTCATGCCCAACACACCCGTCCTCGTCGACGAGGGCATGTCCGTCATCTCCGGCGGCAGCCACGCCACCCCCGAGCACCTCGTCCACGCCGAGGAGATCTTCGGCGGCGTCGGCAAGACGCTGCGCGTCCCGGAGTCCCAGCAGGACGCCGCCACTGCCCTCTCCGGCTCCGGCCCGGCCTACTTCTACTTCCTCGTCGAGGCCATGACCGACGCCGGCATCCTCCTCGGCCTGCCCCGCGCCCAGGCCCACGACCTGATCGTCCAGGCCGCCATCGGCGCCGCCGTGATGCTCCGCGACAGCGGCGAACACCCGGTCAAGCTCCGCGAGGCCGTCACCTCCCCGGCGGGCACCACCATCAGCGCCATCCGTGAGCTGGAGAACCACGGTGTACGGGCCGCCCTCATCGCCGCCCTCGAGGCCGCCCGCGACCGCAGCCGCGAGCTCGCCTCCGGCAACGGCTGACGGAACCGCCCTCCCCGGCCGGGGTCACCGGACCCCGGCCGAGGCCCCCTTCACCACGTCCTCCGTCGACACGACCTTCGCGAACCCGCCCCCGTGCAGCGAGACCGCCGTGGCCCGCGACAGCTCGTCCGCACTCTGCGACCACCCGAATGGCCCGGCCAGGTCGAAGGTGTGCATGGCATCCAGCGGAAACACCACGTCATAGCCGAGGTTCCCGCCCATCCGCGCGGTCGTCTCGTTGCACATGTTGGTCTGGATCCCGACGATCACAATCTGCGCGATGTCCTCCCCGGTCAGCCAGACGTCCAGCGACGGCTCCCCGTAGAACGCCGAGTTCACGCTCTTCGTCACCAGCAGCTCCCGCCCGCTGCCCTTCCCCCTCCGCTCCTCGACGAAGTCCTTGAAGTCGTTGCCCACGTGCCCGACCCGCAGCGGCGACCGGGACTGCGCCTGAGAGTCGTGCCGTACGAACACGACCGGCCGTCCCGTCTCCTGCCACAGATCGATCAGTGCCGCGATGTTCTCCTCGGCGGCCGGGTTGTTCCGCTGTCCCCAGTGCTCCTCCTCGAAGCCCTTCTGTACGTCGATGACCACCAGTGCTGCGTTCTCCGCGATCTCCATGGCCACGATGCTGCCGCTCCTCGGCCGGCCTTCCCAGAGGGTGGAATGCCACCGATCGATGGTTTACTGCCACCATGCAGCGCATCGCCCTCCTCTCCTTCCCCGGCATCCGCGCCTTCGACGTCTCCGTCGTCACCGAGGTCTGGGGCAGCGATCGTCGTATGCGCGGCGTCCCACCCTTCGAGCTCCGCCGCGTCGCGGCCGACCCGACCACCCCCATCTCCCTGCGCGGCGGCCTCAGCCTCACCCCCGACCGCACGCTGGACTGGCTGGACGACCTCACCTCCACCGATCTCGTGCTCGTCCCCGGTATCGAGGACCCCGACGCCGAGCCACCCGCCCCCGTACTCGAAGCCCTCCGCCGGGCCCACGCCGCCGGCACTCCCGTCGCCTCCCTCTGCGCAGGCGCCTTCGTCCTGGCCAAGGCCGGACTCCTCGACGGCCGTCGCGCGGTCACCCACTGGCACCTCGCCCCGACCCTCGCCGCCCGGCACCCTCAGGTCACCGTCGAAGCCGACGCCCTCTTCGTGGAGGACTCCGGTATCTGGACCTCGGCCGGCACCGCCGCCGGCATCGACCTCTGTCTCCACCTCGTCCGCACGGCCCACGGGGCCGAGGCCGCCGCCACGATCGCCCGCTCGATGGTCACCGCCCCCTTCCGCACCGGCACCCAGGCCCAGTTCATCGAGCGCCCCACACCCCGCGCCGACCGCGATGCCGACGCCCTGGCCGCCGTCCGCTCCTACGCCCTCGCCCACCTCGAGGAACCCCACACCGTCGCGAGCCTGGCCGCCCGCGCCGGTATGTCCCCGCGCACCTTCGCCCGCCACTTCCAGGCCACCACCGGAACCACCCCCCTCCACTGGCTCATCACCCAGCGCGTCGCCGCCGCCCAGAAACTCCTCGAACTCACCGACCACCCCCTCCCCGAAGTCGCCCGCCGCGCGGGCTTCGGCAGCGAGGTCACGATGCGCCAGCACTTCGCCTCGCACCTCGCCACCAGCCCGCGGGACTATCGCCACGCGTTCCGTCACCCGACGGCCGGCATCAACCCGATCGCCCGATAGGCCCGGTCCACCAACGGCCGCGCCATCCCCCGGGCCCGCTCGGCCCCGTCCCGTAGCACCTGGTCCACATGACCCGGATCGGCCGCCAGCTCCGCGTGCCGCTCCCGGACCGGCCGCAGCATCTCGACCACCGCGTCCGCCGTGTCCCGCTTCAAAGATCCGTACGACTCATATACACCGGCCAGGGCTTCCGGGTTCCCACCTGTCGAGGCGGCCAGCAGATCGAGCAGATTCGCCACGCCAGGACTGGCCTCCCGGTCGTACACGACATCCCGTCCGCTGTCGGTCACGGCCCGCATGATCTTCCGCCGGGCCGTGTCCTCGTCGTCCAGCAGATAGACGATGCCAGCCGCGTTCTCGTGCGACTTCCCCATCTTCGAGCCGGGGTCCTGCAGATCCATGACGCGAGCGGCCACCTCGGGATGCGTCGCCTTCGGCACGGTGAACACATGCCCGTACCGCTGGTTGAACCGCACTGCCAGATCCCGGGTCAGCTCCACATGCTGCGTCTGGTCCTCACCGACCGGCACCTCGTCGGTCCCGTAGGCGAGGATGTCGGCCGCCATCAGCACCGGATACGTCAGCAACGACAGCCGCACACTCTCCCCGGCGGCCCGCGCCCGCGCGCCCTTCTCCTTGTACTGGATCATTCGCCGCAGCTCGCCGTCGGTGGCCGTGCACTCCAGCAGGTACGAGAGCCGGGCGTGCTCGTCCACATGACTCTGCACGAACACCGTGCACAGCTTCGGGTCCAGGCCGGCGGCCAGCAGCAGCGTGGCCGCCTGCCTACTGAGCCGCAGCACACGCGCTGGATCGTGCTCGACGGTCAAGGCGTGCAGATCCACGACGCTGAACAGCCCGTCGGACTCGTACTGATCGACCTCGACCCACCGTCGTACGGCCCCGAGGTAGTTGCCCAGAGTCAGATGCCCGGTCGGCTTGATCCCGCTGAAGATCCTCTTCATCGCGTTCGTTCTCCCTCTCTCCTGTGCGCCGACCCGTCGGCCGCACTCCCGGAGGGGGATACGCGAACGGCCGCCGAGTCGGCGGCCGCTGAGTGCATGCGTGAGCGCGGGCCGCCGTCAGGCGGCCCACCACTGGGTGGTGTGCGCATGCGTAGTCATACGGAGAGGCTACCCCCGGGCCCCGGGTTGACATGGGATTCCCCGGTCCGTAGTGTTCTCCGAGTTGTCCGACGTGAGCACCGACCCCGGTCGGCCCCGGACAACCATTCCGCAAGAACCACTACAAGCAGACGATGCTTTGTCGCGCCGTCATGCTTCCGTGCATTTTTGCGAAATGAGGAATCCGCGTTCGAAGGTTTGAGCGCGAGCCGCCCGATTAGCGTCGGGGGCAAGGAATCCGCTAAAGTCTCACTCGTCGGAACGGCCCAACAGCCGCAAAGACAACCCACTCTGACTGGGAATCAGGCCCGAAAGGATCTGATAGAGTCGGAAACGCCGGAAGGTCGAAACGGGAAACCGAAGAGGCCGGAAAGCACCGAGGAAATCGGATCGGAAAGATCTGATAGAGTCGGAAACGCAAGACCGAAGGGAAAAGCCCG
>NZ_JBEYYW010000012.1:0-210622 GCF_040645695.1 Streptomyces sp. NPDC046712 | reverse complement strand
GTGGAGACCTCGACGACCTCACCGAGCGAGACCAGCTCACCCAGCGTGTTGTAGACCGTCGCCCGGGAGATCTCCGGCAGCCTTCGCGCCGCACGGACGTGCACCTCGTCGGCCGTGAGATGCACATGCTCGCCGTCGAGGACCTCCGCGACGACACGCCGCTGCGAGGTCATCCGCCAGCCACGCCCACGCAGCCGCTCCAGCAGGTCACTCATATCGGTTCACCTATTCAGCTTCGGCTCCGGCGGGACACGCGACGTTCGACACTGGACGCACGGGTTTCCGATGGGTATGGGATTGGCGTGCTTCTTGACTTGGACTCTGTCCATCGTAGGATCGGTTCCGGCAATAGCCAAGGGACAACATCACTTCCGGTACGGGCCGCGCGGCCCCGCTGCCGGATCTCCCCCGGCTGAGCTCCGCGATCCGCCCCGTCCGGAAGGATTCCCATGTCCGAGAACCACGACGCAATCGTCACCGACCCCGTACCGGAGGAGACGGGCGGCTGTCCGGTCGCGCACGGCCGTGCCGCGCACCCGACCCAGGGCGGCGGAAACCGCCAGTGGTGGCCGGAGCGGCTCAACCTGAAGATCCTTGCCAAGAACCCCGCCGTGGCCAACCCGCTCGGCGAGGAGTTCGACTACGCCGAGGCGTTCAACGCCCTCGACCTCGCCGCCGTGAAGCGGGACATCGCCGAGGTGCTCACCACCTCGCAGGACTGGTGGCCGGCCGACTTCGGCAACTACGGCCCGCTCATGATCCGTATGGCCTGGCACAGCGCCGGTACGTACCGCATCAGCGACGGCCGCGGTGGCGCCGGCGCCGGCCAGCAGCGCTTCGCGCCGCTCAACAGCTGGCCGGACAACGGCAACCTGGACAAGGCCCGCCGCCTGCTGTGGCCGGTCAAGCAGAAGTACGGCCAGTCCATCTCCTGGGCCGACCTCATGATCCTCACCGGTAACGTGGCCCTGGAGACGATGGGCTTCAAGACCTTCGGCTTCGCCGGCGGCCGCGCCGACGTGTGGGAGCCCGACGAGGACGTGTACTGGGGCCCCGAGACCACCTGGCTCGGCGACGAGCGCTACACCGGCGACCGCGAGCTGGAGAACCCGCTCGGCGCGGTCCAGATGGGCCTCATCTACGTCAACCCCGAGGGCCCCAACGGCAACCCGGACCCGGTCGCCGCGGCCCGCGACATCCGCGAGACGTTCCGCCGCATGGCGATGAACGACGAGGAGACCGTCGCCCTCATCGCCGGTGGCCACACCTTCGGCAAGACCCACGGCGCCGGCCCGGCGGAGAGCGTCGGCGCCGACCCCGAGGCCGCGCCGATCGAGGCGCAGGGTCTCGGCTGGGCGAACTCGTACGGCACCGGCAAGGGCGCCGACGCGATCACCAGTGGCCTCGAGGTCACCTGGACCACCACGCCCGCGCAGTGGGGCCACGACTTCTTCAAGCACCTCTTCGAGTACGAGTACGAGCTCACGAAGAGCCCGGCCGGCGCTCACCAGTGGGTGGCGAAGAACGCCGAGGCGATCATCCCCGACGCCCACGACGCATCGAAGAAGCACCGTCCGACGATGCTCACCACCGACCTGTCGCTGCGCTTCGACCCGGTCTACGAGCAGATCTCGCGGCGCTTCTACGAGAACCCGGAGCAGTTCGCGGACGCCTTCGCCCGCGCCTGGTTCAAGCTGACGCACCGTGACATGGGCCCGATCGTGCGCTACCTCGGTCCCGAGGTCCCGTCCGAGACGCTGCTGTGGCAGGACCCGCTGCCGGCGCGCGAGGGCGAGCTGATCGACGCCGCGGACATCGCCTCCCTCAAGGAGCAGATCCTCGGCTCGGACCTCACGGTCTCGCAGCTGGTCTCCGCGGCCTGGGCCGCCGCCTCCTCCTTCCGCGGCAGCGACAAGCGGGGCGGCGCCAACGGCGGCCGCATCCGCCTGGAGCCGCAGCGCAACTGGGAGGTCAACAACCCGGACGAGCTGGCGCAGGTGCTGCGTACCCTCGAGGGCATCCAGGAGTCCTTCAACTCGCAGGGCGCCAAGAAGGTCTCGCTGGCCGACCTGGTCGTGCTCGCCGGCTCCGCGGCCGTCGAGCAGGCGGCCAAGGACGGCGGCCACGACGTCGAGGTGCCGTTCACGCCGGGCCGTGTCGACGCCGCGCAGGAGCAGACGGACGTCGAGTCGTTCGCCGCGCTCGAGCCGGCCTCCGACGGCTTCCGCAACTACGTCGGCAAGGGCAACCGTCTGCCGGCCGAGTACCTGCTGCTCGACAAGGCGAACCTGCTGACCCTCAGCGCGCCCGAGCTGACGGTCCTCGTCGGTGGTCTGCGTGTCCTGGGCGCCAACCACGGCCAGTCGAAGCACGGCGTCCTCACCGACAGGCCGGGCACGCTGTCGAACGACTTCTTCGTCAACCTGCTCGACCTGGGCACGACGTGGAAGGCGACGTCCTCGGCGCAGGACGAGTTCGAGGGCCGCGACGCGGCGGGCAAGGTCCGGTGGACCGGCACCCGCGCCGACCTCGTCTTCGGCTCGAACTCCGAGCTGCGTGCGCTCGCCGAGGTCTACGCGAGCGACGACGCGAAGGGGAAGTTCGTGACGGACTTCGTCGCGGCGTGGAACAAGGTCATGGAGCTGGACCGCTTCGACCTCGTCTGATCCCGACGTCCTGGACGTCCTGACGTCCCGGGTCCGCATCACGGCGCCCGGGCCGGCCCGCAGGGGTCGGCCCGGGCGCCTGCCCGTGCGCCCGGACGGCTGCTGTGCGCCGGCCTGCCCGTATGGCGAAACGCGGTCGACGGCCGGCCGCGGCCGGTGGTGGGATCGGATCATGACCGAACCGCGCATCCGGACCGCCACGCCGGCCGACCTCGACACCGTCCTCGCCTTCTGGAAGGTGGCCGCCGAGGGCACCAGCATCAGCGACGACCGCGACGGGATCGAGCGGCTCGTCGCGCGCGACCCCGAGGCCCTGATCCTCGCGGAGCGCGGCGACGAGCTCGCCGGCACGGTGATCGCCGGGTTCGACGGCTGGCGCTGCCACCTCTACCGGCTCGCCGTCCACCCGGACCACCGCCGCCGGGGCGTGGGCGGCGCACTGCTCGCGGCGGCCGAGGAGCGTTTCGTACGACTCGGCGGGCGGCGGGCTGACGCCATGGTGCTCGACCGCAACGAACTCGGGCAGCATGCCTGGCGCGCGGCGGAGTACGGCCCCCAGGAGCAGTGGACCCGCTGGGTGAAGCCGCTGGCGGCGGCCCCGCGAGACTGATCACCGCACTGCTTTGCCCGTCCTTTACCATAGGTGTTTCCATCCAGCGCTATCGAAAGGTGTGAGCGTCCGCCCATGGGCGAGCCTCCCAGTACCAAGCGAGCGATCCCTCTGCCCGTGACTGATCATGGGACGGAGGTGAACCGATGATCGAAGTGCTTCTGCTCGTGGTGGCGCTGCTGCTCTCGCTCGCATGCGGTGCCTTCGTCGCGGCCGAGTTCTCGCTCACCACCGTCGAGCGGTCCGAGCTCGAACGAGCCGTGGAGCGCGGTGAGAGGGGCGCGGCGAGCGCGCTCAAGGCCGTCAAGTCGCTCACCTTCCAGCTCTCCGGCGCGCAGCTCGGCATCACGGTCACCAACCTGATCGTCGGCATGCTCGCCGAGCCCTCGATCGCCAAGCTGATCCGCGGTCCGATCGAGGACCTCGGCCTCTCCCCCTCGGTGGCCTCCTCGGCCGCCCTTGTCATCGGCACCGCCCTGTCGACCGTCGTCCTGATGGTCGTCGGCGAGCTGGTCCCCAAGAACTGGGCGATCTCCTCGCCGCTGGCGATCGCCAAGCGGGTCGCCACGCCGCAGCGGGTCTTCACCGCCGCCTTCAAGCCGCTGATCAGCCATCTCAACAACACCGCCAACCGGATCCTGCGTCGGCTCGGCATGGAGCCGACCGAGGAGCTGGCCTCGGCCCGCTCCCCGAAGGAGCTGGTGGCGCTCGCCCGCCACTCCGCCAAGGAGGGCGCCCTGGAGGCGGACACCGCCGAGCTGTTCGTCCGGACACTGAACCTGGCCGAGCTGACCGCGGAGAACGTGATGACCCCGCGCGTCCAGGTCACCGCCCTGGAGGTGCAGGCCACCGCCGAGGACGTCGCCAACGCGACCCGCGCGACCGGTCTGTCCCGTTTCCCCGTCTACCGGGGCAGCCTCGACTCGGTGGTCGGGATCGCCCACATCAAGGACGTCCTGGCGATACCGGCCGACGAGCGGCCCCGCCGGCGTATCGGGGACATGCTGCGCGAGCCGCTGCTCGTCCCGGAGACCCTGACCGTGGACCGGCTGCTCGACCGGCTGTCGGGCAAGCAGACGATGGCGGTCGTCATCGACGAGTACGGCGGTACGGCCGGCGTCGCGACGCTGGAGGACATCGTCGAGGAGGTCGTCGGCGAGGTGCGCGACGAGCACGATCCGCACGAGACGCCCGACCTGGCGCGGGCGGGCGAGGACGCGGACGGGCGTGAGCTCTGGTCCGCGGACGGCGCCGCCCGCACGGACCAGCTGGAGGCCATCGGCCTGCGGGTGCCTGAGGGACCGTACGAGACGCTGGCGGGTGTCCTCGCCACGGCGCTGGGACGGATCCCCGCCGTCGGTGACAGCGTGGAGCTGGCCGAATGGCGGCTCGACGTGGTGGACGCCTCCGGGCGCCGGGCCGCGCGGGTGCTGATGCACGCGCCGCCGGTCGAGGGGACCCAGGAGACCGGGGAGGCCGGCCGATGATCGTCATCCAGCTGTTGATCGGCTTCCTGACCCTGGTCCTGAACGCCTTCTTCGTCGGCGCGGAGTTCGCCATGATCTCCGTACGCCGCAGTCAGGTCGAACCGGCCGCCGAGGCCGGGGACCGGCGGGCGCGCAGCGTCATGTGGGGTCTGGAGCACGTCTCGGCGCTGCTCGCCGCGGCGCAGCTCGGCATCACGCTGTGCACCCTGGTGCTCGGCATCGTCGCCGAGCCGGCCATCGCGCATCTGCTCGAACCGGCCTTCGACGCCATGGGCGTGCCGCACGGCCTGGTCCACCCGATCTCGTTCGTGATCGCGCTGGCCCTGGCGACCTATCTGCACATGCTGCTCGGCGAGATGGTCCCGAAGAACATCGCGCTGGCCGAGCCGACGCGCACCGCGCTGCTCCTCGGCCCGCCGCTGGTGGCGCTCGCCCGGGCCCTGCGCCCGGTGATCTTCGCCATCAACGCCTTCGCCAACGCGCTGCTGAAGCTGTTGCGGGTGGAGGTGAAGGGCGAGGTCTCGGCGACGTTCTCGGACGACGAGCTGGCCCGCATGGTGACCGACGCGGGCGTCGCCGGTCTGCTCGACGACCGTGCGGCGGAGCGCCTGCACGACGCCCTCGAACTGGGCCGCCGCCCGGTGCGGGACGTGGTCATGCCGGTGGAGAAGGTCGTGTACGCGGCGGTCGGCACGACGCCCGAGCAGTTGGAGGCGCTGTCCGCCGAATCGGGCTTCTCCCGCTTCCCGGTGGTCGACACGAGCCACCGGATCCTGGGCTACCTGCATGTGAAGGACGCCCTGGACGTGACGCCGCGCGATCTGCCCTTCCCGGTGACGGCGATGCGGCCGATCGCCCGGGTCCGAGCGGCCACGCCGATGGACGACGTTCTGACGGCGATGCGCCGCAGCCGTACGCACCTGGCGGCGGTCCTGGACGAGGACGGCAAGCTGGCCGGCCTGGTCACCATGGAGGACGTCCTGCGGGAGCTCGTCGGGCGACCGGCGGCACCGTAACGCTCGTGGGTCCGGAGCCCCGGGGCGCGCTGTGCGTCCCGGGGCTCCGGCGGATCCCCACCCGCATACCGCACGGTATGATCGCTCCGCCATGGAGATGAATGCCACCTACACCAGTCTTGTCGCGGTCGGCGACAGCTTCACCGAAGGTATGTCGGACCGGCTGCCCGACGGGACCTACCGGGGGTGGGCGGACCTCCTCGCGGCCCGGCTGGCCGCCCGCACGCCCGACTTCCGGTACGCGAACCTCGCGGTGCGGGGGAAGCTCATCGGGCAGATCGTCGCGGAGCAGGTGGACCTCGCCGCCGCCATGAAGGCGGACGTGGTGACGCTGGTCGGCGGTCTGAACGACACCCTGCGGCCGAAGGTCGACATGGGGCGCGTGCGGGGGCTGCTCACCGAGGCGGTCGAGAAGCTGGCGCCGTCCTGCGGGCAGCTGGTCCTGATGCGCAGCCCGGGTCGCAACGGCCCCGTCATGGAGCGCTTCCGGCCCCGCATGGAGGAGCTCTTCGGGTACGTCGACGAGCTCGCCGCCCGCCACGGCGCCCTGGTGGTCGACCTGTACGGGGCGCCCGTGCTCGCGGACCAGCGGATGTGGGACGTGGACCGGCTCCATCTGACCGACGAGGGACACCGTCGGGTGGCCGAGGCCGTGTGGCAGGCGCTCGGCCTCGCCCCCGAGGACGACTGGCGGGCGCCGCTGCCGCCCGCGCTCCGACCGGGCTGGACGGCCCGCCGTCTCGGCGACGCACGCTTCGCCAGGGAGCACCTCGGCCCGTGGATAGGACGGCGGCTGACCGGCCGCTCCTCGGGCGACGGACGCCCGGCCAAGCGACCGGACCTGCTTCCGTACGAGCCGCCGACGGCCTAGCCGCACGCGCGCGTGACGGGCGTCTCGTAGCAAGAGACAAACCAGCCCGTGGCGCTGGCCTGCAGAAACCGCCAGTAGAATCTGGTCACGTGACTGCCAAGCCTCGCATCCCCAACGTCCTGGCCGGCCGCTACGCCTCCGCGGAGCTCGCCGTCCTCTGGTCCCCCGAGCAGAAGGTGAAGCTGGAGCGCCAGCTGTGGCTCGCCGTGCTGCGTGCCCAGAAGGACCTCGGGATCGAGGTCCCGGACGCGGCCCTCGCCGACTACGAGCGCGTGCTCGACCAGGTCGACCTCGCCTCCATCGCCGAGCGCGAGAAGGTCACCCGCCACGACGTGAAGGCCCGGATCGAGGAGTTCAACGCCCTCGCCGGTCACGAGCACGTCCACAAGGGCATGACCTCCCGCGACCTCACCGAGAACGTCGAGCAGCTGCAGATCCGGCTCTCGCTCGAGCTGATGCGCGACCGCACGGTCGCCGTCCTCGCCCGCCTCGGCAAGCTGTCCGGCGAGTACGCCGAGCTCGTCATGGCCGGCCGCTCCCACAACGTCGCCGCCCAGGCCACCACCCTCGGCAAGCGTTTCGCCACGGCCGCCGACGAGCTGCTCGTCGCCTACGGCCGGCTGGAGGAGCTGATCGCCCGCTACCCGCTGCGCGGCATCAAGGGCCCGGTCGGCACCGCGCAGGACATGCTCGACCTGCTCGGCGGCGACGCGGCCAAGCTGGCGGACCTGGAGCAGCGCATCGCCGGGCACCTCGGCTTCGCGCACGCCTTCACCTCGGTCGGCCAGGTCTACCCGCGCTCGCTCGACTACGACGTGGTCACCGGGCTCGTGCAGCTGGCCGCCGCGCCCTCGTCGGTCGCCAAGACGATCCGGCTGATGGCCGGCCACGAGCTGGTCACCGAGGGCTTCAAGCCCGGCCAGGTCGGCTCCTCCGCGATGCCGCACAAGATGAACACCCGCTCCTGCGAGCGCGTCAACGGCCTCATGGTCATCCTGCGCGGCTACGCGTCGATGACCGGTGAGCTCGCGGGCGACCAGTGGAACGAGGGCGACGTCTCCTGCTCGGTGGTGCGCCGGGTCGCGCTGCCGGACGCGTTCTTCGCGCTCGACGGTCTCCTGGAGACCTTCCTGACCGTGCTCGACGAGTTCGGCGCGTTCCCCGCCGTCGTCGCCCGCGAGCTGGACCGCTACCTCCCCTTCCTGGCCACGACCAAGGTCCTGATGGGCGCCGTCCGCGCCGGGGTGGGCCGCGAGCTCGCCCACGAGGCCATCAAGGAGAACGCCGTCGCCTCGGCCCTCGCCATGCGCGAGCAGGGCGCCGAGCGCAACGAGCTGCTCGACAAGCTGGCCGCCGACGAGCGGATCCCGCTGGACCGCGCGCAGCTCGACGCGCTGATGGCGGACAAGCTGTCGTTCACCGGCGCCGCCGCCGACCAGGTCGCCGTCGTGGTCTCCCGTATCGAGGAGATCGTCAAGCAGCACCCGGAGGCCGCCGCGTACACCCCCGGGTCGATCCTCTGACCCGGTTCACCCCGCAGGAGCTCGAGGCCGCTCGCGACCGCGTCATTCCCGACGTGGTGGCGGGCGGCCTTTCCGTCCTCTTCTGCGGGATCAACCCCGGGCTGATGTCGGCGGCGACGGGCCATCACTTCGCGCGCCCCGGCAACCGCTTCTGGCCGGCGCTCGAACTGTCCGGCTTCACGCCGCGGCTGCTTAAGCCGGCGGAGCAGGAGGAACTGCTCACGTACGGTCTCGGCATCACGAACGTGGTGGCGCGGGCGACTGCGCGGGCCGACGAGCTGAGCAACGAGGAGTTCAGGGAGGGCGGCCGGCTGCTGAGCGAGCGGGTGGAGCGTTTGCGTCCGCGGTGGTTGGCGGTGGTCGGCATCACGGCGTACCGGACGGCGTTCGGGGAGAAGCGCGCGGTCGTCGGTCCGCAGGAGCGGACGATCGGGGAGACCCGGATCTGGGCGCTGCCCAACCCGAGCGGTCTGAACGCGGGCTGGACGCTGCCGGCGATGGCGGAGGAGTTCGCGCGGCTGCGCGAGGCGGCGGGCGTGCCGGACCTGGGGGCACCTCCCGGACGGAGTCCGGGGAGGGTCACGGGGGATCCACCTCGGTGACGCAGACAAGGAGACGGACGCCCGCTCCGCCCTCCTCGGGTGCTCCGAGCACGATCCAGCGGCCGTCCACGCGCCAGACCTGGACGTCGGGCACGGTGGTGCAGAGCAGGTCCCAGGGGCGGGGTATCTCCTCCCCCGCTCCGTAGCGGTGCAGCAGCCCGAACAGACCGATGTGGTCGGGCGGGCCCCAGCGGGCGGCGAACAGCAGCGCAAGCGCTTCCCGTTCCGCCTCCGCCTGCTCCTCGCGGGGGTCCGCGAGGGCTAACTCCGTGAGGTGGTAACCGTCCGCGGGGAACGCGCGGGCGCGCAGCAGGTCCACGGTGGCGAGGTGCTGTGCGAGCGTCATGGGTCCAGTAAAGCGGCCGCCACCGACAGCTGGTGCTCCGTCAGACCGCCGGGCGCTCGCCGCCCTCCGGTCCATTGAGTAACATCCGCCAGACACGCGTACGAGCTGGAAGGACACACTGTGGGGCGGCTGACCGGCGGGGATCCGTCGCTGCTGCGGCGGATCAATTCCGCGGTGGTACTCCATGCTCTGCGGGGCGCCGACGCGCTCACGCTCACGGACCTGACCCGGATCACGGGGCTGTCCCGGCCGACCGTGGAGGGCGTGGTCGAGGGGCTCATCGTCGGCGGTCTCGTCGTCGAGGCCGCGCCCGAGGAGGGCGAGGCCAGGCGGCAGGGGCGACCGGCGCGGAGGTTCCGCTTCCGGGCGGAGGCCGGGCATCTGCTGGGCATCGAGATCGGCCCGCACCGGGTCGCGGCACTGCTCTCGGGGCTCGACGGCCGGATCATCGGCGCCGGGGCCCGTGAGGTCTCGGAGACGGCGCCCGAGGACGAGCGCCTGGAGCGGGTCCGCGCGGTCGTCGCCGACGTGCTGCGCAGGGCCGGGGTGGCGCGCTCCAATCTGCGGGCGGTCGGCGTCGGCACGCCCGGGATCGTCGAGGCGGACGGCACCGTCCGGCTCGGCACGGCACTGCCCGGCTGGACGGGCCTGGCGCTCGGCGAGAGGCTGCGGCGGTCGTTCCGCTGCCCGGTGCTGGTGGAGAACGACGCGAACGCGGCGGCGGTCGCGGAGCACTGGAAGGGCGCGGCGACCGACTCCGACGACATCGTCTTCGTGCTCGCCGGACTGAGCCCGGGTGCGGGCTCCCTGATCGGCGGGCGGCTGCACCGCGGCTACGGCGGGGCCGCCGGGGAGATCGGGGCGCTGCACCTGCTCGGCCGCGGGGTCACCCCCGAGCACCTGCTGTCGACGACGGACGAGCCGCTGCACCCACTGGACGAGCAGGCGGTCGCCGAGGTCTTCGCGCTGGCCCGGCGCGGTGACGAGCGGGCCGAGGCGGCGGTGGAGCGTTTCACCCAGCGTCTGGTGCACGACGTGGCGGCGCTGGTCCTCGCGCTCGACCCGGAACTGGTGGTGATCGGCGGCTGGGCGGCGGGCCTGGACGGCGTACTGCAGCCGCTGCGCGACGAACTGGCCCGCTTCTGCCTGCGCCCCCCGCGCGTGGTCCTGTCGATGCTGGGCGAGGCGGCGGTGGGCACGGGCGCCCTGCGCCTCGCCCTGGACCACGTGGAGGAACAGCTCTTCGCGGTGGAGGGCACGGTGACGGCGCGCCGCTGAGGGGCGGTGGGCAGGGTGTTGGCCCAGGGCCTCCGAGGGACAGGCCCTTGAGGGCACCCCGGTGACCCGTCGGCGCCGGAACGACAGCGGGCCCGTGAGGAGCGCCGCCGTGGCGGTGCCCCTCACGGGCCCGGTGCTTCTGCTGAAGGTCTGCTACCTCAGGACGCCATGACCAGGTCGCCCGAGTCGCCGAAGGTCAGGCGGCAGGTGTCGGCGCGGTAGGTGGCCACCGAGACCGCTGCCGTGCGGCCCTCGGAGAGGTAGCGGGTCGTGACGACGAGGACCGGGGCGCCCGGGAGGCGGTCCAGTTCCTTGGCGTCGTCGGCGCGGGCGGAGCCGAGCTCCACGGCGCGGTCCTGGCCGTCCAGGGCGAGGCGCTGAAGTTCCCGCAGCACGCTGCGCGCGCGGGCCGGGCCCGACGGGGTGTCGATCGCGGTGAGCTCGGGGACCGATCCGGACGGCACGTACAGGAGCTCGGCCGCGACCGGCTGGCCGTGCGTGACGCGCAGGCGGCGTACGACGTGCACCTCTTCGTCGGACTCGATGTCCAGGAGACGCGCGACGGCGGCGGGGGCCACGGCGGAGGCGGAGTCCATGGACTGCCAGGTCTCCTCGGCCACACCGGGCCAGGTGTGCTGCGTGGTGGAGACGTCCACTCCGACGCGGGGCGGGGCGACGGTCGTGCCGACGCCGCGGCGGCGCTGCAGCCGGCCTTCCAGCTCCAGCTGCTCGAGGGCCTGGCGGAGCGTGGCCCGGGCGACGCCGAAGCGCGCGGCCAACTCGCGCTCGTTGGGCAGGATCTCGCCGACCGCGAAGTCGGAGTCGAGCGCCTCGCCGATCACGGTCTTGAGGTGCCAGTACTTAGGCTCCGGCACCGAATCCAGCTGCGTGGTCCCCACCCTGATCCTCCGCAATCGCCGTGTCCCCGGCGGTTTTCCGCGCCCTTGTTTATTAAAGGTTCCTTCACTAACTCTGCGACCATAAGGCGGCACACCCCCTTGGTCAAGACCAATCCTGACCCGGATGCCCGTGAATGCGGCCCTCTGGCGTAGATCGTTCACAGGACGTTCGCGCCGCCGTGAGCCCTGCGCAGCAAAGTGCCCCGCGTCCGGACCGGAGGCGGGGCACAGGACGCCGCGTCGGCGGTCAACCGACGTCGACGGCGTGAAGTTTGTCCGGGTTGCGGACGATGTAGACGCATTGGATGTACCCGTCTCGCACCTCGATCTGGAAGACCGTGTCGGGCTTGCCGTCGACGAGGACGAGCAGCGCGGGCCCTCCGTTGAGCTCCATGAAGCGGAATTCGAGGACGGTGTCCAAGCCCTGGCTGACGGCGAGCAGGAAGCGGCCGACCTTGTCCGCGCTCTCGATGATCCGCAGCGGCGCCTTGGACTTGCCGCCGCTGTCGCCGACGAGGCGTACGTCCGGGGCGAGCAGGGCCAGGAGTTGATCGAGGTCCCCGCCGGCCGCGGCGGCGAGGAAGCGCTCGGTGAGGTCGCGCCGCTCGGCCGGGTCGACGTCGTAACGGGGCCTGCCCTCGTCGACATGACGGCGGGCCCGGCCGGCGAGCTGGCGGACGGCGGCCTCGGAGCGGTCGAGTGCGGTGGCGATCTCGCCGAAGGGGAAGCCGAACGCCTCGCGGAGCACGAAGACCGCGCGCTCCAGCGGCGAGAGGGACTCGAGGACGACGAGCACGGCGAGCGAGACGGAGTCGGCGAGCATGGCCCGCTCGGCGGTGTCGGGAACGGTCGGCCCGAAGTCCGTGACGACGGGTTCGGGCAACCAGGGCCCTACATAGGACTCGCGACGCGCCTGGACCTGGCGGAGCCGGTCGAGGGCGAGGCGGGTGGTGATCCGTACGAGGAAGGCGCGCGGCTCGCGGACGTCGGCGCGGTCCGCGGACGTCCAGCGCAGCCACGCCTCCTGGACCACGTCCTCGGCATCCGCGGCGCGGCCGAGCATGCGGTAGGCCACGCCGGTGAGCATCGGCCGGTGGTCTTCGAAGACGTCGGTCAGGGTGTCGGTCGCCACTCCCCCATCCCAGCCGACCGACCGGTCTCTGTCCAGTTTCGTCTGGAGCCTTGAACTCCTGGCTACTGAGCGGTAATTCTTGCTGACAGGGTGTCTAAGTCAGGGAGCAGGCGTATGTCCGAGCAGATCTCGTTCACCATCGAATCCCCGCGCGGTCCGCGCCCCATGTCCCTGACCTACGAGCGCCGGGGCGCGGGCGAGCCGTTGCTGCTGCTCCACGGCATCGGTCACCACTGGCAGGCGTGGGAGCCGGTGCTCGACATCCTCGCCGCCGAACGGGACGTCGTGGCCGTCGATCTGCCCGGCTTCGGCGCCTCACCGGCGCTGCCGGAGGGCTGCGCCTACGACCTGTCGACGGTGGTGCCGGTGCTCGGCGCCTTCTGCGAGGCCCTCGGGATCGAACGGCCGCACGTGGCGGGCAACTCCCTCGGCGGGCTCCTCTCCCTCGAACTCGGCCGGGAGAAGCTGGTGCGGTCGGTCACCGCGCTCTCCCCGGCCGGATTCTGGTCGGAGAGCGAACGCCGGTACGCCTTCGGCACGTTGCGCGCGATGCGGGCCGCCGCGCTCTCGATGCCGGTGCCGATGATCGAGCGGCTGTCCCGCAGCGCCGCCGGGCGTACGGCGCTGACGAGCACCATCTACGCACGTCCCGGACGCCGTTCACCCGAGGCGGTGGTGGCCGAGACGCTCGCGCTGCGCGGGGCCACCGGATTCCGGGACACGCTGGAGGCCGGCCGGACCGTGCTGTTCGGCGAAGACGTCTCCGCGGTGCCGGTCACCATCGCGTGGGGCACCCGCGACCGGCTGCTGCTGCGCCGGCAGGGCGTCCGGGCCAAGCACACCCTGCCCGGAGCCCGGCTCGTACGGCTGCCCGGCTGCGGCCACGTCCCCATGAACGACGACCCGGCTCTCGTGGCGAGGGTGATCCTCGACGGCAGCCGCTGACCGGTCCGCCCGCGGGCTCCGGGTGAACAGGCCCGTCCCGAGGGCCGCTCCGGCGCCCACGAGGACGCTGCCCGCGGCCTGCGGGAGGCCGAAACCGCCGGCGGAGACGAGCGCCGCGGCCAGTGCCGGGGCGACCGGAATCGCCGGGCCGTGTACCGACGGACCGTCACCCGGAATCCCCGCCACGGGTGAAGGTGCCGAGCCCCTCGGTGTTCAGGTACTCGACGGTGAAAGACTTCCCGTCCGGGGTGAAGGTGACCCCGGTGCGACCGACGGCGTTCTCCCCGGCGGTCTCGAAACTGAACGTGTCGCCGTCGTAGTGCGTCAGCCGGTACGACTGGGGCTTCGGGCCCAGACGGAGCGTCAGGACGCCGTCCGCACCGGCGACGACCTCCGCCCGCCCGTAGTAGTCGCTCTCGTACGTACCCGCGTAGGTGTCGGCGGCCTTCGCGGGCGCGGCACCGGAGGGCGGACGGGCGTAGTCGGTCTTCGACCGGCCCGCCTCCGCCTCCTGCTGGTACAGCGCGTCGACGATGGGGATCCAGTCGCGGCTGATCTCGCCGGTCTGCGCGATGTCGAAGAAGTCGAGGGCGACGGCGTCCGCGACGCCGACCGGTGAGGTGTTGGTGAGGACGACGATGCCGAGCTGCTCGCCGGGCAGCATCGTCACGTTGGTGTGCGCACCCTGGGCGAACGCTCCCGTGTGCGAGAGCCTGAGCCGGCCCTCGTCGTCGTAACTCACGTTCCAGCCCAGGCCGTAGAAGCCGGGGTCCGGCCGGCCGGGGCGCCGGGCGGGTTGGCGACCGCCTCGGGCCAGTGGGTGCGCTCCAGGGCGTCGGCACCGATGATCTGCTTGCCGTCGAGCTTGCCGTTCGCGAGCTGCAGCCGTAGCCAGGTCGCCATGTCACGGGCGGTGGAGCTGACCCCGCCGGCGGGTGACTGGGCGTCCGGGTCCCGTACGAACTGCGCCTTCCAGGCTCCGTCGACCTCGACGTGGCCCTACGCGCGGTCGGAGGCCTTCTCGTAGTCCTCGAAGCGAGAGCTGGTGGAGTTCATACCGGCCGGCTTGTAAAGGGTGTCGGCGGCGAGCTTGTCCCACGGCACGCCCTTCTCGTCGGCGACGGCCTGAGCCGCGGCCGTCAAACCGAAGTTGGTGTAGGCGTAGCTCGCGCGAAACGGGGCGAGGGGCTCGTAGCGCAGGTGGGACAGGATGTACTCACGGTCGTAGCCGAGGTCTTCGAGGAGGTCCCCGGCGTGGTCGGGAAGACCGCTGCGGTGCGAGAAGAGGTCGGCGACCGTCACGTGGGAGGTGACCCACGGGTCCTTCAGGCGGAAGTCCGGCACGTTCGGGGCGACGGGTTTGCTCCAGCCGTCGACGCCCACGGCTCCGGAGACGATGGTGGAGGCGATCGGTTTCGAGACGGAGGCGAGCTGGAAGACGGTGTCCGCGTCGACAGGGGGCTTCTCGCCGGCCTTCCGTACGCCATACCCCTTGAGCTGGAGCACTTCGCCGTTGTGGACGACGGCGACGGCCACGCCCGGCACTCCGGTGCGTTTCATGGCCGCCTCGACGACTCCGTCGAGGCGGTCGACGGCCCGGTCGACATCCGCGTCGTCGAGCTGGGCCGGGGGCTGGGCCGGGGGCGGCGAGGGTCCGGGGGCCGTGGCGCCCAGCAGCGCCGTCAGCCCGGCCGCGGCAAGCAGTCGAAAGGGGCTCACGTGTCCCATTCAAAGGCCTGCGCCGGAGTCTGTCGCGCGGTGCCCGGCGCACTGCCGGAATCTCGGGCCTTCGGACTTCGCCCCCCGACATCAGGGCACGGAGGGGGACGTTCCGAATGCGGGCCCACCCGGCCTGGGCGCTGTTGCTCCCGGCGGCGGCGGGCCGTACCGGCGCGGGGCGTGGTCGGGCGCTTCAGGCGGCGCTGCGCGAGGCGGTGCGCACGGCCAGGCTGACGGCGGGGACGTGGCTGCGGCAGGGCCGAACGGGGGCCGACTCCGGTCTGTTCACGCGGGGTTCGTGTGCGCGCCGCCCCTGACCGCTAGGCATGGGAGCGCCACAACGGACCCACCCGGCTCAGAACTTGGAGGCGCCTCGATGTCCCACTCCGTCCCCGGCCGCCCGTCCCCTGCCCGCCGCGGCGTGCTGCGCGGCTCGCTCGCCGCGTCGGCGGCGCTCACCCTCGGTGGCGCCGCGGCCGCCGCCCCGGCGCTGGCGCTCTCGGGACGGCCACGGGCCGCGTGGGGTGTCCAGACAGGCGACGTGACCGCCTCCTCGGGGCTGGTCTGGGTCCGTGCGGACCGGCCGGCCCGGATGATCGTGGAGACCTCGGCGAGCGAATCGTTCCGCCGCACCCACCGCCACCTCGGTCCGCTGCTCGGCGCGGGCACCGACTTCACCGGGACGACGGCGCTGCGCGGACTGCCCGCGGGCGAGCAGATCCACTACCGGGTCACGCTCGCGGACCCGGACGACCCGCGCCGTACCGGCGAACCGGTCGTCGGTACCTTCCGCACGGCTCCGGCGCGACGCCGCGAGGGGGTGCGCTTCCTCTGGTCGGGCGACATCGCCGGGCAGGGCTGGGGCATCAACCCGGACATCGGCGGCTTCCGGGCGTACGAGGAGATGCGCCGGCTGAACCCGGACTTCTTCCTGTGCAGCGGCGACACGATCTACGCGGACGGCCCCATCCAGCCGAGCGTGACGCTGCCCGACGGCCGGGTCTGGCGGAACGTCACCACACCGGAGAAGGCGAAGGTCGCCGAGACCCTGGACGAGTACCGCGGCAACTTCCGCTACAACCTCCTGGACCACAACGTGCGCGCCTTCAACGCGCAGGTCCCGTCGATCGTGCAGTGGGACGACCACGAGGTCCGCAACAACTGGTACCCCGGCCAGATCCTGGACGACGCCCGGTACACGGAGAAGGACGTGGACGTGCTGGCGGCCCGTGCCTCCCGGGCGTTCGCCGAGTACTTCCCGGTGTCCACCCTCCACGCGCGCGGGGAGTCCGCGGAGGGCCGGATGCACCGGGTGGTGCGGTACGGACCGCTGCTCGACGTGTTCGTGCTCGACATGCGCTCGTACCGCAACGCCAACTCCCCCGGTCGGCAGGCGGACGACACCACCGGCATTCTCGGTGCGGAACAACTTGCTTGGATCAAGCGGGAGTTGAGCCGGTCTCGGGCAGTGTGGAAGGTGCTCGCCGCGGACATGCCGCTGGGTCTCGTCGTCCCCGACGGTTCGGCGAACATCGAGGCGATCGCCCAGGGCGACCCGGGCGCCCCGCTCGGCCGGGAGCTGCAGATCGCGGAGCTGCTGCGGTTCATCAAGCACCGGAGGATCACCGGCACGCTGTGGCTGACCGCCGACGTCCACTACACCTCCGCCCAGCACTACGCCCCCGAGCGCGCCGCGTTCCAGGACTTCGCCCCGTTCTGGGAGTTCGTCTCCGGTCCGCTGGCCGCGGGCGGCTTCCCGGCCAACAAGCTGGACGCCACGTTCGGGCCCGAGCGGGTCTTCGTACGGGCACCGGAGCGGGCGAACCTCTCGCCGATGGAGAGCCCGCAGTACTTCGGCGAGGTCGACATCGACGGCGGCAGCGGCGAGCTGACCGTCCGGCTCCGGGCGGAGGGCGGAACTGTCCTGTTCAGCAAGGTACTTCAGCCGGGTCGCGTCGGTCAGTGAGACCACTCCCGCTCGTTGCCTCGGCGGCATTTACTTGCCATAGTGGAAAGTACTTGCCGCCGAGCACGAGGGGGATGGTCATGTCCGGATACACGGACGCGGCGCAGGCATTGCACCGGTCACGCGCCATGGAGGACGCGGTACGCCGCCGCAGTGGCTGGTACCGGCGATATCTGCTGGTCTTCGGAGCCACCCAACTCGCCCTGGTGCCGACGGTCCTGCTGTGGCGGAGCCCGCTCGTGGTCGCCGTGTCGATGACGCTCTACGCGCTCGTCGTGGCCGGCTTGAGCGCGTACGCCGCCCGTCAGCGGGCCGTGCGGCGGGGCTTCGGACTGCGGCACGGGCTCGTCATCGGAACGTGGGGCGCGCTGTACGCGGCGGCGCTGGTTCTCGGGCTGAATGTGTGGTCGGGCAGCGTCCCCTTCGCCGTGGTCGCGGCCGTCGGCTGCGCGCTGCCGCCCGCGGTCGGGGCCTGGCTGGAGACGCGGAGGCCGACGGCGTGACCTCCAAGGAGAAGCAGGGCGCGCACCCACGCCACGACCTGGAGCCGCTGCTGACGTCGCCGGTGCGGCTGTCGGTCGTGGCGGCGCTCGCGCCCCTGGACAAGGCGGAGTTCTCGTTCGTACGCGACCTCGTGGAGGTGACCGACTCGGCGCTGTCGAAGCAGGTCGCTGCGCTGGAGGAGGCCGGTCTCGTCTCGGTGGGCAAGGGCCGGGTGGGGCGCCGGCCCCGGACGTGGCTGGCGCTGACGGCCGAGGGCCGGGCCGTGTACCGGCGTCATCTGGAAGCGCTGCGGGCGATCGCCGGGGCGTGAGCGGGGCGGTCGTCGGCAGGACGTGGCGCGGCTCAGGGGCATGAGCGGGAAGGCCGCCGGCGGCCGAGCTGGACGGTCGCCGGCAGGCGTGGCGCGGCTCAGGCTGCGGCCGAGGTCGATTGTCAGTGGGGGGTCCTACCGTCCTTTCCATGACGCGATCCGTACAGGCGCTCGCCTATTCACGCCCGTCCGCCCTGGAGTCCTCCGGGGCCGGTCGGCTGCTCGGCCTGGAGACCTCCGGCGGGCTGACACCCGCCGGGGCCGAGGCGCATCCCCGGTTCTTCTCCGGCTTTCTGACGTCCCCGCAGATCGCCGCGCGCGGGCTGCTCGCGGTCGCGGACGTGGCGGCCGCCCGCTACTACCAGCGGATACGGCCGGGGTCACTGGACCCGGTCGTGACGGGGAACGGCGACCGGCTGCGGTTCGAGTCGTTCTCGGGATGCGGCGGCGTGTACGCACGCCTCGACGTGCTCAGCGAGGGGCTCGACGGCGCGGAGACGGGACACGGCACCACCAATGTCGACGTCAACAATCCGCTGCGTGAGGCCCTGTCCCGTATGACGGGAAGCGATCCGCTGCATCTGCGGGTCGGCCCGGACGAGTTGGCGGTGACCACCCTCGAGGGTGCGGTCGTCGAGAAGAAGGTCCCGCTGCCCGACCGCTGGCTGCGCGGCTTCGCCGAGGCGCAGGTGGCCTCCGCCGGATTCGACCTGCGCGCGGAGCTGACGGGTCCGGAGGCGGTGCGGTTCCTGCGCTCGCTGCCGCGCTCGCAGGGCCGCGGTGCCGGTCCCCTCTGGGTCGTCCAGACCGGCCGCACCCTGCGACCCACCACCCGGCCGGTCGCGGGCGCCGTCTGCCTGCCAGGTCCCGAGCGGCTGGTGGCGCTGGAGCGGGTGCTGCGGCACGCGACCGCCCTGCGGGTCTACGGGCCGGTGCCGGACGGGGTCGCCACCGCGAGCGCCTGGGAGGTGACGCTGCCGGGGATGCGGCTCACGCTCACTCTGTCGCCCGACGCCTCCCGGGGCTTCTCCGGCGAGGGCGGCGTCCTGGAGGCACTGGCGACCGAGGAAGCCGCGCAGGACGCGGAGCTCGTCTCGGTGCTGCTGGCCTGGGAGCCGCGCATCGACCTCGCCGAACTGGCCGCGCAGGCGGGCCTCTCGGTGGACCGGGTACGGGCGGCGCTGACCCGTCTCGGCACGGCGGGCCGGGTCGGCTACGACGTGGCCGACGCGGCGTACTTCCACCGGGAACTCCCGTACGACGCGGACCGCGCCGAGCGGCACAACCCCCGTCTGGTGGCCGCGCGTGCCCTGGTCGCGGAGGGGGCGGTCGTGCTCGACGGCGAGCTCGCGGCGGTCACCTCCGGCGAGCGGCGCTACCAGGTACGGGAGTCCGGCGGAGTGCTGAGCTGCACCTGCCAGTGGTGGGCGGACTACCGGGGCCGCCGGGGACCGTGCAAGCACGCGCTCGCGGTGCGGATGGCCCGCCGCGGCGCGATGACCGTGGTCGCCGGAGGCGCGCGATGAGCGGCGGGAACGAGGAGATCATGGTGAAGGCGCTGCTGGGAGCGGTCCGCGAGGGACGGGCCGAGGACGTTCCGGGGCTGCTGAAGGAGCTGGGGCCCGCCGGCCGGAAGGCGGCACTCCCGGAGGTCAAGGCGCTGCGGACGGAGGTCCGCGGCTGGAGCTGGGATCGCTGGGACGAGCAGACGAAGGTCCAGCGCGCGCTGCGGATCGCCGGAGCGGGGTGTCACACGGGCGCGGCGGCCGCGGCGGCCTGGATCGGTGGCCGCGATCTGTCCGACTGGGGCCGCTCGACCACGCAGCTGGTCCTGGAGGTGCTCGCCGACCGGGAGCCGGCATGGCTGGGCGACCTCGCCCAGCGGCTCGCCGAGCGGCCTGCCGTGGCGCAGGGCGAGTACCGGCTCGTCCACGAACTGGTCGTCCGGTCCGGCTGCGCCGTGCCGACGACGGACGGCTACATCCTCGGCTGGACGGCCGAGATGACCGACCGGAAGCTTCTGGAGCTGCTGCGGGCCGACCCGCAGACCCCCATCCTGGTACCGCGGATCTTCGACATGATCGAGACCCCCGACCGGCTCACCTGGTCGGCGGGACCGGAGGCCCCCACCCACTGGCCCACCGCGCTCAAGGCGCTGGCCGACGAGGGCGTCCTCGACCGCGCGGGCCTGATCGACGGCTGCGTCGCGCGGCTGCTGCGCGGCGGGAGGCCCCGCGATCTACGCTTCCCGCTCACCCTGCTCCAGCTTCTCGGCACGGATACGGAGGAGCGGCGCGGGCGGACGGCCGAATGGATCGGGATGGCGGCCGACGCGCCGTCGCCGGTCGCGGCCTATGCGCAGGAGGTCCTGGCGGGGCTCGCCGCGGAAGGGTCGCTCACCGTTCAGGATCTCGTCGAGATGTCCGGGCCGGTGCTGTTCCGCACGGAGAAGAAGCTGGTGCGGGCCCAACTGTCGCTGCTCGCCAAGGAGCTGCGGCGCCTGCCCGGCGCGGCGGCCGAACTGCTGCCCGTGGTGGCCGATGCGTTCGGGCACGCGGACACCGGCATCCAGGAGCGGGCGCTGAAGCTGGTCGGCCGGCACCTGGCGACGGTGGACGGGCAGGTGCGCGAGGAACTGGCGGCTGCCGCGGCCTCCTTGAGCCCGGCGCACCGGCAGGCGGCCGAGGAGCTGTTCGGGGCGGCGACGGACTTCGGCGACGACGTTCCGTACGAGGAGATCCTTCCTCCGGTTCCGGAGCTGCGGCGCGTGGCGGATCCCGCCGGCACGGTCGCCGAGTTGGTCGAGGATCTGGTGGCGGTCTCCAAGGGCCGCACGGACGCGCCCGAGGAGTTCGAGCGCGCGCTGGACGGTCTCGTCCGTCATGTGCATCGTCATCGTGAGGAGCTGACCGGAGCGGTGGCGGCCGCGTTCGCCGACGCGTTCTGGATGGAGAAGTCGCCGGACGGACGCCTGCGGGATCCCTTCGGTCACGGCACCTATGGTGTGGACGTCGTCCTCGCCGCCCTGATGGGGATGGTGCGGCCCGCGCGGATCCGCGGTGCGCTGGTTGACGGGCAGAGCCCTTCCGGCTGTGTGCACCGCGCCATGGACAGGGTGGTCGACGCCCGACTGTGGGAGGTCGCCTCCCTGATCGGTACGGATCGGATCCCGTTCCTGCTCGCCGCCCCCACCTGGCACACCGGGGCGATCGATCCGTCGGTGCTGGTCCGACGGCTGCGGGACTACCGGGACGCGGGGATCGAACCGGCCCCGGCCGACCTCGCGCAGGCGCTGCTACGGGTCCGCAAGGCCGATCCGTCCGCCCGGGACGCGGCGGTGGCAGCCGCGGAGCTCGGCACCCGGGCCGGTGAGCGGCTGGCCGACTGGCTGACGGCGGACGCGTCCCTGGCGCCCGGTGTGCGGTTCCTGACCCGCGGCCGCGACGAGGGGGACGGAAAGTGGTGGCTGGCGGACCGTCTCGTCCTGAAGATCCGGGAACGGCGGGCCGTACGCGAGGAGTTCCCGCCGGCGTTCCAATGGCTGGGCGGCGCCACGACCGAGGTCAACCACCGCTGCCACCACTGGGGCGGCGAGCGGCAGAACTGGCCGGGCGTCCTGCCGGACGACCGGGAGACCTTGGCGACCTGGCTGCTGCCCGTCCTTGCCGGCGGGGCCGAGTGGGACGAGCGCGGAGCGGCCTGGGGTCTGACGGCGCTGGTCGAGTGCGAGGGGCCGATCGGTCCGGCGACGCATCTCGCGGTGGCGATCGGCCTCGGCGGCCGGCACGCGGAGGACCGGTTGACCGCGGTCGACGCGCTTCTCGTCCTGGCCGCGCGTGGCGATCTCGACGCTCCCCGGCTGGGCGAGACGCTGGCCGGGCTCGTGGGCGAGGGCACGGTGAAGCCCAACCGGCTCGCGGACGCTGCCCGTACGGCTGCCGCCACCGGTGCGTACGCCACCACGTGGGCCGTGCTGTCGGGTGCGCTGCCCGCTCTGCTGGCGGCGGAGAAGCCGGTGCGCGGACTCGGTGAACTGGTGGCCGTGGCCGCCGACTGCGTGGAGCGGTGCGGGGCGACGGCCGGGATGACGGGTCTCGACGCGGTCGCCGAGCGCGGCGGCTCCTCCCAGCTCGTGGTCCAGGCCCGGCGGCTGCGGAAGGCACTGCGGGATCCGTCCGTCCAGCTCGATCAGGCCGCGTCGTAACCGGCCGAAAACCGCCGCTAAGGCCGCAGATCGGCGCTTAACCCGTCAGTCACAAAGCGTTCGTGATCACGCAACACCGTTGGGTCAGAGTGAGGTCATGACTGATGTGACTTCTGCGAAGAGTGCCCGCCGCCCCCACCACTGGCGGCGGGACCTCATCGAGCTGGCCGCCCTGTTCACGGCCGTGGTGGTGGCCGACACGATCGCCAAGACCGTCGTCCGCGGCGCCGAAGGTCCGTACATGCTGGTGTTCTCGGCGATCGCCCTGATCGCCACCGCCACCTTCCACACATGGTGGGCACGGCGTCACAGCCATGCGCCCCCCGCCAGTGATCCCGGCGGCAGCGGGCGCACCCCGCTGCCGGCGGCCACCCGTACCGACGACGGCGAGCCCGTCGAGACCTCCCTCTGGCGGATGCGGACCACGGTCCGCGACACCCCGGGCAGCCTGGCCGCGCTGTGCACGGCGCTGGCCCGCCACGAGGTCGACATCCTGACCCTGCAGACCCACCCGCTCGCCGAGGGCACCGTCGACGAGTTCCTGCTGCGCGCCCCGACGGCACTCCAGGCCAACCAGCTCACCCGCGAGATCGCGGCCGCCGGCGGAAGCAACACCTGGATCGAGCGCGCCGACGCCCACGACCTCGTGGACACCCCGACCCGGCTGCTCGGTCTCGCCACCCGTACCGCCCTCGACGCGGCCGAACTCCCGCTCGCCCTGCGTCAGCTGCTCGGACGCTGCACCATCCACTCCCTGCCGGCCGTCTCCCTGACCGGCCGCCCCACCGGCGAGACCGCCCCGGTCGAGGGCGTCCTGGAGGAGACGGTGATGCGGCTGCGCGACCCGAACGGCGGGGCGATCACGATCGAGCGGCCCTATCTGCCGTTCACCCCGACCGAGTTCGCCCGAGCCCGCGCGCTCGTCGAACTCGACGCCCGCCTCGGCCCGCGCATCCCGCGCAGCCACGACGTCCTCACCCTGCCCGAGGGCAACGAGATCACGGTCCGCCGCGTCGACCAGAGCGACCTGGCAGCGGCCCGCGCCATGCACGACCGCTGCTCCGAGCGCACGCTCGGCCTGCGCTACCACGGGCCGGTGGGCGACGCCGACCGCTATCTCAACCACCTCCTCAGCCCCCGCTTCGGCCGCACCCTGGCCGTGCAGACGGCCTCCGGCCGGCTCGTCGCCCTCGGCCATCTGCTGTGGGACGGCGACGAGACGGAGGTCGCCCTGATGGTCGAGGACGACTGGCAGCGCCGGGGCATCGGCTCCGAACTGCTGGGCCGGCTGGTCGCGATGGCCGTCGAGGCGGGATGCGAGAGCGTCTACGCGGTGACCCAGTCCTCCAACACGGGCATGGTCGCCGCGATGCGGGCGCTCAACCTCCCCCTCGACTACCAGATCGAGGAGGGGACCCTCGTCATCACCGCACGGCTCGGGGCGACTCCGACGCGGAGCCGTCTGTCGTACGAGGAGTACCAGCAGGCGGAGCGCTGAGCGCCTGGGTCAGGTCCCGCCACAGGTCCTCCACGTCCTCGAGCCCGACCGACATCCGCAGCAGCCGGTCACTGACGCCCGCGTTGCGCCGGTCTCCCTCGGCCACGATCCGGTGGCTGATGGAGGCCGGGTGCTGGATCAGGGTGTCGACGCTGCCGAGACTGACCGCCGGCGTGATCAGCCGTACGCCGGCGATCACGTCGTGCGGGTCTCCGTACACCTCGAACGAGACCATCGCGCCGCCCACCCTCGGGTAGTGGACCCGGGCGATGCGCGGATCGGTGGCGAGCCGCCGGACCAGCTCCGCGGCCGTCGAGGAGGCCGCCCGCACCCGTACCGCCAGGGTGGAGAGCCCGCGCAGCAGCAGATAGCCGGCCAGCGGATGCAGCACACCGCCGGTCGCGAACCGCACCTGGCGCAGCATGCGGGCGAACTCCTCGTCGCAGGCGACGACGCCGCCCATGACGTCGCCGTGCCCGCCCAGGTACTTGGTCGCGCTGTGCAGCACGATCCGTGCCCCGTGCTCGACCGGGCGCTGGAGCACCGGGGTGGCGAAGGTGTTGTCCACGAGCAGCGGCACCGAGCCGCAGGCGTGGGCCACGGCGCGGATGTCGACCTCGGCGAGGGTCGGGTTGGCGGGGCTCTCCACCATCACCAGACCGGTGTCCGGGCGGATCGCATCGGCGATGCCCGCCGGATCGGTCCAGGTGACCTCGGTGCCGAGCAGGCCGGCGTTCAGCAGGTGGTCGCTGCAGCCGTACAGCGGCCGGACGGCCACCACGTGGCGCAGCCCGAGGCTCGCCCGTACGAGCAGCACGGCGGTGAGCGCCGCCATGCCGCTGGCGAAGGCCACGGCGGAGTCGGCGCCCTCCAGCCGGGCGAGCGCCGTCTCGAAGCGGGCGGTGGTGGGGTTGTCCAGGCGGGCGTAGACGGGCGGCCCGTCGAGCTGGGCTCCCGTGGTCGCGAACTCGTCGATCCGGGCGGCCTCGGCCCGGGTGTCGTACGAGGGGTAGGTCGTGGACAGGTCGATCGGCGGGGCGTGCAGGCCGAGCCCCGCGAGATCTTCACGGCCGGCGTGCACGGCTTCGGTGGCCAGCGCCCTGGGGGTGGAGGCGTCATAGTCCATGTACATGGCGGCACTGTGAACGGATACCGGAAAGTAGCATCGAATGTCCGTGCTACGTTCGGCGGATGGCCGATTCTGTCGTACTGGACCCGGTCGATCTGCACATACTTCGCCTCCTGCAGAACGACGCCCGGACCACCTATCGCGAACTCGCCGCCGAGGTCGGCGTGGCACCGTCCACCTGCCTGGACCGGGTGGCCAGGCTGCGCCGCACGGGAGTGATCCTTGGGCACCGGCTACGACTGGATTCGGCCAAACTCGGCCGAGGGCTCGAAGCGCTCCTCCTTGTCCAGGTCCGCCCACACCGGCGTGAACTCATCGGTCCCTTCGTCGACCGCATTCGCGCGCTTCCGGAGTCCCGGGCGCTGTTCCATCTGACCGGCCCCGACGACTATCTCGTGCACGTGGCCGTGGCCGACCCCGCCGACCTGCAACGACTCGTGCTCGACGAGTTCACCTCGCGCCGCGAGGTGGCCCGCGTCGAGACCCGGCTGATCTTCCAGCAGTGGGAGTGCGGCCCTCTTCTCCCGCCCTCTCCGGCCGCTCATTTGTCAGCCGACTGAGATCGATTGAGGGTGACGCGAGGACGGTGGAGGCACGAGGATGAACCTCATGCCAGAGACTTCCAGCAGCGCGCTGCCCCGCCAGGTCGCCGACACCTACGTCGACGCACTCATCGCACTCGACCCGATCACCGGTACATACCTGGGAGTCAAAGAGAGCGCCGGCCTCCTTCCCGACTTCTCGCCGGCCGGACAGGAGGCGGTGGCCGATCTCGCCCGCCGCACCCTGGCCCTGCTCGACGAGGCCGAGCGGCGGCCCGGCGCGGACACCGATGCCGAACGGCGCTGCGGCCGACTGCTCCGGGAGCGGCTGACCGCCGAACTCGCCGTCCACGAGGCCGATGAGGGCCTCTGTACGGTCAGCAACATGCGGTCCCCCGCGCACAGTGTGCGGATGGTGTTCACGGTGATGCCGACGGAGACCGAGGAGGACTGGGAGGCCGTGGCACAGCGGCTGCGCGCGGTTCCGGCGGCCCTGGAGGGCTACCGCGCCTCGCTCGCCCTCGGTCTCGAGCGCAAGCTCCTGGGCGGCCCCCGGCCGACAGCGACCTTCATCGACCAGCTGACCGAGTGGTCCGGTTCGGACGCCGAAGGCCGCGGCTGGTTCGAGGAGTTCGCCGCCGAAGGGCCGGAGTCCCTGCGTACGGAGCTCGCGGCGGCGGCCCGTGTCGCGACCGAGGCGATCGCCTCGCTGCGGGACTGGATGCGCGAGGTGTACGCCCCGGCGGTCGCGGGCGCGCCCGACACGGTGGGCCGCGAGCGCTACCAGCGGTGGTCGCGCTACTTCAACGGCACGGACCTGGACCTCGACCAGGCGTACGCGTACGGCTGGTCCGAGTACCACCGTCTCCTCGGCGAGATGCGCGTCGAGGCGGAGCGCATCCTGCCCGGTTCCGGTCCCTGGGAGGCGCTCGCGCACCTCGACGTCCACGGCACCCACATCGAGGGCGTCGAGGAGGTCAGGGTCTGGCTGCAGAGCCTGATGGACGAGGCGATCGAGGCGCTCGACGGCACCCACTTCGAACTCGCCGAGCGGGTGCGGAAGGTGGAGTCGCACATCGCGCCGCCCGGCGGCGCCGCCGCGCCGTACTACACCGGCCCCTCGGAGGACTTCTCCCGGCCCGGACGCACCTGGCTGCCGGTCGACGGCCAGACCCGCTTCCCGGTGTACGACCTGGTGTCGACCTGGTACCACGAGGGCGTCCCGGGCCACCACCTGCAGATCGCCCAGTGGGTGCACGTGGCCGACCGGCTCTCCCGCTACCAGGCGACGATCGGCGGGGTCAGCGCCAACGCGGAGGGCTGGGCGCTCTACGCGGAGCGGCTCATGGACGAGCTCGGCTTCCTGCCGGACGCCGAACGGCGGCTCGGCTATCTGGACGGGCAGATGATGCGCGCCTGCCGCGTGATCGTCGACATCGGCATGCATCTGCGGCTGGAGATCCCCGCGGACTCGCCCTTCCACCCCGGAGAGCGATGGACGCCCGAGCTGGCGGAGGAGTTCTTCCAGCAGCACTGCAGCCGTCCGCCCGCCTTCGTCGCGAGCGAGATGACCCGCTATCTCTCGATGCCGGGCCAGGCGATCGGCTACAAGCTGGGCGAGCGTGCCTGGCTGCTCGGCCGCGCCAACGCGCGGGCGGCGCACGGCGACGCGTTCGACGCGAAGGCCTGGCACATGGCGGCGCTGTCGCAGGGCCCACTGGGTCTCGACGACCTCGTGGACGAGATCTCGCGCCTGTGACGCATCGCCGGGAGGGCAGGTGGGCCGGGTGTGGAATCCGGCCCGCTTCCCGTTCCGGACGGTGAGAACTCCCCGGGCCTGCCTTGATCGTCCGGGGATTCCCCTGCACGATCTCGCTCATGACCGCATATGCACCGGACGCCACCGACTGGCGCATCCTCGAGGCCCTGCAGACTCAGGGGCGGGCCAGCTTCGCCGAGCTGGCGCGGGCCGTCTCCATGTCCGCCTCCGCCGTGACCGAGCGGGTGCGGCGGCTCGAGGAGGCCGGGGTGATCGCCGGATACACGGCGGTGGTGGACCAGGAACGGCTCGGTCTGCCGATCCTGGCCTTCGTCCGGCTGCGCTACCCCAACGGCAACTACAAGCCGTTCCACGATCTGATCGAGACCACCCCGGAGGTCCTGGAGGCGCACCATGTGACCGGCGACGACTGCTTCGTGATCAAGGTCGCCGCCCGGTCCATGAAGCATCTGGAGGAGATCTCCGGGAAGGTCGCCACGCTCGGCTCGGTGACGACGAGCGTCGTGTACTCCTCGCCCCTCCCCCGGCGCGCCATCAGCCGCTGAGGCCGCCGAGGTCGCCTCCCGTACGGAGCTTCACGGCCGAGCCGTGCCGCTCCTTGACCACCTCCAGCTGGGCCGGGACACGGCGGCGGAGATCCGCGACGTGGCTGACGATGCCGACGCTGCGGTCCCGTTCGCGCAGGGAGTCGAGGACGTCGAGCACCTCGTCGAGGGTCTGGTCGTCCAGGCTGCCGAAGCCCTCGTCGATGAAGAGGGTGTCGAGCCTGACGCCGCCGGCCTCGTCGGTGACGACGTCGGCGAGGCCGAGCGCGAGCGCCAGCGAGGCGAAGAAGGTCTCGCCGCCGGAGAGGGTGGCGGTGTCGCGCTCGTTGCCGGTCCAGGCGTCGACCACGTGGAGGCCCAGGCCGGCGCGCCTGCCGCCGGAGCGGGCGTCGGAGTGGACCAGGGTGTACCGGCCGGAGGACATGCGCTGGAGACGGGCGGTGGCGGCGGCCGCGACCTGTTCGAGCCGGGCCGCCAGCACGTACGACTCCAGGCGCATCTTCCGCTCGTTCTCGGCCGAGGTGCCGGCGGTGAGTCCGGCGAGCCGGGCGACGCGTTCGTACTCGACGCGGAGCGGCCCGAGGCGGCGGACCTCGGTGTCGGCCTCGTGGGAGAGCCGGGACAGCTCGGCATTCCGGTCGCGGACGGCGGCGAGGGCCGAGGTGGCGTCCCGCAGGGCCCGTTCGGCCGCGGCGTGCGCGGCCTCGGCGGATGCCGGGTCGGCGGGCGGGAGGTCGGCGGCGGCCCGCGTCCCGGGCTCGGCGAGCCGGTCGGCCACGGCGGCGGCCTCCGCCTGCCAGGCGTCGAGGCGGTGCTGGAGGGCGCGGCGCTCGCCGTCCTCCAGGAGCGCGGCGGCGGCCTGGGCCGGGGTGTCGAAGCCGGCGCGGAACGCGGCGTCGGCGAGCCGGTCGTCGGCCTCCTTGAGCCGCTGGGCGGTCAGATCCACGGTGCGGACGGTCTCGGCCGCGTCGACCAGGATGGCGATCTTCCGCTCGAGGCGCGAGGCGTGCTCGGCGACGCTCCCGGATTCGCCCCGGCCTCTGACCAGCTCGGTGTCCAGGGCGGCCTGCTCGCGGTCGAGCGCCTCCCGCTGCGAGGTCCGCCCGGCAACCCGCCGCTCGGCGTCCCGCTGCGCGCCGGACCGGGTCTCGTACTCCCGCTCCGCCCGCGCGAGCGCCTCACGCGCGCCGTGCGTCTGCGCGGCGAGCGCATGCGCCTCGGCGTGCCGCCGCGCCAACTCCTCGACCTCTCGGGCCAGTTCGGTGACGGTGGGCTCGGCCACTTCCGCCGGGATCTGCCTGCCGGCCACGGAAGCGCCGCCCTCGCGGTCGCCCGCGGTGCCGCTCGGGGCCCGCCCGACGGAGGCGTGCGGGACGGACGGCTCGCCGTCGACGGGCGTGTGGCCCGTATTCGAGGTGGCGGTGGTGCTTCTCGTGAGGACCCCTGCGACCGGATCCGCGTCGGCAGAGGTGCGGCCCTGCGTCGGGATCGTGGGGCCCGGCCCCGCCAGGACCTCCGCGCGGGCCGTGGACCAGGACGCGCGGGTGACCGCGAGTTCGCGTTCGGCCGTGGTGCGGGTCTCCTCGGCGTGGGTGAAGGCTGCGTAGGCCGCGTCCTCCGCGGTGCGGTCGACGTGGTCGGCGCCCGTGCGGGCGGGGGCCGGATGGTCGGCGGAGCCGCAGACCTGGCAGGGGGCGCCGGGGGTCAGGGCGGCGGCCAGTTCGGCCGCGATGCCCTGCAGACGGCGGGACTTGACGTCGAGCCAGGCCTCGTGGGCCGCGTTGCGGCGCTCGCGGGCCTCCGTCAGCCGGGACTCGGCCGTGCTCGTCCGCTCGGCGAGGTCGTCGCGGCGGCGGGCCGCGGACAGCCTGCGACGGGCGGGTTCGAGGCGGCCGGCGAGGTGTTCGGCGCGGGCCGCGGCCTCCTGGGCCGACTCGATGCGCGCCGTCAGCTCCGCCCGCCGCGCGTCCCACCCGGCGAGCCAGCCGCCCGCCTCCTGGAGGGTCTCCTCGTCGGCGCGGGCCTGGCGCTCCAGGACGGCGCGCTCCTGGGCGATCTCCGCGCTGCGCCGCTCGGCCCGCCGCGCGGACTCGAGTCCGCCCAGCTCCTCGCGCAGCCGGCGTTCCAGGGCGGACAAGTGCTCCGCGCCCGCGTCGGCCAGGTCCGCGGGCAGCCTGCCGCGGCTCTGCTCGCGGGCCGCGCCCGCCGCCGCGTGCTCGCGCTCCGCGTCGGCCCGCAGGCCGAGGGCGGGCGCCACGCGGTCGGCCTTGCGGGCGCGGTCCAGCGTGGCTTCCCAGGCGTCCCGCTCGGAGCGGCGCGCCTCGAGCTCCTCCTGCCGTCGCCGCGCCTCGGCGTACCGCGCCTGACGGGTCGCCAGGTCCCGCTCCGCGTCCAGCGTGTGACGGGCCGCGGCCTGTCGTGACTCGGCCGCCGAGACGGCCGAGTCGGCGATGTCGAGCGCCTCGCGCGCCTCGGAGCGGGCCACGGCGGCGAGGGTCTGGACGGCCTCGGCGAGCCCGGGCTCGCCGGGCCGCTCCTCGACCACGGCACCGCCGGTGACCTGCGCCATCCGGTGGGCCAGCGCGAGCAGCCGCTCGTCCCCGTCCCGTACCTGCTGCTCGGCGGCGCGCCGCAGATCGGCGAGTCGCTCCTCGACGGCCGCGAACCGGCGGGTGTCGAAGAGCCGCCCGAGCAGCTTGCCGCGCGCCTCGGCGTCGGCCCGCAGGAAGCGTGCGAAGTCGCCCTGCGGAAGGAGGACGACCTGGCAGAACTGCTCCCGGCTCATGCCGACGAGCTGGGTGATCTCCTCGCCGATCTCCTGGTGGGAGCGGCTGAGTCCGGTCCACTCCGCCGTGCCGGCGTCGTACTCCCGCAGCCAGCTCTGCGCCTTCTCGGTCGTGAAGCCGCCGCCCCGCTTCTTGGGGCGCGGCTGGGCCGGCCGCCGGGTGATCTCCAACCGCCGCTCCCCCACGGTCAGTTCGAGCGTGACCTCGGTGTACGTCCCCACGGGGGCGTGGTCGCTGCGGAGCGAGGCTCCCGGGGACTGCCGCGCGCCGGGCACGGCGCCGTACAGGGCGTAGCAGACGGCGTCGAGGACGGAGGTCTTGCCGGCGCCGGTCGGTCCGTGGAGCAGGAAGAGCCCCGCGGAGGACAGGGCGTCGAAGTCGATCTCCTGGGTGGTCCCGAAGGGCCCGAACGCGGTGACGGAGAGGCGGTGGAGTCTCACCGGGCCCCCACCTCGCGCTCCCGCTCCGCCGCGTCCACCCGCACGTCGTCGAACGCGCCGTACAGCACGGTCCGTTCGGCGCCATCAGGTCCGGCGCCGCCGCGCACGTGGGCCACGAAGTCCTCCGCGATCTGCTGATCGCTCCGGTCGCGCAGCCGCTGCGCGTACGAGGCGAACGGATCGTTCTCGGTGCGCTCGGGCTCGAAAACCAGGTTCAGGGTGTGCGGGAAGCGTTCGGTGAGCCGAGCCATGGGATCGGACGGCCGCACGGGGTCCGTGAGGGTCGCCTCGACCCAGGACTCCTCGTGGCGTACGAGGGCGGGGTCGGCCAGCAGGTCGTCCAGTCGGCCCCTGATCCGGGCGAGGGCCCGGGGCACCGGGCAGTCGACGCGCTCGGCGGCCTCGATCCCGCCCTCCGGTCCGAGGTCGATCAGCCACATGCTCTTGCGGTGGTCCGCCTCGGAGAAGGAGTAGGCGAGCGGGGAGCCGGAGTAGCGCACGCGCGGGGTGACGGTCTGGCTGCCGTGCAGATGGCCGAGGGCCACGTAGTCGACCCCGTCGAAGACGCCGGCGGGTACGGCCGCGACGCCGCCGACGGTGATGTCCCGTTCGCTGTCGCTCGGTTCGCCGCCCGCGACGAACGCGTGGGCGAGGACCACGGAGCGGGTGGAGGCGGGCCGCTCGGCGAGGTCGGCGCGGACCCGGTCCATGGCGGCGCCGAGCACCGCCTCGTGTCCGGCCTTGGCGGCGCCCAACCGCTCGCGGACCAGCGCCGGTTCGAGGTAGGGCAGGCCGTACAGGGCCACGTCTCCGTGGGCGTCCGTGAGCACGACGGGCGTGCCGACCCCGGCCGGGTCCGTACGGAGGTGGATTCCGGCGCGCTCGATGAGACCGGCGCCGACGCCGAGGCGGCGCGCCGAGTCGTGGTTCCCGGAGATCATGACGGTCGGCACGCCGGCCTCGGCGAGCCGGTGCAGGGCGGTGTCGAAGAGCTCGACGGCCGGGAGCGGCGGCACGGCCCGGTCGTAGACATCCCCGGCGACCAGGACCGCGTCCACGTCGCGCTCGCGCACCGTCGCCACCAGGTGGTCGAGGAACGCGGACTGGGCGTCGAGCAGGCTCACCCGGTGGAACGACCGTCCCAGGTGCCAGTCCGACGTGTGCAGGAATCTCATGATCGAGGAGCGTATCGGTGGGGTCGGACATCGGTCGGGGGTTCGGCGGATCGGGTCGTTCCCGGGGTCACCGGTTCACGCATCGCCGTACGCCTCGCCGCCGAGCTCCAGCGTGGCCGTGCCGGCCGTCGCGTCGGCGAGCCAGGCCCGGAACTCCTCCACGTCCGCGTCGGGCAGACCGATCTCGATGGTGACGCCCTCGGCGTACGCCACCTCGCGCACGGCCCGTCCCGTCGCCCGCAGATCGTTCTCCAGCTTGCCGGCGCGCTGGTGGTCGACGGTGACGGTGGCGAGGCGGAAGCGCTGCCGGGTGAGGGTGCCGAGCGCGTCCAGGGCCTCGCCGACCACGCCGCCGTACGCCCTGATCAGGCCGCCCGCGCCGAGCTTCACCCCGCCGTAGTAGCGGGTCACGACGGCGGCGACGTACCGCACCTCGCGCCGCATGAGCATCTGGAGCATCGGCGCGCCCGCCGTCCCGCCGGGCTCGCCGTCGTCGCTCGCCTTCTGGACGGCCGCGTCGGCACCGATGACGTACGCGAAGCAGTTGTGCGTGGCGGTCGGGTGCTCCTTGCGGATGCGCGCGACGAACTCCTGCGCCTCCTGCTCGGTCGCGACGGGCGCCAGCGCGCAGATGAAGCGCGAGCGGTTGATCTCGGTCTCGTGCACGCCCTCGCGGGCGAGCGTGCGGTACTGCTCCTGCATCCCGCCACCCTATGCGCCCGCGGGAGGGCCCCCGCACTCAGTCCGCGGGCCGGTCCGTCGCACGGTCCGGGCCCGGGTCCACGGGCGGGTGCGCGGCCCGGGCCCCTGTCCCGGCCCCCGTCCCTTCGCCGCGCCCGGCGAACGGCAGCGCCCGTAGCGCCAGGGCCCAGCCGAGGCGGGTGTCGCCGGATTCGCTGGACCGGCCGGTGAGCTCCGCGATGCGGCTGATGCGGTTGAGGACCGTGTTGCGGTGGCAGTAGAGCTGTTCGGCGGCCCGGGCGGCGGAGCAGCCGCTGTCCAGCCAGACCCGGAGGGTCTGCAGCAGGGCGGCGCGCTCACCGGCGGTGGCCAGGACCGGCCCGAGATGGACGGCCACGATCCGGTCGGCGATGTCGCCCCGCCCGCTGAGCAGCACCTCCGCGAGCCGGTCGTCGAACGCCGCCGCCTCACCGCCGCCCGCGGGGAGCGTACGGAGGGTCTGCTCGGCCAGTCGCAGCGCCCGGCCGGCCTGGGAGAGCCGTTCGAACTCCGGCGATACCCCGGCGGTCGCGCCCGTGTGGTGGCGCAGCAGGTCGAGCAGCTCGGGCGTGCCGTCGGCGCCGCGCGGCAGCCGGACGATGCCGGCGTAGCGACCGGCGCGGGGGCGCCAGAATGACCACATGCCGCGTGCCTCCAGGACGGGCGCGGGGTTGGGCGGGGCGGCCGGATCCTGGGCGGCGACCACGACGACGTACCGGCCGTGCGGCGGCACGCCCAGCGCGGCGGAGGCGGCCGCGGCGACGGCCGGGTCCTCGGCGCGACCGTCGAGCAGGGCCTCGAAGAGGGCGACTCTGCGCGTGTCCCGGCGGCTCTGCATCTCCAGCTGCGTCAGGCGGTACGCGTCGGCCATGGCCACCGAGTAGCGGTCGATGGTCTCCCAGACGGCGCCCGCGACCTCGAGCTCGGTGTCCCGGCTGTCCGACTCGCGCCCGGGCCTGGCCCTCAGGTGCTCGGCCATCACCTGCCACAGCACTCGCCCGCCACGGCGGTAGGCCCGCAGGACCGTGTCGAGCGGCACGTCCTGCTCCGCCCGGCGGCGGCCGGTCGCGCGGGCCGCATGTTCGAAGTCGCCGCCGGTGGGAGGAAGGCCGCCGAAGTCCTCCAGGGCGCGCAGCAGGTTGTCGCGGACGAACTCCCACAGTTCGTCGCGGGTGACCGGGGTGCCGGAGGCGTACGTGCCGCTGTGGGAGCGGATGTCGTCGACCGCCCGGTCCGTGAGCCGGTCGATGTCGTCGATCATCGAGGTGGCGAGGGCGCGGCGCAGCGCGCCGGCTGCCGGGGCGGAGCCGACGGGCGTGTGGGCGCTGCCGGAGGCGGAAGCGGCGCCGCCCCGTCCGAAGCGGGCCTGTCCGGGGGTGGCGTGCCCGCCCACGCCGCCGGACCCGGCGGACCTGTGCGTCATGGCCGCACCGTAACTCCGGAATTTGGCGAATGCCACGCCTCACGCACTTCCAGGAGGCTGCTGCCCAGCGCCGTCGGCCACATGGTGGGCAGGTGCACATGGTGTGCGACCGGCACCAGGGCGGATTCTGTCCGTGTCAGGCCCTTGTTAACGCCGCGTTTCCTGGAGCATGTCATGTCACTGAGCGTCGCCAGCGTCCTGGGTGAATCCGCCCGCCACTTCCCCGACCGGATCGCGGTGGTCGAGGGCGCGGCCCGGCTGACGTACGGGGAGCTGTGGAACGAGGCGCTGCGCTGCGCAGCCGGGCTGCGCGCGGCGGGGGTGAAGCCGGGTGACCGGGTCGCCGTACTGCTGCCGAACACCACGGAGTTCCTGCGGGTGTACTACGGCGCGCTGGCCGCGGGCGCGACGGTCGTGCCCGTGCACGCGCTGCTGGTGGCCGAGGAGGTCCGGTACGTCCTGGAGCACAGCGGGGCGGTGGCGATCGTCAGCGGCGGGCCGCTGTGGCCGGTGGCCGAGGAGGCGGCGCGGGCCGCAGGCGTGCGCGCGCTGCAGGGTGCCCCCTCGGCGGCGGAGCCGCTGCCGGCCCCCGAGCCGGCCGAGCCCGCCGACACGGCGGTGATCCTCTACACGAGCGGGACGACGGGCCGGCCGAAGGGCGCCCGGCTCACGCATCTCAACATCGTGATGAACGCCTCCGTGACCTCGCAGGACCTGCTCGGTCTGGGCGGGGAGGACGTGGTCCTCGGCTGTCTGCCGCTGTTCCACAGCTACGGTCAGACCTGCGCCATGAACGGGACGCTGCGGGCCGGGGCCACGCTGGTCCTCATGCCCCGGTTCAGCGGGCCCGCGGCGCTGGAGGTGCTGGCCGCGGAGGGGGTCACCGTCTTCATGGGCGTACCGACGATGTACCACGCCCTGGTGGAGGCGGCCGCTGTCTCCGGCTCCCGGCCGACGGGCCTGCGCGCCGCGGTCTCGGGTGGCGCGGCGCTCCCCGTCGCCGTGCTCGAACGTTTCGAGGAGACGTTCTCGACCCAGGTCCTCGAGGGGTACGGCCTCACCGAGACCTCTCCGGTCGCCACCTTCAACCAGCCGCACATCGGGCGCCGGCCGGGCACGGTCGGCCACCCCGTGTGGGGCGTCGAGATCGGTGTCGCGGACGCGGGCGTGGACGGCGAGGTGCGGTTGCTCGCGGACGGCGAGATCGGCGAGGTCGTGGTGCGCGGGCACAACGTCTTCGCGGGGTACCTCGACGACCCGGAGGCGACGGCCGCCGCGGTGGTCGACGGCTGGTTCCGCACGGGCGACCTCGGGGTCCGCGACGAGGACGGGTATCTGAGCATCGTGGACCGGAAGAAGGACCTGGTCATCCGGGGCGGCTTCAACATCTACCCGCGCGAGGTCGAGGAGGTCCTGGTCCGCCACCCGGCGGTCTCCGAGGTCGCGGTCGTCGGCGTTCCCGACGACGCCAGGGGCGAGGAGGTCTGCGCGGTGGTCGTGCTGCGCGCCGGCGCCGGCGCGGTCACGGCGGAGGAGCTCGTCGACTGGTCGAAGGAGCGCCTCGGCCGCCACAAGTACCCGCGCGTGGTGCGCTTCGTCGACGAGCTGCCGCTCGGGCCGACCGGCAAGGTCCTCAAGCGCGCGCTGGTCACGAAGGTCTGAAGGGCCGAGCCGGTCCGACGCGTCCGAGCCCCTGGTGACCACGCGGGCGGCGTCAGGCGGGGTGCGCGAGGCGGTCGACGACGAGCCGCGGGCCCGGGGCGCCTGAGCGGGCGGGCGGGAATCACCGGGGCCCGCGGCTCGTTCTGGACAGGGACGAGCCATGGGAGGCAGCGGATGAGCGTCGAGACCACGACGACCGAGTCGGACACCGTACGGAAGATCCTGACCGCCACGGGCGACACCTGGGCGGTCGTGGGCCTGTCGTCGAACCAGGCCCGCGCGGCGTACGGCGTGGCCGCCGTGCTGCAGCGTTACGGCAAGCGGATCGTGCCCGTCCATCCGAAGGCGGAGACGGTGCACGGCGAGCAGGGGTACGCCTCGCTCGCCGACATCCCGTTCCCGGTCGACGTGGTCGACGTGTTCGTCAACAGCGAGCACGCGGGACAGGTCGCCGACGAGGCGGCGGCCATCGGCGCCAAGGCGGTGTGGTTCCAGCTCGGCGTGATCGACGAGGCGGCGTACGCCCGCACCCGCGAGGCCGGGCTCGACATGGTCATGAACCGCTGCCCCGCGATCGAGATTCCGCGCCTCAGCTGACGCCGAGGCCCTCCAGGACGACGGCGCCGGGCAGTTGGGCGAAGGCCTTGCCCGGCACGATCAGCTTGCCGCGACGCCGGCCGCTTCCGACGAGGACCCATGCGGTGTCGACGACGGTGGCGTCGACGAGGACGGGCCAGTCGGCGGGGAGCCCGATCGGGGTGATGCCGCCGTACTCCATGCCGCTCTCGCCGGTCGCGGTCTCCATCGACGCGAACCGCACCTTGCGGGAGCCCAGGTGCTTGCGGACGACTCCGTTGACGTCGACGCGGGTGGCCGAGCGCACCACGCACGCCGCCAGGGTGGTCTCCTCGCCGCGCTTCCCGGCGACGATCACGCAGTTCGCGGACTCGTCGAGCAGCCGCGCCCCGTAGTGCTCGACGAAGACGGCCGTGTCGGCGATCTCCGGGTCGGTGTCCACGTACAGCAGCTGGTCGGCCGGGACTGCGCCCTGCCAGGCGCGGACCGCGGCGGCGACCGGCTCCGTGAGCAGGTCGAGGCAGTCGCAGGCGGGAACGGCGTTGTCGAAGTCTCCGATGGGTGCGCGCATGTGCGCCACGCTAACAAGCCGTCCGCGCCCCGGGTTTGGTCGTCTCAGCGGGCGGGCGGGATGGAGACGGCCATGGTCATCTCGACCTTCTCCGTGCCGTCGTTGCGGTAGGCGTGCGGCACGTTGGCCTCGAAGACGGCGGAGGAACCGGCCGGGATCGTGTGCTCCTCGCCCTCGACGACGAGGGTGAGCTCCCCCTCCGTGACGTGCAGCAGCTCGGTGGTGCCGTCGGGGTGCGGGTCGGAGGCGCTGCCGTCGCCCGGCATCAGCGTCCAGGACCAGAGCTCCAGCGGACCGCGCGCCTCGGTGCCGACCAGCAGCTTGGTGTGGCTGCCGGTGGAGGTGGACCACATGCGTACGGCCTGCTCCGGCGGGACGAGGCGGACCTGCGGGCCCTGCTCGTAGTCGAGGAGGGTCGTGATCGAGACTCCGAGCGCGTCCGCCAGCTTCACCGTGGTGCCGACGCTGGGGTTGGTGCGGGCCTGCTCGATCTGGATGATCATGCCGCGGCTGACCCCTGCCCGGGCGGCGAGCGCGTCCAGCGTGAAACCGCGTTCATTGCGCCACCGCTTCAGGTTCCGCGCGAGCGACTGCGTGAGCTGATCGAGGTCCGACACATTCCGTCCAATATTCTGGATGACAGAGTTCAACAGACTGAACTACCGTGTGGTCTATCGCGGTGTACTCAGCTGTACACCGCACTGTACTGCGAGACCACCACCCTGCGAGGATTCCATGACCGCGCTGTTCGCCCTGGCCACCGCCCTGCTCTGGGGACTGGCCGATTTCGGCGGCGGGCTGCTCACCCGGCGCATGCCCGCCCTGACGGTCGTCGTCGCCTCACAGACGATCGCGGTCGTGGTCCTCGGTGCCATTGTGATCGCCACCGGCGGCTGGAGCGAGGCGGGGCCGCAGCTCTGGTACGCCGTCGCCGCGGGCGTGGTCGGCCCGGTGGCCATGCTCTGCTTCTACAAGGCCCTGGCGCTCGGCCCGATGGGCGTGGTCTCCCCGCTCGGCTCGCTCGGCGTGGTCGTACCCGTGTCGGTGGGCCTGCTCATCGGCGACCGGCCGGGACTGCTCCAGTTCGCCGGGATCGGCGTGGCGATCGTGGGCGTCGTCCTGGCCGGCGGACCGGAGCTGCGCGGCGCGCCCGTGCAGCGCCAGGCGGTGCTCCTCACCCTGGTGGCGGCCTTCGGTTTCGGCTCGGTGATGGCCCTGATCGCGGAGGCGTCGTCGACCCTCACCGGCCTGTTCCTGGCCCTGTTCGTGCAGCGCGTCACCAACGTGGTGGTGGGCGGCGGCGCGCTGTACGTCTCCGTGAAGCGGGGTGGCCGTGCGCTGCCCGAGGGCGGCGGGATGAAGGTCGTGTGGGCGGCTCTCCCGGCGCTCGCCTTCGTCGGCCTCGCGGACGTCGCCGCCAACGGCACGTACTCGATCGCGGCGCAGAACGGTCCGGTCACCGTCGCCGCCGTCCTGGCCAACCTCTACCCGGTGGTCACGGCGCTGGCCGCGCGCGGGGTGCTCAAGGAACGGCTGCGGGCGGTGCAGGCGGCGGGCGCGGGCCTCGCCCTGGTCGGCACGGTGCTGCTCGCGACGGGCTGACGACGGCTGACGACGGGGGCCGGCGACGACCCGAAGACGGCGGCCGCCGGTCAGGACGCGGGCGCTCCGGACGGGTCGGCGTCCGCCAGTTCCCATGCCGCGAGCGCGGCAAGCTGCTCGTGCGTCACGCCGTCCGGTACCGGCACCGGCGCCGGCGTCCGCAGCGGCGGCTGCCAGCCCAGCTCCGGGTCCCAGCTGCGCACGACCTTCGCCGGCGCGCCGGCCACCACCGAGTGGTCCGGGACCTCTCCCCGTACGACCGCGCCCGCCGCGACCACCACGTTGCGGCCGAGCCTGGCGCCCGGCAGGATCACCGCGCCCGTGCCCAGCCAGCAGCCCGGCCCGATCTCGACGGGCTCGGAGCGCGGCCACTGCCTGCCCACCGGCTCGTCCGGGTCGTCGTAACTGTGGTTGGTCGAGGTGATGTAGACGTACGGCCCGCAGTACGTGTCCGAGCCGATCGTCACCGAGTTGTCCGCGATGACATGGCTGCCACGCCCCAGGACGACTCCGTTCCCCAGGGTCAGGACCGTGTCGGGGCCGAGGTCGAGTCCGGGCAGCATGCCGGCGGTGAGGGTGACCTGCTCGGCGATGATGCAGCACTCACCGATCTCGATCCACTGCTCACCGAAGACGGTCCCCTGCGGGAAGGCCAGCCGGGTGCCCGCGCCGAGGCGACGGAACCGCAGCCGCCCGGGGTGCTCGGCGGTGACGGCGCCGGCCTCCTGCACCCAGCGCCAGCCGCCCTGCACGGCTCGGGCGAGAACCCGGCGCCGCCACGCGGCGAGAGATGAGAACGTGTTTCTGTTCCTGGGCACCCGGACACGGTAGTCCCCGCTGTCGTACCTGATCACGGGGGTGCCCTGTGATGTCCGTCATGAGGCGGGGGCTAGATTGCCCCGCAGGGCGAGACGCAACGACGAGGGATCAGGAGCGAACGATGACAGAGGCGTTGATCAAGGGCGTGGGCGGCAAGGAGCCGCAGGTCGATCCGACCGCCTTCACCGCGCCGACCTCCGTCGTGCTCGGCGACGTCACGCTCGGCGCCCGCGCGAGCGTCTGGTACCACGCGGTACTGCGGGCGGACTGCGGTCCCATCGCCGTCGGCGAGGACTCCAACATCCAGGACAACTGCACGGTCCATGTCGACCCCGGCTTCCCGGTCACGATCGGCGACCGCGTGACGGTCGGCCACAACGCGACCGTCCACGGCTGCACGATCGAGGACGACGTCCTGGTCGGCATGGGCGCCACGGTCCTCAACGGGGCCCGTGTCGGCGCCGGTTCGCTCATCGCGGCGCAGGCGCTCGTCCCGCAGGGGATGGAGATCCCGCCGGGTTCGCTGGTCGCGGGCGTCCCGGCCAAGGTCAGGCGCCCGCTGACCGAGGAGGAGCGGGCCGGTATCCGCCTCAACGCGGAGATGTACCTGCACCTGGCCAAGGGCCATGCCGAGGCGTTCGGAGACTGAACCCCGGGTACGGAGAAGGGCGCGGCACCATCACGGGCGCCGCGCCCTTCTCCGTACCGCAGTCGTCCGCAGTCGCCCGCGGTCGTACCGCCGTCGAACCGCCGCCGTCAGTCCCCGACCGTCACCGGCACCGGCTCGGCGGGCGACTCCGCCTTCGCCGCCGCCTTCTTCGCGCGGTTCTTCAGGATCAGCATCGAGGCGAGGCCGATCACGACGGCGAGCACCAGGCCGAGCCAGGAGAACCGCTTGAGCCATGCCTCGGCGACGATGCCCACAGAGTAGATGACGGCCGTGGTCCCGCCCGCCCAGAGGATGCCACCGAAGACATTGGCGATGGCGAACTTCCAGTACGGCATCTTCAGCACGCCCGCGAGCGGTCCGGCGAAGATCCGGAGCAGGGCGACGAAGCGGCCGAAGAAGACCGCCCACATGCCCCACTTCTCGAAGGACCGCTCGGCCAGCCCGATGTTGGCCTCGCTGAAGTGCTTGGGGAACTTCTTCCCCAGCCAGGCGAGCAGCGGCCGCCCGCCCTTGCGGCCGATCGCGTAGCCGATCGAGTCGCCGATGATCGCGCCGGCCGTGGCGCAGGCGCCGAGGACGTACGGATTGATGTCGCCGTGCTGCGAGGCCAGCAGGGCCGAACTCACGAGAACGATCTCGCCGGGCAGCGGGATGCCCAGGCTCTCGAGCCCGATCACCACCCCCACCAGCGCATAGACGGCGACCGCGGGGATCGTCTCCAGCCACTCCTGGACGTGCAACGCGGATTCCTCCCGTGTCGAAGGCGTGCGCCGCGTCGCGCACGCCGGGGCAGCCTACCTGCTCACCGGGTTCGCACGACGACCTCCGTGGTGAGCCGGTGATCGCGTGAGGAGGCGGCCACCCGGACCCCACGCGGGCCCGTCCCGAGCACCCAGCCGTGCCGTGCGACGTCCCAGGAGGAGAGGGTGCGGGCGGCGACGGGCACGGTCACCCGGCACCGCTCGCCCACGGCCAGCTCCAGGCGCCGGTACCCGGCGAGGAGCTGCGCCGGCTGGTCGACGCCGAGCGCGGCGAGGTCGGGCGAGGGGCCGACGTAGACCTGGGCCACCTCGGTCCCGGGCCGACCGCCCGTGTTCCGTACGGTGAAGGTGACCGCGAGTCCGCCGTCCGCCACGGGCTCGACCTCCAGGCCCTCGTACCCGAACGTGGTGTACGAGAGTCCGTGCCCGAACGGGAACAGCGGCTCCACCTGCTGGGCGTCGTACCAGCGGTGGCCGACATGGACGCCCTCGCTGTACTCCTCCACCCCGTCCCGCCCCGGGTACCGCCGCGGGTCGCCCGCCGTGGGGTGCCGGTCCTCGGCGGCGGGGAAGGTCTGGGTGAGCCGTCCGCCGGGGTCGGCGTCGCCGAACAGGACGGCCGTGGTGGCGGCGGCGCCCTCCTGACCGGGGTAGTACATCTGCAGCACGGCGGCGCTCCGCTCCAGCCAGGGCATGGCGACGGCGGAGGAGGTGTTGAGGACGACGGTGGTACGGGGGTTGGCCGCCGTCACCGCGACGATCAGGGCCTCCTGATGACCCGGGAGCGCGAGGCTCGTACGGTCCTCGCCCTCCGTGGCGTCCTCGTACGCGAAGAGCACGACGCTCCGTGCGGCGCGGGCCGTGCGCACGGCCTCCGCGACGTCCTCCGCCCGCCCGGCGTCGCTGATGGCGCGGAGCCGGACGAGCTGGCCGGCCGCCCCGCCACGGGCGGTGACCGTCAGGCGGTGGGTGCCGGCGGTGAGGTCGACGGTCGCGCGGCGGACGGCGAGACCGTCGGGGGCGCGCCTCTCGAGCCCTCCCACCAGAACGTCCTCCCCGCCCGGACGGACGGGGAAGAGTTCGGTGGAGTCGAGCGTGACGGAGGGGCGGGCGCCGCTGTAGTGGACGAGGAACGTCCAGCGGTCGTCCTCGGGAACGTCGAGGGTGCCCTCGTAGCTCCAGGTGGCGCCGGCCGCGACGGTGAGGTTCTCCCACTCGGCCGGGGGCTCGGAGGCGGGGAGGGGCCGTCCGAAGAGGTCCTCGCCGACGGCGTACGTGACGGTGGCGCCGTCGCCGGCGCGGGCCCGGATCGCGTCGAGGGGACGGGCGGCGGAGTCGGGGACCACATGGGCGCTGCCGCCGCCGCTGACGAAGGGCACCGTGGCGGTGGGGCCGATCACGGCGAGGGAGCGGGCCGCGCGGCCGGTGAGCGGCAGCATCCCGCTCTCGTTGCGCAGCAGGGTGGCTCCGGCGGTGGCGATCCGCAGGGCGACGGCGGCGCCCGACGCCGCGTCACGCTCGGGTCGCGGATTCTCCTCGAGGAGCCTGAACCGTTCGCGTACGGAGAGGATGCGGCGCAGGGCCCGGTCCACGTCCGCCTCGGCCACCTGGCCTTCCCGCACCGCCTTCTTGAGTGCGTCGCCGTAGCGGGCGCCGGACGGCATCTCCATGTCGAGGCCGGCGGAGAGGGCGGGCCCGGTGCTGTGTGTGGCGCCCCAGTCGCTCATCACCCAGCCGTCGAAGCCCCAGCGGGTGCGCAGCACATCGGTGAGGAGCGCCGCGTTCTCTGCGGCGTACACGCCGTCGACCTTGTTGTACGCGGCCATGACGGCCCCCGCTCCGGCGGCGACGGCGGCCTCGAACCCGCGCAGCTCGGTCTCGTGGAGGGTCTGCTCGTCGGCCCGGACGTCGATGGATGTCCGGTATGTCTCCTGGTTGTTGAGGGCGAAGTGCTTGACCGTGGCGATCAGGCCCTCGGCCTGGATGCCGCGGATCTCCTCGGCGACGAGGTCGGCGGAGAGGAGGGGGTCCTCGGAGAAGGTCTCGAAGTTCCGTCCCGCGTAGGGGGTGCGGATCAGGTTGACCATCGGGGACAGCAGCACGTCCTGGCCGAGCGCGCGGCCCTCGCGGCCGATGACCCTGCCGTAGGCGCGGGCGAGGCCGGGGTCGAAGGTGGCGGCGAGCATGACGGGGGCGGGCAGAGCGGTGGCGGCGCGCTTCACCCGCACGCCGGCGGGCCCGTCGGCGAGCCTCAGCGCCGGGATGCCGAGCCGTGCCACACCGGGTACGTAACCGGCCTGGCCGAGGCTCTTCGGGTCCCTGGCCCCGTGCAGCAGGGCCACCTTCTCGTCGAGGGTGAGCCGCGCGAGGAGCGTGTCGACCCGGCCGGCCCTGCGGGGCGCCGGATTCGCGCGCGCCGGTGCGGCCACGGAGGTCGCGGCGACGACGGCCCCGCCGAGCAGCCACAGCGCGGCCCTGCGCGGCAGCCGCCCGTCGGTCGCGGCCCGCGTCGACGGGGCCGGGCGCGGGCGGCCCTTGAGGCTTCCTGAGGCGCCACGGGCGCGCGGCGCACCCGGCGCGGGGGACGAAGGGTCGGCCTCCGAGCCGTCCGGCGGGAGGTACAACTCACGGGACTCGGCTTCTGACACGGTGCTGCTCCTTCGCACGGAGGCGGATGCCGCGTTGACGCGGTGAGCGCACTATGCGTGACGGCCCGTCATTTTTGCCGGAGCCCCGCTGAAGCGGCCGCCCCCGCATCCGGATGGGCATGCGGGGGCGGCCGGCGGCGTCCCTGTCAGGAGTTCGGGCGCAGGGTCCAGACGACCGTCATCTCGCCGGTCACGGCGCCGTCCTCGCGCGTGATCGCGATGTGGACCGGGAACTCCGGGCGCGCGCCGGCGTCCAGCTCGGCCACGACGTCGGCGGCCGGGCGGCCCAGGGTGGCGGTGGCCGTGACGACGCCCATCGCGAGCTTCTTGTAGCCGATCTCGGCGGTGACGGCGAGCGGCACCGCGCGGCTCAGCTGGTCGCCGAAGGCGGCCAGGACGATCGCGCCGCTGGCGGACTCGGCCAGCGTGAACATGGCTCCGGCGTGCGGGCCGCCGACGTGGTTGTGGTAGTCGGCCTGGTCCGGCAGGCGGACGACGGCACGCTCGGAAGTGGTCTCCAGGAACTCGAGGTTGAGGGTCCTGGCCATGGGAACCGTGGCGGCGAGCATCTCGCCGACGGACATCTGGTCTGCGCTCATGCCGCGATGTTACCCACGAGTAGCAGCGAAGGCCATCCCCGGCGCCGTGAGCCCGGACGGGGGCGGGCGTAGCAGGGTTCCCGCCACACCTCTATGGTTACTGGCCATGTGGCCAGGACAGCAGCCGCCCGGGGGCGAGCAGAACCCGCAGGACCAGAGTCAGAACCCGTACCAGCAGCCGGGTTATCCGCAGCAGCAGCCCAACCCGTATCAGCAGCCGGGGTACCAACAGCAGCCCGGATACCCTCAGCAGCCGCCGACGCAGCCGGGCTACCCCCAGCAGCCGGCCCAGCCGGGGTACCAGCAGCCCAACCCCTACCAGCAGCCGACCGTGCCGCAGTACCAGGTGCCGGGCGCTCCGCCGCAGCCGGGCGGGCCGGGTGACGGCAAGAAGAAGCAGACGACCGTCATCGCCATCGTCGCCGCGACCGCCGTGGTCGTGGCCGCCGGTCTCACCGGTTACCTGGTCCTCGGCAAGGACGACGACAAGAACACCAAGGCCGGCGACGACCCGAAGCCGTCCTCGTCGGCCCCCAGTTCCGCCTCGTCGTCCCCCGCGCTCGACAACCCGCGCGACGACGCCCAGCAGCAGCCGACCATCCCGGGCTGGAAGGTCGTCCACAACCCCAAGTACGGCACGCTGTTCGACGTACCGCCGGAGTGGGAGGTGCTGAAGCCCGGCACCGTCACCTTCTTCGAGGACGAGAAGAAGGGCGACGGCTCCCCGGTCGTCACCATGTCCGCACCCACCCGCTACAAGAGCAAGTGGTGCTCGTTCGACACCGACAAGAACGGCACCGAGGAGACCTGGGGCCTGAGCAGCGCGGGCACCAAGGGCGGCCAGGGCGCCAAGGACACCTCGGAGGCGGCGTACAACGAGGCCGGCAACTGGGTGTGGGCCGGCTACGCCCAGCACATGCCCAAGGGCACGATCAAGATCACCAAGGCCGTGCCGTACACCACCAAGTCGGGGCTCGTCGGCAGCGTGGCGACGGCCACCGCCCCGGGGATCAAGAAGCGGAACAAGTGCGAGTCGGACGGCAAGTCCCTCGCGTTCTCCTTCAAGAACTCCCAGGGCGACTTCTCGTCGTTCGTGCTCTACGCGGCCGACGGGGTCAAGGACGAGCTGCCGGACGCCACGATCCAGCAGATCCTCTCGACGGTGCGACTGGCCCCGGCCTCGTCCTGACGGGCTCCGTACCGGCCGGCGACGTTCGGCACATCGTCCGGTAATCGGTTTGGCAGGAGGCGGCGGCGACAGGGATAGTCCCGGGGTGAGAACTCCCGCCGCCTCCCCGCGGACCCCCCTGCTCTCCCGCCGCCCCGAATGGGCCGGCCGCAACTATCTGCTGCTGACCGCCGCCGCGATCGTCACCAACCTGGGCACCCACGGGGCCCTGATCGCGGCGGCGTTCGCCGTGCTGCAGTCCGGTGGGGACGGCGGAGACGTCGGCCTGGTGGCGGCGGCCCGGACCCTCCCGCTCGTGCTCTTCCTGCTCATCGGCGGCGCGGTGGCGGACCGGATACCCCGGCACCGGGTGATGGTCGCCGCCAACGCCCTCAACTGTGTCTCGCAGGGCGTCTTCGCCCTCCTCGTCCTCACGGGCGACCCACAGCTGTGGCAGATGATGCTGCTCACCGCGCTGTGCGGAACCGGCCAGGCCTTCTTCAACCCGGCGGCCGAGGGCATGTTGATGTCCAGCGTCAGCGGCGAACAGGTCAGCCGGGCCTTCGCCCTGTTCCGGATGGCCATGCACGGCGCCGGCATCGGCGGGGCGGCGCTCGGCGGCGCGATGATCGCCGCGGTCGGACCGGGCTGGGTCCTCGCGATCGACGCCGCGGCCTTCGCCGTCGCCGGCGCGCTGCGCGCCTTCCTCGACGTCAGCCACATCGCGGCGCGCGAGGCGGGAGGCGGTCTGCTCGCCGATCTGCGTGAGGGCTGGCACGAGTTCATCGGCCGGCCCTGGCTGTGGTCCATCGTGGCCCAGTTCTCCATCGTCGTGGCGCTCGTCGGCGCGGCCGAGTCCGTCTACGGGCCGCTGGTGGCCCGGGACCAGCTCGGCGGCGCCCGGCCCTGGGGAATCGCGCTGGCCTTCTTCGGCGTCGGTACGCTCGCCGGCGCGCTGCTGATGATGCGCTGGAAACCGCGCCGGATGCTGCTCGTGGGCACCCTGGGCGTCTTCCCGATCGCTCTGCCGTCGGCGGCGCTCGCCGTACCCCTCGACGTGGTGGGTCTCTCGGCGGCGATGTTCGGCAGCGGGGTGGCCATCGAGGTGTTCGGCGTGGCGTGGATGACGACGCTGCACCAGGAGATCCCGGAGGACAAGCTGTCGCGGGTGTCCGCGTACGACTGGTTCGGCTCGACGGCCATGCTCCCCCTGTCCACGGCCCTCGCGGGCCCGGCGGAGAGCCTCTTCGGCCGCAGTGAGGCGCTGTGGGGATCGGCGACGCTCATCGTGGTGGTGACGGCCCTGGTCCTGCTGGTCCCGGACGTCCGGAACCTGAAGCGCCGCACGAAGCAGGTGGGCGGTTCCGCGGACCACGTGACCGTCGCCGCTCCGACGCCGGTCGCGGAGACCCGGGAACCCCAGCCGGGCGGCTGACTCGGCCGCGCTCGGCCGCGCGTGCCCGCGTGCGCGGTCGTCAGCCGACGCTGAAGGCGCCGTCCGGGGGTACGGGGGACGGGACCGCGTCCGCGTCGGTCACCGGGCGGGCGGATCCGGTGAAGCGCGTGAGGGTCGCTCCGAACTCCACCCGCGCGGGGAACGCGTCCGCGGCCGCCCGCCGGGCCAGATGGGCCGTGTCGATCTCCCGGTCGCTGGCGACGAGGACCGCGTTGCCGAAGCGGCGGCCGCGCAGCACCGCCGGTTCGGCGATCAGGGCCAGCTCGGTGAAGACCTCGGCGAAGGTCGCCAGTTGGGAGCGGAGGAAGGCGAACGGCGCTCCGTCGGCGAGGTTCGCGACGTAGACGCCGCCCGGTCGCAGCACCCGCCGGGCCTCCCGCGCGTACGCGACGGAGGTCAGATGCGCGGGCACCCGCGAGCCGCCGAAGACATCGGCGATCAGCACGTCCGCCGACGCCTCGGGCGCGCTCTCCAGCCACGCCCTGGCGTCCGCCCCGTGCACGGTGACACCCGAGCCGTCCGGCAGCGGAAGGTGCTCGGCGACCAGGTCGAGCAGCCCCCGGTCGGCCTCCACGACGTCCTGCCGCGAACCCGGCCGAGTCGCGGCGACGTACCGGGGCAGGGTGAGCGCCCCGCCGCCGAGGTGCAGGACGGACAGCGGCGCGCCCTCGTCCGCGGCGCTGTCGATGACATGGGCGAGCCGGCGCGCGTACTCGAACTCGAGGTACGTCGGATCGTCCAGGTCGACGTACGACTGCGGCGCGCCGTCGACCGTGAGCAGCCAGGCCCGCTCCCGGTCGACGTCGGGCATGAGCCTGGCGGTTCCCCAGTCGACGTCCCGGATGACGGGTATCTGCTCGTTCACGCTCTCATTGTGCCCACAGAGCACGGACCGCTTCCGCGCGGGCGGCGACCCGGGCCCGCATTCCGTGGGGTACGGAATGCGGGCCCACCCGGCCGAGACCGGAGGCCGCTCACCGGCCGGGCGCTCACCGGCCGGGGACCGGCTCGGCGCTCGCCGGCCGGCTCTCAGCCGACGGTCGTGACCGTGCCGGCGCCGACCGTACGGCCGCCCTCGCGGATGGCGAAGCCGAGACCCGGCTCCAGCGGTACGTCACGGCCGAGTTCGACGGTCATGGTGACCGTGTCGCCCGGGCGCGCGACCGCCGCCTCGCCGAGGTCGACGTCACCGACGACGTCCGCGGTCCGGATGTAGAACTGCGGCCGGTAGCCGGTCGAGACGGGGGTGGTGCGGCCACCCTCCTTGCCGGACAGGACGTAGACCTGCGCGGTGAAGCGCCGGCTCGGCACGACGCTGCCCGGCGCCGCCACCACGTGACCGCGGCGGACCGCGTCCCGCGCGACACCGCGCAGCAGCAGGGCGACGTTGTCGCCCGCCTCGGCCGACTCCATGAGCTTGCCGAAGGTCTCCACCCCGGTGACGACCGTCTCGGTCTCCGCGCCCAGCACCTCCACGCGGTCGCCGACCCGCACCGTGCCGCGCTCGACGGCTCCGGTGACGACGGTGCCACGGCCGGTGATGGTGAGGACGTTCTCGACGGACATCAGGAACGGCGCGTCCACGTACCGCACGGGCATGGGCACGTAGGTGTCCACCGCGTCGAGCAGCGCCTCGATCGCGCCGGTCCAGCGTGGGTCGCCCTCCAGGGCCCTGAGTCCGGACACCCGGACGACGGGGACGGAGTCGCCGCCGTAGCCGTGCGCGGTCAGCAGCTCCCGTACCTCCAGCTCGACCAGGTCGGTCAGCTCGTCGTCGCCCGCGTCGGCCTTGTTGAGCGCGACCACGATGTGGTCGACGCCGACCTGGCGGGCGAGCAGGACGTGCTCGGCCGTCTGCGGCATGATCCCGTCGAGCGCGGAGACGACGAGGATGGCCCCGTCGAGCTGGGCGGCGCCGGTGACCATGTTCTTGACGTAGTCGGCGTGGCCGGGCATGTCGACATGGGCGTAGTGGCGGGTGTCGGTCTCGTACTCGACGTGCGCGATGTTGATGGTGATGCCGCGCTGCGCCTCCTCGGGCGCGCGGTCGATCCGGTCGAACGGCACGAACGTGCCGGTCCCGCGCTCGCTGAGGACCTTGGTGATGGCGGCGGTCAGGGTGGTCTTGCCGTGGTCGACGTGGCCCATGGTGCCGATGTTGAGGTGCGGCTTGGTGCGCACGTATGCCGTCTTGGGCATGGTTCGCTCGTTCCTTGAGCTCGAAGCGTGAGAGGGGACCCCGGGGCCGGACCGACCCTCCCCCTGTGGGGTCCGCCGGACGAGCCGGGGAGGGTCAGCTTCGGGCGCCGTCGAGTGCGGCTGCGAGCGTTGCGACGAGAACGACGGCAGCCTTCGGCGCGGCCGCGACTGCGGGCCGTGCTGCGAGGAAGGCGTACCGGGACATGCCCATGAGCATGCCGTCGCGCCGGCCGGACGTCGAACGATTTTCGGCGGTACGGGAGTTCAGAAGTGCTTGAGCGCCTCGCGCACGGAGAGCGGGGCGAGCCGGCCGCGGTTCTCCTCGACGAACGCGCGCACCTCGTCCGGGCCGGTCTTTGCGTACTCGCGCAGGGCCCAGCCGATCGCCTTGCGGAGGAAGAAGTCGGTGTCGCCGGCCCGGCGCAGACAGTAGGCGAACAGCCGCTCGGTGTCGGTCGCGTCCCTGAACCGGAGTTGGTGCAGCAGCGCGGTGCGCGCGACCCACACGTCGTCGTCCTCGATCCACTCGTCCATCCGCGCGGCGAGCTTCGGATCGGCCGCGACGAGGCCGCCGACCACGTGGGCGGCGAGGTGGTCGACCGTGTCCCACCAGGAGTCCGTGGTGACGAGCCGACGGGCGACGGGCAGGAAGCCTGAGGAGCAGCGCCTGACGTGACGGCGCAGGTAGTCGACGGCGAAGTAGTGGTACTCGCGCTCGGGGAGCGCGAAGCACCGCAGCGCGACGGCTGTGCAGTCGGCCTCGTCCGGGCGCGGGGTGCCGTCGATGACCGTACGGGACAGGGCGCGCCGCTCGGGGGTGCGGATGCCCAGGAAGGGAGCGACTCCCTTCATGTACGCGACCATCTCCTGCGCCCGGAAGGGGTCGCCGGCCGCCGGGTAGACCTCGGTGAGGCGGGCGAGCAGGGTGTCGGCGAGAGCGCTGTCGGGCACAGCGGGCACGGCAGTCGTCATGCGGCTCACACTACGGCCGATGACGGACATTACGGCGATCACATGGGCCCGTCGGTTAGTCTCCCCGGATGCTCGACCCCGTCACCCGGCCGCCGGGCTCCCTCGCACTGCGCTGCTCCCGGGCTCTGCTGTCGCCCTGGTCGCGTCTCTCCCTGCTCGCCGCGCTCCTCGCCACCGCGGCGACGGCCGTGGTGCTGTACGAGCCCCAGCGGCTGCTCCAGGCGGGCTGGCCGCCGCAGATGAGCGGCGTGGGCGCGGTGGTGCTGTTCGGGCTCGCGTACGGGGCGTGCACGGCCGCCTTCGTCCCGCGGCCGATCCTGAACCTCGCGGCGGGCGCGCTCTTCGGCACCCAGGCGGGACTGGCGGCGGCGGTCGCCGGGACGGTTCTGGGGGCGGGGATCTCGTTCACCCTGGGGCGAGTTCTGGGTCAGGACGCGCTGCGGCCGCTGCTGCGGGGGCGCTGGCTGAAGGCGGTGGACGGGCAGCTGAGCAGGCACGGCTTCCGCTCGATGCTGGCGATCCGGCTCTTCCCCGGCGTGCCGTTCGCCGCCGCCAACTACTGCGCGGCGGTCTCCCGGATGGGGTACGCGCCGTTCCTCCTGGCGACGGGGATCGGGTCGATCCCGAACACGACGGCGTATGTGGTGGCGGGCAGCGAGGCCGGCTCGCCGACCTCGCCCGCCTTTCTGATCTCGATGGGCTTCATCGTCGTCTCCGGCCTCGCGGCGGCGACCGTCGCGTGGCGCAAGCGCCACCGGCTGCGGGCGACGCCGGCCCCGGCCGAACCGGCCGAGCCCCGCACCCTGACGGGCGTGGGGGCCTCGCAGGAGCCCTAGGGCCGCAACCAACCTCTCAGCCCTGCCCTCTCCGCCGGCGCACCCCCCAGGCCCTGCCCTCTCCGCCGGCGCACGCCCCCCAGCCGCGCCCTCTCAGCCGCCGCCGGCGCCCGTCTGTTTCGTGCCCCGCCCTCCGCGCGGCGTTCGTCAGAGCGCCTCGACGATCATGGCGTTGGCCAGGCCGCCCGCCTCGCACATCGCCTGGAGGCCGTACCGGGCGCCACGGGCCCGCAGGGCGTGGACCAGGGTGGTCGTCAGCCGGGTGCCGCTGGCACCCAGAGGATGGCCGATCGCGATGGCGCCACCGTGGACGTTGACCTTGGCCGGGTCGGCCCCGGTCTCCTGCTGCCAGGCGAGCACGACGCTCGCGAACGCCTCGTTGATCTCGAAGAGGTCGATGTCGTCGAGGCCCAGACCCGCCCTGCGCAGCACCTTCTCCGTCGCGGGGATCACGCCGGTCAGCATCAGCAGCGGGTCGGAGCCGGTCACCGCGAAGCTGTGCAGCCGGGCCAGCGGACGGAGCCCGAGCCGCTCGGCGGTCTCCGCCGCCATGACGAGCACGGCGGAGGCTCCGTCGTTGGTCGGGCTGCTGTTGCCCGCGGTCACCGACCAGTCGATCTGCGGGAAGCGCTCGGCGAAGACCGGGTCCTGGAAAGCGGGCCGGAGCCCGGCCAGGATCTCCGGCGTGGTCGAGGGCCGCACCGACTCGTCGCGGCGGACGTCTCCGTAGGGGACGACCTCGGCGTCGAAGAGCCCGGCCTCCCAGCTCCGGGCGGCCTTGGCGTGGGAGGCGGCGGCGAACTCGTCCATGGCCTCGCGCCCGATCGACCACTTCGCGGCGATCAGTTCCGCGCTGATGCCCTGCGGGACCAGGCCGTCGGGGTACCGCTCGGCGACCCCGGGGCCGAAGGGGTCGGCACCGGGCGGCACGTTCGACCACATCGGGACACGGCTCATGGACTCGACCCCGCAGGCGACGGCGATGTCGTACGCACCAGAGATCACACCCTGCGCCGCGAAGTGGACGGCCTGCTGGGAGGAGCCGCACTGCCGGTCGACGGTGGTGGCGGGCACGGACTCCGGGAAGCCCGCGCCGAGCCAGGCGTACCGAGTGGTGTTCATGGCCTGTTCGCCGACCTGGTCGACGGTTCCGCCGATGACGTCGTCGACGAGGGCGGGGTCGATGCCGCTGCGCTCGATGAGCGCGCCGAAGGTGTGGGAGAGCAGGGCGACAGGGTGGACCTGGGCCAGGGCGCCGTTGGCCTTCCCCTTGCCTATGGGCGTACGGACTGCTTCGACGATGACGGCGTCGCGCATGATGACGGCTCCTCGATCACCTGGTGAGTTGGAAAACTGGACCAAGACTTGCCAGTAACATAGCCCGGCAAGTTTGATTCTCAAACCCTCCCCCTCGGCCCTGCTCTAGGCTGGGCCCATGAAGGCCGCCCCCCGCCCCTGCTCGATCGCCGACGCCCTCACCCTCGTCGGTGAGAAGTACTCGCTGCTCGTGCTGCGCGAGATCTCGCTCGGTGTGCGCCGCTTCGACCGGATCGCGCGGAACACCGGCGCTCCGCGCGACATCCTCACGGCGCGCCTGAAGCGCCTGGTGGAGGCCGGGATCCTGGAGAAGGTGCCGTACAGCGAGCGTCCGCGGCGCTTCGAGTACCGGGCCACTCCGGCCGGCGAGGAGCTGCAGCCGGTGCTGCTGACGCTCATGGCCTGGGGCGACCGCCATATGAACCCGCAGGACCGGCCGGTGGTCCTGGAGCACAGTTGCGGCGAGGTGCTCAGCCCCCGGGTCGTGTGCGCCTGCTGCGGTGACGAGGCGGACGCCTCGAGCCTGACCCACCACGTGCGGTCACCGGGCTGGACGACGGCGGGACCCGCCGAGGCCTGAGGGGCGGCCGTGGCCGTCGAGGCCCGAGGGCGACGGAGCCCATGGAGACCTGGGATCGGGGCCGTCATCTCGGGACGGTACGCTGCGCAACGACCGGCGGACGATCTCCGATCCGACCGCCCTTTCTGACCGCACGAGCACATTCGGGACGGCCCTAGCCCCATGAGTTGGTTCGAATCATTCATCCTCGGACTCGTCCAGGGGCTGACGGAGTTCCTTCCCATCTCCTCCAGCGCGCACCTCCGCCTCACCGCCGCCTTCGCCGGCTGGGAGGACCCGGGCGCGGCCTTCACCGCGATCACCCAGATCGGTACGGAGACGGCCGTCCTGATCTACTTCCGCAAGGACATCGCGCGGATCGTCTCGGCCTGGTTCCGCTCACTGCTGGACAAGTCGATGCGCGGCGACCACGACGCCCAGATGGGCTGGCTGGTCATCGTCGGCTCGATCCCGATCGGTGTGCTCGGCGTGACGCTCAAGGACCAGATCGAGGGCCCGTTCCGTGATCTGCGGCTGATCGCCACGACCCTCATCGTGATGGGCATCGTGCTCGGCGTCGCGGACCGCCTCGCCGCCCGCGACGAGATCGGCGGGCGGCACCGCGTCGTCCGCGAGCGCAAGACGCTCAAGGAACTCGGCGTGAAGGACGGCCTGATCTTCGGCGTCTGCCAGGCGATGGCCCTGATTCCCGGCGTCTCCCGCTCGGGCGCGACGATCTCCGGCGGTCTGCTCATGGGCTACACCCGTGAGGCTGCGGCCCGGTACTCGTTCCTGCTGGCCATCCCGGCGGTGCTCGCCTCGGGCGCCTTCGAGCTCAAGGACGCGACCGAGGGCGGTCATGTGTCCTGGGGTCCGACGATCTTCGCGACGATCATCGCGTTCGGTGTCGGCTACGCCGTGATCGCCTGGTTCATGAAGTTCATCACGACCAAGAGCTTCATGCCGTTCGTGATCTACCGGATCCTGCTCGGCATCGTCCTCTTCATCCTGGTCGGCACGGACGTCCTCAGCCCCCACGCGGGCGAGTCCGGCCACTGACCGACAGCACCGACGGGCCGGAGCCCGTCCGCGGCCGGCGGAGTCGATGGACCACCGGCGGGCGGACGGGCTCATGTCCGTTCGGGCGGGGACCGGGTTCCGCGCCGGATCGGGACGGGTCGCCGGACTCGGGGGGTCTCCGGCGGACTCTTCTCAGGTGCGCCCCTCCCGAAGGGACGCGACGATCCTCCCGCCGGCGCCGGCGAGCGGCGAGCGTGTGCGTGGCCCGTGTCGACGCGTTCCGTTCACACCCCGTGTGAACCCGCCCGCGGGATCGGTCGGGCCGAGCCCTCCCGCGGGATCCACCGGGCGCGATCCGGGCGGTCGTCGCACCCTGGAACCATGGCCTGGCAAGCACCCATCGTCGTGCACCGCCCCTCCCCGGACGGCGGGCGGCGCGTCACCGTCCGCGGGCAGATCGTGGGCCTCGCGCACAACGACACGGACCTCGTCGAGTTCCTGCGCCGAGCCGGACTCGAAGACGCCGACATGATCCTTGACGACCCCCATCTGGTGGAGTGGCGCGGCGGCCGCCCACACCGATGGGAGGCCGCCTAGGGGCGGACGCCCCGGCCTGACGCGTCCCGGCCTGTCCCGCCCCGGCCCGTCACGCCCCGGAGTCGGACGTCAGGCTCCGGAGTCGTACGGGACCCGGGCGATCTCGCGGATGCCGCCCAGCGTCCCCCACTCGTTCCTGCCCAGCCGGGTCAGCGGCCGCATGAGCGTCACCTCGGGGTGGCCGTCCGCCATCACGGACTCGTCCACCGCCGCGTGCACCACCCGCCCGAACACGACGGTCGAGTCGCCGATCCGCAGCGTGCTGTGCAGTTCGCACTCCAGCGCAACCGGCGAGCCCGCCACTCGCGGCGGCTTGACCTTCAGGCTCGGCTCGCGTGCCACGCCACAGGCGTCGAACTCGCTCACCCCGCGCGGAAAGTCCGTCGCCGTGGCGTTGATCTGCTCGAAGAGCGGCTCGGGCGCGAGGTTCACCACGAAGGAACCGGTGTCCTCGATGTTGCGCAGCGAGTCCTTGCGGCCCACCGAGGTGAACTGGACCACCGGCGGGGTCACCGACGAGATGGTGAAGAAGGAGTGCGGGGCCAGATTGTCGGTCCCGTCGGCCGAGGTCGTGGAGATCCAGGCGATCGGGCGGGGCACGACGGTGGCGGTGAGCAGCCGGTAGAAGGTGTTCCGGTCGCTCAGGTCGGGATCGATGTCGATGCGCATGACGAAAAGTATGACCGGTATCCGACCACGCCCTGCCCGCACGGCTCTTGGCCCCACGCCTCCCCAGGCCCGACACTGAGCCGATGACGCAGCGCGTGGATCTCGCGACCGTGATGGACCGGCTTGCCATCGACGACCTCGTCACCGGGTACGCGGTGGCCGTGGACGACTCCGACTGGACGGGCTACCGGGCGCTGTTCACCCGCGACGGCAGGGCCGACTACAGCGGTTCCGGCGGAGTGGAGGGCGCGGCGGCCGAGGTCGCCGACTGGCTCGCGGAGACGATGCGGCTGTTCCCGGTGCGCCAGCACCTCATCGTGAACCGCCGGGTGACCATCCAGGACCTCGGCGGCTACCCGGGGGACACCGCGGAGGTCCACGCCGACTATGTGAATCCGATGCGTTTCGAATCGGGCGAGGACTTCGTCTGCGGCGGTCGTTACGCCTTCTCCCTGCTCAGGACGGACGCCGGCTGGCGGCTCCGCTCCGTCGTCGTGCGGGAGAAGTGGCGCCGCGCCTAGGGGTGTCTCGCGGCGCACACTGGAGGCGACACCTGGAGGCACGGCGTGGGGATTGCGTTCGGCCGTCGCGGCACCGGCGAGGAGCAGGGGCCCGGTGCCGGTCCCTGGCGCCCGCACCGGGCCCGTACGGGAGCCGGCGACCCGGCAGCACGTACAGGAGCCGAAGGCAGGGCCCGTACGGGGGCAGGAGACCGGCCTGAGGACGGACCGCCCGCGGACGGGCCGCCCGCGGACATGCGGAGGCGCGCCGGGAGGACTCCGCATCGCGCCGCCCGCGCCGCTCTCGCGCTCGTCGCGGGCGCCCTGCCCGCGCTCGCCTTCCCGGCCCCCGCCCTGTGGTGGTTCGCCTACCTCGCCCTCGTCCCGTGGCTGCTGCTGCTCCGCACCGCTCCCACCGCGCGGCGTGCGGCCCTGGAGGGCTGGCTGGGCGGCATCGGGTTCATGGTGGCCATGCACCACTGGCTGATGCCGAGCCTGCATGTCTTCCTCCTCGTACTGGCCGCTCTGCTCGGGCTGTTGTGGGTGCCCTGGGGGTGGCTGGTGCGGGCGATGCTCGGCGACGGGCCCTCCGGTCCGCGTGCCGCCGCAGCGCTCCTGGTGATCCCCTCCGGCTGGCTGCTGATCGAACTCGTCCGTTCCTGGGAGGCCTTGGGCGGGCCGTGGGGTCTGCTGGGCGCCAGTCAGTGGCAGGTCTCGCCCGCGCTGCGGCTCGCCTCCGTCGGCGGTGTGTGGCTGGTGTCCCTGCTGGTGGTGGCGGTCAACACGGCCGTGGCGCTCCTTGTGGTGTCGACGGCCGCCGTACGGATCACGGCGCTGGTCGGGCTGGTGGTGTGCGCACTCACCCTGGGCGTGGTCTGGTGGGGGACGGCGCCACCACGGGAGCAGGGGACGGCGCGGATCGCCGTCGTCCAGCCCGGGGTGTTCGACGGGTCCGGCGGCGCCGAGCGGCGGTTCGCCCGTGGTGAGGAGCTGACGCGTGAGCTCGTCGGCAAGGACCTCGACCTGGTCGTCTGGGGCGAGAGCAGCGTCGGTGCCGATCTGGCCACGCGTCCCGATCTCGCCGCCCGGCTGACCGCCCTCTCCCGCGCGGTCGACGCGCCGATCCTCGTCAATGTGGACGCCCGCCGCTCCGACCGGCCGGGCATCTTCAAGAGCGCTGTGCTGATCGGCGAACAGGGCCCCACCGGCGACCGGTACGACAAGATGCGGCTCGTGCCGTTCGGCGAGTACATCCCGGCCCGCGCGGTCCTCGGCTGGGTGACGTCGGTCGGCAAGGCGGCGGGCGAGGACCGGCGGCGCGGCACCGAGCCCGTGGTGATGGCCCTGCCGGCCGACGGCGCCGACCCGGCGCTGCGGATCGGTCCGCTGGTCTGCTTCGAGTCCGCGTTCCCCGACATGACCCGACGCCTGGCCCGTGACGGTGCCGATGTGCTGATCGCCCAGTCGGCGACCTCGACCTTCCAGGAAAGCTGGGCGCCCGCCCAGCACGCCTCGCTCGCGGCGCTGCGCGCGGCGGAGTCCGGCCGCCCGGTGGTCCATGCGACGCTGACCGGCGTCAGCGCCGTGTACGGCCCCGACGGCCGCCGGATCGGTGCGCCGCTGGGCACCGACCGCAGCGCGGCGGCCGTGTACGAACTGCCCCTCGCCCGCACGGCCACCGGTTACGCACAGTACGGCGACTGGCCGCTGTACAGCGCCCTGGCCGTGCTGGGCGCGCTGTGCGCCGCCGAGGGCATGGGCGCCCTCAGGAGGCCTGTGTCAGGGCCTCGCGCACCACGCGCTCGCACAGCTCGTGGGTCGACAGCGCGTCCCTCGCGCTGAGCCGCTTGCCGGCCCGTACGGCGTCGAGGAAGACGAGGACGGCCTGCTCGATGCCACGCTGGCGGGCGACCGGCACCCAGTCCCCGCGTCGCCGGACGGTCGGCTGGCCCTTGTGGTCCACGACGTCCGCGATGTTGATGACCTGGCGCTTGGTGTCCTGGCCGGAGACTTCGAGGATCTCCTCGGTGGAGCCGTTCATCCGGTTCATCATGCCGATGGCGGTGAATCCGTCGCCCGAGAGCTGCAGCACGACGTGGTGCATCAGTCCGCCGCGGATGCGGGCCCGTACGTCCGTGTGCTCGACCTCTCCCGGCAGCAGGAAGCGCAGGGTGTCGACGACGTGGATGAAGTCGTCGAGGACGAGGGTGCGTGGGTCCTCGGGCAGGCCGATCCGGTTCTTCTGCATGAGGATCAGCTCGCGCGGGTGGTCCAGGCACTGCTCGTAACTGGGGGCCAGGCGCCGGTTGAAGCCGACGGCCAGGCTCACCTCCCGCTCCTCGGCGAGCTCCACCAGCCGCGCGGAGTCGGCGTACGCGTACGCCAGGGGCTTGTCGACATAGGTCGCCACACCGGCCTGGAGGAGCCGGGTGACGATCTCGGCGTGCGTGGCGGTCGGCGCGTGCACGAAGGCGGCGTCGAGGCCGGCGGAGAGCAGCGAGTCGAGGTCGCTGTGGCGTCGCGCGGCCGGGATGTGGTGGGCCTCGGCGACCCGCTCCAGGGTGCCCCTCGTCCGTGTCTGCAGATGGAGTTCGACCCCGGGAAGCGTGGCGAGGACGGGGAGATATGCCTTCTGCGCGATGTCGCCGAGTCCGATGCAGCCGACCTTCACGGGGTCCCCCTAGCGCTGGGTGGTCTGTCGTTCGCGCTGGTCAGCTTACTCGGGCGTGGTCTGCGGCAGTCGGCGGCCGCCAGTCGGCGATGCCGTCGAAACCGCGCAGGACGAGGCCGGGTCCGAAGCGCGAGACGGCGGCGATGAGTCCGTTGCGCACGGCGACGGCGGGGCGGGCGGAGAGCAGGGTGAGCCGGCCGGTCCGGGCGGCCTTGCGGACGATCGCCGTGGTGCGCGGCAGCCGGTCGGCGGTGTACGCGGCCAGCGCGCGGCTCGGGGGAAGTCCCCGGCCGACGTGGTGGGCGAGGACGATCGCGTCCTCGATGGCCTGGTTGCCGCCCTGGCCGAGGGTGGGCTCCATGGCGTGGGCGGCGTCACCGAGCAGGGCGACGCGGCCCTGGTGGAAGGCGGGCAGCGGGTCGGGCATGTGGTGGACGTCGTGACGCAGGACGCCGTCCGGGTCGACGGCGGCGAGGATCTCGGGCACCGGATGGTGCCAGCCGCCGAAGAGGCGCAGGAGTTCGGACTTCTCGTCGTCGGGCGCGCGGGCGCCCTCGGGGGCGGCGGCCATGGCGTAGGCGTAGATACGGCCGTCCTTGAGGGGCTGCGTTCCCCAGAGGCGGCCCGGGCCCCAGGTCTCGTGCGGGGGGAACGGCCGGTCGGGGGCGGGGACGACGACGCGCCAGGTGGTGAATCCGGAGTACCGGGGCCCGGCGTAGTCGGGGAAGAGCGCGCGGCGGACCGCGGAGTGGATGCCGTCGGCACCGAGGACCAGTTCGGCCTCGAGGTCCCCGTCGGGGGTCCGGACGACGGCGGGCCGTTCGTCGTCGCCGGGGTCGGCAAGGGACGCGGTCACTCCGGTCCGTACGACGCCGTCGGGGAGGCCGGAGGTGAGGATGTCGACCAGGGTGGCGCGGTGGAGCAGGACGAGGGGTCCGCCGAAGCGCGCGGCGGCGGCCTTGGCGCTGGTACGGGCGAGCCAGCGGCCGTCGGGGGCGCGCATCCCGCCGTCGCCCTGCCAGGCGGACAGGTCGCGGACGCGGTCGCCGAGCCCGATGACGTCCAGGGCGCGCTGGGAGTTGGGGGCGAGGCCGATCCCGGCCCCGACGGGAGAGAGGGCGGCGGCGCGCTCCAGGACGGTGACGTCCCAGCCGCTCCGGTGGAGGGCGACGGCGGCGGTGAGTCCGCCGATTCCGGCTCCGACGACGACGGCACGGTGCTGTTCCATGACTGCTCCCTCGGTAACTACAGATGTAGTGACTCCTTGACCGTACTACAGGTGTAGTCGGCGCGGTAGTAGGTTGTCCCCATGACCGCACGCACCCCCGAGTCCGCCGCCGCCCCGCAGGGCTCACCCGCCTCGCCGGCCTCACCCGCCTCCCGCGCCGAGCGGATCGGCGACGCCGCGCTCGACCTCCTCGTCGAACGCGGGATGCGCGGCCTCACCCACCGGGCCGTGGACGAGCGGGCGGGGCTGCCGCAGGGCTCGACCTCCAACCAGGCCCGCACCCGGCAGGCCCTGCTGGAGACGGCGGTCCGCCGTCAGGTCGAGCTGGAGGCCCGGGTTCTCACCCCGCACGAGATGCCTGGCCCGGACGCCGAACCCGCGGAGCTGGTGGATGCCCTCTCGCTCGCCCTGCACCGGTATCTCACCGACCACCGGGCGCTGCTCGTCTCGCGCTACGAACTCGCCCTTGAGGCCACCCGCCGCCCCGAACTGCGGACCTTCTTCGACACGGCGGGGTCGGCGTTCCACGGGCCGCTGATAGCGATGATGGCGAACGCCGGCTCGCCCTCCCCCGAGCGGCACGCGCTGTCCCTGATCGCCTGGTGCGAGGGGCTGATGTTCTCCTGCGCCGCGGGTTCGTTCCACTCCGCCGTGCCGAGCCGGGCCGAACTGCGCATCGGTTTCGACGAGTTGTTGCGCGGCATGCTGGGCGGGTGACGCCACGCGTCACCCCGTTAGCGGCCATCACCCGTGCGGGGCATTCCCCGCCGGTAGGGGCGCGAAGATCACCGGCCGACCAGCAGAGTTGCGCGGGTGCATGGAACGAGAACCACAGCGAAGATCCTGGTCGGGGTGGCCGTCGCCGCGCTCTCCGGCTGCGTCTCGATCGAGGCGCCGGCCCCGGCACCGGCCCCCGCACCGCCGAGGGAGGTCAGTCGGCCCACCCAGGACGCGGGCGTGGACGTGGCCCCGCAGATCGTCGAGGGACCGGCCCGGGAGGCCCTGGAAGCGGCGCTGCCCCCTCCCCCGCCACCGTCGCCCCCCACGACAGCGGGACAGCACAAGGAGAAGGGTGGGTCCGGGGCCCAGAAGGCCAAGCAGCGGCCGTCCTCCGGCCCCCGCAAGAAATCCCGGGCGTCGGACGCGAAGCCGCCCGAGCCACCCCGGCCACCCCGCTCCCGGGGGGACGTCTGCGCACTGGGCGAGCAGTACGGAGGCTGGCACCCCGGCAGCGACCAGGCGAAGATCTGCCGCGGTACGTACGGGAACTGAGCCCGCCCCGGGCTATCGCGAGCGGAGCCGCACCTCCAGGCGCTCGATCGCGGCGCGCACCCCGTTGCCGTATCCGTCGTCGTCCAGGGCGTCCGATGCCGCGCGGGCCCGGTCCAGGTGGACCCGCGCCGCGTCGGGCCGCTGCAGCTTCATGTAGTCGGCGGCCAGGTTGAGGTGGAGCGAGGGGTACAGCGCACGCAGCGCGATCGCGGAGTCGTGCGCGGCCGGCCGCTCCTCCCTCAGCCCCTCGGCCGCCAGGAGAGCCCGCAGGTCCCAGGCCAGCTCGGCGTCCGGGTCGTCCTGCGCATCGGCCATGTAGTGGGCGAGTGTGCAGCGATGCAGGGGATCGCCGTCCGGACCGATCTGCCCCCACAGCTCCCCGAAGCGGTTGCGCGCCTCTTCGCGGTCCCCGCCGTGGAGCAGCATCATGGCCTGCCCGATCCTGGTCATGACGCCGTCGTCCGACACCTGCTGCTGCTCGGTCACTGCGGCCTCCGCACACTCTCCGTACAGGAGCTCCGAAGCTAGCCGCAGCGACCCACGATCCGGCCGAGGCTCGGGCGGTGGCCGCCGCCTGTCAGCCGGGCGGGCTCAACGCCCGCCCGGACACCCCCGGGACGGCCACGGCCCGCGGAACTCAGCCGAGGTCCGGGATGCGCCAGTCGATCGCCTCGTGGCCCTGGGCCGCGATCGCCTCGTTGATCTGCGTGAAGGGGCGGGATCCGAAGAACTTCTTCGCCGACAGCGGCGAGGGGTGCGCGCCCTTCACCACCACATGGCGCGCCTCGTCGATCAGCGGGAGCTTCTTCTGCGCGTAGTTCCCCCACAGCACGAAGACCGCCGGGTCCGGCCGCGACGCCACGGCGCGGATCACCGCGTCGGTGAACTTCTCCCAGCCCTGGCCCTTGTGCGAGTTGGCCTCGCCGGCGCGGACGGTGAGGACGGCGTTGAGCAGCAGCACACCCTGCTCGGCCCACGGCATCAGATAGCCGTTGTCCGGCACCGGGTGCCCGAGCTCCTCCTGCATCTCCTTGTAGATGTTGCGGAGGGACGGCGGAGTCTTGACACCGGGCCGGACGGAGAAGCAGAGGCCGTGCCCCTGGCCTTCTCCGTGGTACGGGTCCTGGCCGAGGACCAGGACCTTCACCTTGTCGTACGGAGTCGCGGCGAGGGCGGCGAACACCTCGTCGCGCGGCGGGTAGACCGGCCCCTTCGCCCGCTCCTCCTCGACGAACTCGGTGAGCTGCTTGAAGTACGGCTTCTGCAGCTCGTCGCCGAGGACGCCGCGCCAGGACTCGGGCAGCATGTCGGTGTCGGTCACGTCAACAACCTCCGGTAGGCCATGTGTTCTGTGTGCTGAAGAACCTACCGGTGGCCACTGACAACGCGCTTACCAGCTGGTCCTGCGGCTGAGCTCCCACATCTGCATGACGGTCTGCGGGTCGAGCGCGCGCTCGCCGCCCGCGATGTCCTCACCGGCCGCGATGTAGAGCTTGCCCTGCCACAGCGGGAGGAGCCGGACGTCGTCCACCATGATCTCCTGCGCCTCCTTGAACTCGTCGGCGGCGGCCCCGCGGTCGCTCTCGCGCCGCGACTTCGGCAGGATCTCGTCGGTGATGCGGGGGCTCACGTACGGCGTCCCCAGCGCGTTCTGCTTGCCGACGAACGGGGCGATGAAGTTGTCCGCGTCGGGGAAGTCGGGGAACCAGCCACGACCGAAGACCGGGTACTCGCCCTTCTGGTAGCCCGCCGCGAACTCCTTCCACGGCTTGCTCCGCAGCGTCACCTTGAAGAGCCCCGACGCGTCCAGCTGCCGCTTCAGCTCGGCGAACTCGAGCGCGGTGCCGGAGCCGTACCGGTCGGTGGTGAACCAGAAGGTCAGCTCGACGGGCTCGGTGATCCCGGCGGCGCGCAGGATCGACCTGGCCTTGGTGGTGCTGGGCTCGCCGAAGGCGTCGAAGAACTCGGTGGTGTGGCCGGCGATGCCCTTGGGGACCATGGAGTACAGCGGCTCGGCCGTGCCCTTGTACGCCTTGGCCACCAGCTCCTCGCGGTCGACGACCTGGGCGATCGCCTTGCGGACCGGCTCCTTGGCCACGGAGGCGTCCCGGGCGTTGAAGACGAGGTAGCGGATGTCCGCGCCGGTCGACTCCACGAGCTGGAGCTTCTTGTTCTCCTCCGTGTCCTCCTGGAGTTCGACCACCTCCTCGGCGGTGAGACCCCGGTAGGTGGCGTCGATCTCCTTCTTCCGCAGCGCGGCGACCATCGGCTCGGACTCCTTGAAGTACCGGATGGTCACGCCGCCGTTCTTGCGGTCCGCGAATCCCTTGTAGGTGGGGTTCTTGGTCAGCTCGGCCTTGTCGCCCTCGACGTACTCGTCGAGGACGTACGGGCCCGAGCCGGTGAGCTTGCCGTCCTCGCGGAGCTTGTCGGCGGGGTACTCGGCCGGGTCCACCAGGGACATGGCGGGCGTCGCCAGGACGAAGGGGAAGGTCGCGTCGGGCTTGTTCAGCTTGAAGACGACCGTGCGGTCGTCCACGGTCTCGATCTTGTCGAGCGAGCCGAGCATCCCGTTGGGGCCACCCTCGGCGTCGATCGTGCGAACGCGCTCGATGGAGTGCTGGACCGCCTTGGCGTCCAGTTTGTGCCCGTTCGAGAAGGTCAGGCCGTCGAGGAGCTTGCACTCGAAGACCCGGCTGGCGGTGTCGGAGAATTTGCAGTCGGCGGCATCGGACTGCGGGGTGGTGCTGCCGGTCGGAAAACTCACCAGCGTCTGGAAGACATTTCGGAACAGCTCCCAGGAATTGTCCCAAGCGGCTGCCGGATCAAGCGTGGTGGGAGAACTCGTCGTGCCGACGACGATTCTCTGCTCCCCGGCGGATTCAGCGTCCGAAAACAGGCTGCATCCGGACACCAGGGATATGGACGCAAGGGCTGCAGCGGCCTGCAGACTGGTCCGGTTGAACACGTGCACGCTCCTCGTTCAGCCATGGGTCGGCCGACCATACCGCAGCGCCCCGCCAGGTCAATGTTCGACCCTGACGGGGCACTTGAGGCATTCAACGATTAATCGGGGTCAAACCGGTCAGGAAATCCGGAAAGTGTCCGGATATCGGTCACTCGACGCCGGAGTTGAGGAAAAGACCCCCGTCGACCACGAGCGTCTGGCCGGTGATCCAGTCCGACTGGTCGGAGGTGAGGAAGGCGGCGGCGCCACCGATGTCCTCCGGGACGCCCAGCCGGCCGAGCGGGTACGCGGCCGCCGCCTCCGCCTCCCGGCCCTCGTAGAGGGCCTGCGCGAACTTGGTCTTGACGACGGCCGGGGCGATCGCGTTGACCCGGACCACCGGCGCGAATTCGTGCGCCAGCTGAAGGGTCAGATTGACCATGGCTGCCTTGCTCATCCCGTACGCGCCGATGAAGGGCGAGGCAGAGAGGCCGGCGATCGAGGCGATGTTCACGATCGCCCCGCCGTGATCCTTCTGCCAGGCGCGCCAGGTCAGCTGGGCGAATCCCAGCGCCGAGATCACATTCGTCTCGTAGACCTTGCGGGCGACGTTCAGGTCGAGCTCGGCGATCGGGCCGAAGACCGGGTTCGTCCCGGCGTTGTTCACCAGGAAGTCGACCCGGCCGAACGCCTCCATGGTCGCCGCGACGGCGGCGGCCTGGTGGGCCTCGTCGTGGGCCTTGCCGGGCACTGCGATGACCCGGTCGGCGCCGAGTCGCTCGACGGCCTCCTTGAGGGCTTCCTCGCCACGGCCCGTGATGCACACGCGGTCGCCACGGGCGACCAGCGCCTCGGCGACGCCGTAGCCGATGCCCCGGCTGGCCCCGGTGACCAGAGCGACCTTGCCGGACAGCTCGGGCAGTTCATTCGTGCTCATGTACGTCTCCTCCTCCCGCTCGGGCGTCAGTTGAGCGGGCCGCCGGCCACGTACAGGACCTGGCCGGAGACGAAGCCCGCGTCCTCGCCCGTGAAGAAGGCGATGGCGTTGGCGATGTCCTCCGGCTTGCCGACCCGCTGCACCGGGATCATGGAGGCGGCCGCGGCCTGGAAGTCCTCGAAGCCCATGCCGACGCGCTCGGCGGTCTGCGCGGTCATCTCGGTGACGATGAAGCCCGGGGCGACGGCGTTGGCGGTGATGCCGAACTTGCCCAGCTCCTTGGCGAGGGTCTTGGTGAAGCCCTGCAGACCGGCCTTGACGGCGGAGTAGTTGGCCTGGCCCCGGTTGCCGAGCGCGGAGGACGAGGAGAGCGAGACGATGCGGCCGAAGCCCGCGTCCACCATGTGCTTCTGGCACGCCTTGGCCATCAGGAACGCGCCCTTGAGGTGCACGTTCATGACCGTGTCCCAGTCGGACTCGGTCATCTTGAAGAGCAGGTTGTCGCGGAGCACGCCCGCGTTGTTGACGAGGATCGTCGGGGCGCCGAGCTCGGCGGCCACACGCGCGACGGCGGCCTCCACCTGGGCGCTGTCGGAGACGTCGCAGCCGACGGCGATGGCGGTGCCACCGGCGGCCTTGATCTTCTCGACGGTGTCCTTGCAGGCCGCCTCGTCGAGGTCGAGTACGGCGACGGCACGGCCCTCCGCGGCCAGCCGTACCGCGGTCGCGGCGCCAATGCCCCGCGCCGCGCCGGTGACGACGGCTACGCGCTGCTCGGTGGTCGACATGCTGGTTCTCCTCGCCCTTGGATCATCCATGGATGCGGCCCACACGGTGCGTCCCAAAGATGAGCGACCGCTTAGTACCTTCCGCAGACGAGACGCTAGAAGCCCTGGCACCCGGTGTCAACGGCCCACCGGGTGCACAGGACCACTCCGCGCCACGTTCGGCGCGCTCAGCGCACCAGCAGATCGAGCAGCCTTTCGACCTCACCCTCCGGGTCGGCGGTCAGCCCGGTGTGCACCGGACCCGGCTGGACGACCGTGGAGCGGGGCGCGATCAGCCAGCGGAAGCGCCGTCCGGCGTCGTCGCGCGCCGCCTGGCCGGCGTCCGCCCCGCCCAGGCAGACCCCCTCGACCGCGTGCAGCGCGGCCCGTACGCCGGTCACGTCCGCACCGGGGTCGAGCACCCTGAGCTTGGCCTCGTCGAGATGCGTGCGGGCGGCGACGAAGGACTTGGCGCGGCAGTAGACCACCACGCCGGCGTTGAAGAACTCGCCGCGCTCGACGCGGGGCACGACGCGCAGCAGCGCGTACTCGAAGACATCGCGGTCGGTCACGTGGTGCGGTCCTTCTGGGCGGAGTGCGTCCTGGGGGCGAGGCGGTCGGCGAGCCAGCCGGGCGGCTGCGCGGGCCGGCGCTCGACGCGCGGACCGACGGTGATCCGTTCGTGGATGGTCGCGGCGCGCGGCAGCAGTGCCTCCACGTACGCGGCGCGCAGCGCGTCGGTGCTGTCGAAGCCGGGCTCGTCCACCAGCCACTCGTCGGGGACGTCGGCGGCGACCTCCTCGAGCAGCTCCCTCGTGACGCGGGGCGCCAGCTCGGCCGCGGCGGCGGCGATGTCCGGCGAGAAGGGCGCGAGGGCGTGGTCGGAGGCGTCGTACGGCTTCGCGGCGGAGGCCTGGGCGCCCGGCCAGTTGTGGTGCCAGATCATCGTGGCGCCGTGGTCGATGAGCCACAGGTCGCCGTGCCAGACCAGCATGTTCGGGTTGCGCCAGGACCGGTCGACGTTGTTGATCACCGCGTCGAACCAGACGACCTTCCCCGCCTCCTTCGGGTCCACCTCGTACGCCAGCGGGTCGAAGCCCAGCGAGCCGGGGAGGTAGTCCATTCCGAGGTTGAGTCCGCCGCTCGCCTTCAGGAGCTCCTGGACCTCCTGGTCGGGCTCGGAGAGCCCGATGACGGGGTCGAGCTCGATGGCGACCAGCTCGGGCACGCGCAGCCCGAGCCGGCGGGCGAGCTGTCCGCAGATCACCTCGGCGACGAGTGTCTTGCGCCCCTGCCCGGCGCCGGTGAACTTCATGACGTACGTACCGAGATCGTCGGCCTCGACGATCCCGGGGAGCGATCCACCCTCACGCAGGGGCGTGACATAGCGGGTCGCTACGACCTCTTCCAACACGTTCCCAGGCCACCCATCTCTTCAGCCTTACAATCCACGGACGACTTCGCCGGGGCGTAGAGGCAGGAATCACCGGTCGACGGCGCTGGGGAGAATCTGGGGAATCTCGGCCGGCGAGCCGGTCTTCCCGCTCCCCCAGCAGACCGTCGAGGGCGCCGCGCCCCTAGCTGCCGGCTCCCGGCATGAATTGACATAGTAACCGAGGGTGATCGTCGGCGAGGAGTGTCCGAGCCACCGAGCCAGGGTCACGACGGACTCTCCGGCTTCCAACATGATCGAGGCGTAGGTGTGTGCCGAAGCACGTGGAATCCTTACTCGCGAATGCCTGGCGTTGGGCCAGCGAGACCAGAAGATCACCGAAGCCAACGGTATATCCCGATCAGGTCGAATCTCCGGTCAAGGCGTTGAGGAGCGCCATGGCCTCACATCGGGTCAGCAGCTCGTGGAAGCGCTCGTTGCGGAAGTTTCGCAGGCACGCGTAGCAGCTGCTCTCCGGGCCGCACTCGCAGGCCTCCAGCCGGACAAGCGCGGCAGAGACGACCGGTTCGAGCCGCTCGCCCATGGACACGGCGTTGCCCGCGCCACCCGGAGTGGTGTCGAAGAGCAGCAGGGACGGCATGCCGTCGGTGCCGGTGTGCACCGTGCCGTCGATGTCGTCGCGGCTGATCTCCAGGTGTGCGGCGGCGCCTTCGAGTAGTGCGTACAGGCCCGAACGCAGGCGGGCCGCGGTGGCGGTCAGGGCGGTGAGCGGGTCCAGATGGATCTGGAGGAAGTCGGTCTGGTAGCGGTGAGCGAGGGAGACGACCCGGAGGGGGCCCGTGCACTGGGTGTCTTTCAGCAGGTGCGGGTGGCCGCCGCGTAGAGGTGCGGCCTGGGCATGCGGACGGCCCCAGCCGCACCAGTCGCAGATCTGGTATCCGGCGCCGGCCGGTCCCTCGGAGACGACCACCATCTCTCCCCGGGTGCCGGCCGACCAGGGCGTGGTGTGGCCGGAGGCGAAGGTGGTCGCGCCTTCCTGGAGGTCGGCGGTGTCGGTGGACATGTGGACGTCGCCGTACCAGGACCGTCGTGGCGGGGTCTGCCCCGGGCGGCGCTGTGGTCCGCGCGCGGCGACGAAACCGTAGACAGGTTCGACGTACCGGCGTTGCGCGGCCGCGGATTGCGTGCCGCAGGCGGCGCAGACGGGGTCCACGGGGCCGGTGGCCTCCCGGTAGCGGCCGCAGGCCGTGCACACGGCATAGTGGCGGCTGACGAGTTCGCGGTCCGGCAGCCGGTAGACGCCGGCGGACGCCCACAGGTGTCCGCCCGCCACGATCTCGGCCCCCGGGGCGTACTCGTGGACGGCAGCGCTCAGGTCACGGGTGAGTTCGAGGTGCCCCGAGACGGCGGCGCCCTCGTGGGGGATGCGCAGTTCGACGGTGTCCACGGGGAAGCCGTACTTGGGCAGCACGTTGCGGTTGGCGAGGACGCCGAGCAGTTCGCGCTGGGTGAGGTTGCGGATGACCTTCTCGTACATCTCGGCCTGCCGGTACTTGCGGGCGGCCGCTGCCTGGTCGCGGCGTTCGCTGTACGAGGAGACGTCCTGGTCGAGGATCTGCTGTGCGGCGCGCAGGAGCCGGTCCAGTTCGGCGACCCAGTCGCCGGAGTCGACGCCGATCTCCTGCTGGACCTGTTCAGGGAGGACCCGGCGCAGGGAGGCCATGACGCTGCCCGGAATGGGGGTCAGCCAGTCGCGCACCGTGTGGGCGGCGATCTCGCCGGCGGAGTCGTCGGGGAGGAAGAATTCGCCCGCCTTGCGCCAGATCCGGCCCCGCTCGTCCTTCATGGCGCGGAAGAATGCGGCGAGCGCGATGGAGTGGGCGTGGCGGCGGTCGATCCGGACGTTGTCGACGGGAACGATCGGGGCTCGTACCTCCCCGGCGATCATCCGCTCGGGCTCCGCAAACCGGGCGAGGTCGTGGGGGCGCCGCTGCGCGTAGGTGAGGACCAGCGCGGCCGAGTCGGCGCGCCGGCCGGCGCGGCCGGCGCGCTGGACGTAGTTGGCGGTGGAGGGCGGCATGTTGCGCAGGACGACGGCCTGGAGTTCACCGACGTCGACGCCGAGTTCGAAGGTCGTGGAGCAGGACAGGGCGTTGACCTGCCCTCGGACGAACTCCCCCTGGATCTCGGCGGCCTTCTCCCCGGTCCACTGAGCGGTGTGTTCCTGAGCGCGCAGCGGGACCGGGTCGAAGGTCAGGTAGAGGCGCCGCAGGTGCTCGTCCGTCTCGGGCGACGGCTTGAACTCCTCCAGGCGGCCTGTGCAGCGCAGCGTCGGGCACACACCGCGCACGGACACCGCGGTGATGCGGCGGCAGCGGTCGCAGGCGTACAGCGGACCGCTGTCCGCCGTCACCGGCCGCAACCGCAGCCAGGCGTGGTCGAGTCGGCGGACGACGCCGATCCCCGGTTGGCTTTCGGACGGCAGCCAGTCGGCGAGGTGACCTGTCGTGAGGTCGGTCCACAGGCGGTTCAGGACATCGAGGGCGGTGGCCCGTCGTTCGCCCTGGTGGCCGAGGGCGTCGAGTACGCGTACGAGGTAGTCGACGCGTCGGTTCGAGGCGCTCGCGGCGCTGGGCAGCCAGCTGATCACCCTGCGCTTGGCCTCGGAACCCTGGGATCGGACCCAGATGGGCCCCTTGCGCGGGGCGAACGCCTCGTCGCCCGCGTCGACGTCCTCGGGCATGGTGAGCGCACCCTGGTTGCGCAGGGTGCGCAGGAGTTCCTGCAGCAGCAGCCATGCCTCGTCGTGCGTGAGGCCGAGTGAGGTGAGGGCGGCGGGCGGCTGCCAGAAGGGCTCGCGGTCGATGTCGATCCGGAGCAGGCCGAGGCCTTCGAGTGACTGGCGGTCGTCGAGGCTGAGCACTTCCTGCATCACCCACAGGGCCACTTCGCGCTGCTTGGCCTGGCGGGAGTCGTTGCGGCGGAAGACTCCGGCGCGGTCGGCGGCGCGGATGGTGTGGGCGACGAGGTCGTCGATGTGCAGGGGCTCGTCGGGGTCGGGGCAGCCCTGCCGGACGGCCTGGGTGATCAGGCGCCGGTGCTGGATGCGGGTGTAGGAGTCCTCCAGGTAGGGCGCGAAGTAGGCGGCGGCCTGTCGGCTGTCGCTAAAGAACAACAGCTTGCGGCCCTGTCCGGGCAGTGCGGCGGCCGGGCCGTCGGTCGCCGGAGGCAGCGCCTGGTAGAGGGCTGTGCTGAGGACGGCGGCCGAGGCCTCGTTGCCCGCCTCGAACAGGCGGATCATGCCGTGACCGCGCGCTCCGCAGGCGAGGCATGCGGCCGGGGTGCCCTCGTGGGTGTCGAGCTGGTGGACGCGGCGCAGTTCGGTGCCGCCGCATCCGGGAGCGGTACAGGATGCCGTGGCCGCGGGGTGCACGGCCGCGCAGCGGGTGCACAGTCTGCGTTCTTTGAGGCCGCCCTTGGCGCTGTCGCCGAGTGTCTCGTCGTCCTCGTCGGCACCGGTGTCCGAGCCGTCCCCGTCGAGGAGCAGCCAGGTGTGGGGGCTGTCGGGGGACTTGCGGTGTGCGAGGCGGGCTTGTGCCCCCTTGCCGGTGAAGGTGCCGTGCAGGTGTACGGCACCGCAGCGGCGGCAGGCGCCCAGTTCGAAGGAGGGGCGGGCACACCGCGCGCAGGTCTCGTGGCGGGCCAGGTCGAGGTGGGGGCCTGCCGGGTCGAGGCAGGTGAAGGCGCCTTCCGTGGCGCGCGCGAAGAGGTGGTAGCGGGCGGAGAGCACGGGAGCGCCGTCGGTGTCGGTCACCTGGCTGGCGAGTTGGATGAGCGCGGTGACCGCCGCGGGTCCGACGGGGTCACCGGGGAAGACGTCGCGGGCGATCTCGTTCACGGGCCGGGGTCCGTCGGCGAGCGCCCGGCGCAGAGCCGCGGTGCCGGCCTCGGCTGCGAGGGCGGTGGCCGCGGTCGTGCCGGCGGGCAGGCCGTGCATGCGCGCGGCCGACACGATCTCCGGTTCGGGGTCGGCGGTCGTGGCCAGGCGCAGGTACCCGGTGGTCGGCAGTGGCCCCCAGTGCGGGCCGTCGGGTGTGGCGACCCGGGTGGCGGTGACCAGGTCCTGGGCGGCCGGGTCGCTCGCGTCCCAGCGGAAGGGGACGTCGAAGAGGGCCTGGGCGAAGGCGGTGACGGCGGCCGGGTTCTCCTCTGCGCCGACGGTGGCACTGGTGGCGATGGCCTGGATCTCCCGCCCCTGCCCCACACGGTCCTTCAAGCGGCGCAGCAGCATGGCGAGTTCCGCGCCGCGCGCTCCGTCGTAGACGTGGGCCTCGTCGACGACGACGAACCGCCAGGAACCCGCCTGCTCTCCCTCGAAGAGGTCCATGTCCTGGGGGCGGAGCAGCAGGTACTCCAGCATGGCGTAGTTGGTGAGCAGGATGTGGGGCGGTGTGGCGCGCATCTCGCGTCGGCTGAGCAGTTCGTTGGGCAGGCGCGGTTCGCCGGGGTTGAGCTGCTCGAAGGTGTCGGCGGCGCGCTGCGGATCGTCCTTGGTGTCGCCGGTGTAGCGGCCGAAGGTGATGTGGGGGGTGTCGGCGAGCAGTCGGCGCAGTCGCTTCATCTGGTCGTTGGCCAGGGCGTTCATCGGATAGAGCAGCAGGGCGCGGACGCCGGGTCCGAGGGTGCCGCGGGCGTGTTCGGCGGCGAGGGCGTTGAGGACGGGCAGGAGGAAGCTCTCGGTCTTGCCGGAGCCGGTGCCGGTGGCCACGACGAGGTTGCGTCCGGCGACGGCCTTGCGCAGCGCCTGTTCCTGGTGCCGGTACAGGGGACGGTCAGCGGGCAGTGCGGGGCCGGTCAGATGCTGGAACGCGGGGTCGAGTACGCCCTCTGCGACGAGCTCGTTCAGGGTGGCGCCCGGCGCGTAGGCGGGGGTGGCCTCCAGCAGTGGCCCTTTGGTGAGCAGCGGGCTGGTGTCGATGGCGTGGGCGAGTGCCTCGGCCAGGCTGGGCTCGCGCAGGGGCAGCAGGGAACGCAGATAGCGGCGGTAGGTGTCGCTGATCATGCTGGCGGTGGCGAGCGGGTCGAGGCTGTGCACGGGAGGCTCCGTTGTGGCGATTGGCTTCGGACGAGCGGTGAGCAGGACCACTGCGGGACGGGCTGGACGCGGACCGGTGGTCAGCCGGTGCTGTGCACGGCCTCCGCGGTGACCAGGCATTCCGCGAGTGTGATGTCGACGGCGGTGAGATCAGGTGCGTGGGAGGCGACGGGCGTCCACAGGTGGCGAAGTCCCCGTTCCAGGCCGGCGGCACGGGCGTCGCCGGCAGCGGCACGCCTCGCGATCAGCGCGCATCCCAGGGACAGTTGAGGAATCCGCATCCAGGCTTCGCCCTGCCCGTGCAACTGGCCGGGGTCCCGTCCGCGGAAGGCCTGGGCCAGGTCGGGGTGTCCGTCGTCCAGGAAGATCGCTACGGCGTCCAGGCCGTCGCGGAACTCCTCACGTGTGGCGTGGTATTGGAGGTCCTTGCGGGCACGGAACGCCTGCCAGGCTGCGTCGGCACGGCTGTCGGGGTCCAGAAGGCCCCGCGGGACGACACGGGCGCTGCGCCACACGGCCTGCTGCTGGAGTTCGGGGAGCTGGCCGAGGGCCCGAGTCGGGGCGCCGAACCGGCCGACCGCGGCGCTCGGATCCGCCTGCCCGGCCAGCAACACCATGGCGGCGTCACCCAGGAACTGGCCCACCTCGCCGAGGAGTTCCACCTCCTCCGGGTACAACTCCCCGACGTCGTAGGCGAGGTCATCGGAGAGATACGGCAGCAAGGGGGCAGTGAGCAGCAGCGCGCACAGGGGCGCCTGCCGCCAGACGTGACGTACGGCAGCCGGATCCGTCACTTCCCGTATCCGCAGGGCGGCAAGACCGCTGCCCGCTAGCACGGAGGCGAGTTCGCCGGAGCGCAGCGCGCTGTCGGCCGCTCCCGTGAGGGCGGTGGGTCCAGCGTCAGCGAGGGCACTGCGGCATTCCGCCGGTGCCGTCTCTCTGGCTCCGCACGCCTGCAGGTCGCGCCCACGGGCGGCCACGATCCACTGGTAGGCGATCGCGTCGGCACCGCGCGGCAGCGCGCCGCGTCCGGCCAGGTACTCCGAGACCCTGGCGCCCGTTCCGTGGCAAGCGGCGGAGGTCCACGGGGACCGGCGCAGCACGAGGGTGTCGCGATCGCGGAGGCGGGGCCACCCGGGAGCGGCGGGTGTGGGGGCGCCCGCGTTCAGGTCCACGATCAGGGGGCCGACGGACCGCCAGGCCGAGGGCAGCGGGATACGGCCGCTCTGGTCGACGGTGGCCGTCAGCGGCCGCTCCCACGGGGCGAAGACCGGGTACAGGCGGGCGGTCAGTTCGCCCGGGTGGCGCAGGCCCCGCAGCAGCAGTCCGTCGCCGTCCGGTACGACGTCCTCCGCGATGGGCTGGGTGCGCACGGTCCCGACGAGGATGCTCTCCCCCGCGACCAGAAGCCGTATCTCGGCTTTCACGCAATCGCGCACGGTGTCCGCCAAGGCCGCCAGTGGGTACCGGAGGTCTCCTCTGCGCGTGCGAGTGCGCCGTTCCGGACGCAGTGTGTGCAGGGTCGTCCCCTCGACGACCAGTGCCAACAAGGGGGTCACCGCCACCGCCTGTTCCGGCAGGCGGACGGTCAGGGCGCTCTCCCCGGCCAGGTCCGTCGCGTCGATGTCGAGCGGCCGGACGGACCAGTTCAGGGGTTTGCCGCCGAGTTCGAGGCGTACCTCGGAGTGGGGGATGCACGCCTCCACGGCGAACCGACGGACCCCGTCGCCCAGGACCAGCGTCTTGGTGATCTCGTACAGGGAGAATGCGACTGTATGCGCGGAGGCGGTGACCGGTCCGTCAGCGCCGAGGGTCAGCCGAGCGGGGGCCAGGCCTCCGTGCGGGGCGAGCAGACGCCACTCGGCGGTCGGTTCGGCCGTGATGCCCTCGGCGAGGAAGGCCGCCAGTCGTCGCTTGCGCCGGGAGCCGACGCGGTGGACGAGGATCTCGTACGGTCCCAGAAGCGGGCGGGATACGTCCTGCCACGGGTCGAGGAGCGCCCCGGGGGCGCCGGTGTGACGGGCGAGAGGCTCCCCGTGGCCGGGGCGGCGCACTTCGGCCTGCCAGAGTCGCGCGTCCGGTTCGCCCGGCCGCCGCGGGAGCCGGAGAGCGGGCGGACGGTGCCACACAGGTGCCCCGTCGTCACCCATGATCCAAGGCAACGTCGCACCGCCCTCCCAGCCGAGCGGCCGTCCGGCGGCGACGTCCACCCAGCTTCCCGGGACCGCGGCCAAGGCCCGCACCCGCGTCACCCCGGTCAGCGACACCCTGCTCAGGGTCCAGCCGCTCCAGCCGTACGGGGTGGGCAGTTCCACGACGCCGGGGTCGGCGCCCTCGGTCTGCAGGGTGCCCGCGTGCAGGAGGCAGATCTCGGCGGCGGGAAGGGGCTCGTCCGGGGTGATGCGGTGGCCGTCGGCATCGAAGGCCAGCAGGGCGGTGTCCGGGGCCACGACGGCCGAGACATGGGTGGTCCCCATCACATCCGTCGCCTCGACGCGGCGCACGGGGCCAGGCAGCACCCAGTAGGGCGGCCGGACTGCGAACATCTCACCGTCGGCTGACAGTTGCCAGTCCCCCGCGTCCGGCTCGCCGGGCAGGGTCAGCAGCACGCTGCCCGCGCCGGGGCCGAGACGGAGCTCGGGGGGAAGGGCGACGCTGCGGGACGGGGCGACCGGATCGTGTGCCGCGGTCGGCGCGCGCCATGTCCAGCCCAGCGAGCGGGCGGCCTCCTGCGCGGCGCGACCCCACTCGCCGGCACTCTCCGGGGCGGCTCCGTGTGACCCCAGGTCGGGGCGTGCCGCGAGCACGCGCGCGCGTGCTTCAGCCACCAAACGAGGAAGTTCTGGACCGTCGGCCAGTGCCACGGTGTGGACTGCGCAGGCGGGCCAGCGCGCGAAGACCGTGTCGCGCGGGAGGTCGGAGTGGTCCGCGAGCAGCCTGTACGCCACGAGCGCCTCCAGGACGAGCGCGGTCCGTACGGCGGCGACCGGCTCCACTGCGCCGGCGGGCGGCTCCCCCGCCTCGCGCCAGGCCCGCTCGCAGTCGTCCAGCAACCGCGTGGGATCAACCAGCATGTCCCGCCCCTCCCGCCTCGGACGTACGCGATCTCGCCCGGGACCGACCATCGTTGTACGTTCTACCATTCCTTCACATAAGGAGCACGGGGAATCCGCAGGTGAACGGTGCGCTCACCCGGGGCGTGACTGATTGTCAGTGGCGGGTGGTGCAATGCGAGAAGGCTCGTCGCACCGCAGTACGGCACATGGGGGGCACGCTGATGACGACGGACACCGAGGCCGGGACGCCTGCCGTGCTGCATGAGGCGCTGGTGACTGCCGCGGGGCCACAGCGAGCCCTGACTCCGGTGGCCTTGCGAGGGCTACTGGTCGGCGTGGATACCGCGGTGGTGGCCGAGGTGCTGGGCCGGGTGATGGCGGAGGGGGTCGCACTGCCTCCGGCCGCGGTGGCCGCGTTCGGTCTGGGAGGCGGTTCGGCGGCACCGGCCGCGCCAGGACTTCCCCCGACCACGCAGACGTTGAGCGACACACAGAGTGAACGCCAGGTTCCAGCGAGGCCGGAACCGGAACCACGCAGACCACCGTGCTTCACTCTTGAGCTGCACCAGGACAGCAGGCTGGACCTTTCCGCGTTGACCGTTCGAGCGCTCCGTCTCGGCATTCCTTCCGCGGCCGGATCGCCCCTGCGGGTCGAGAAGCCGTACGAGACGCCCGTCATTCCTACGACCGCACTCACCGCCCCGCCTTTGCCCCGCCCCCGCCCCGAGCCCGTCGCCGAGTCCCCGGAGGAGGACGCTTCCCCACGTCAGGCCGTGGGCGACTCTTTCACGCACTACCGCAAGGAGATCGGCAGGTTCCCGCTGCTCTCCCGGCAACAGGAGGCGGAGCTGGCCCAGGCCATCGAGGCGGGACTGCTGGCTCGCGAGAAGTTGGACGAGGCCGGCCGGAAGATCGCTCCTAAGCTGCGGCGTGAGCTGGAACAGCTGGTCCGGCTCGGGGAACTGGCGTTCACGGACTTCGCCCAGGCGAACCTCCGGCTGGTTGTCAGCATGGCCACCTGGTACACGGGCCGCGGGCTGGACCTCATGGATCTGATCCAGGAGGGCAACCTCGGCCTGCTGCGCGCCATCGAGAAGTTCGACCACCTCAAGGGGAACAAGTTTTCGACGTATGCCGTCTCGTGGATCCGGCAGGCGATCACACGGGCCCTGGCGGACAAAGGCCGCACGATACGGATCCCCGCCCACGCGCACGAAACCCTGGCCGCGCTACGGAAGGCGGCACGGGAGTTGGGGCACGAGTCACCCACCGACGCTCTCCCCACGGTGGCCGCCCGCGCGGGTGTCACCGTTGACGAGGCGCACGTCCTGCTCGCCCGGGTCCGCCGAACACTCCCCCTGGAAGACCTGACCGAGTCCATCGGTGACGACGCCTTGCACGAGGAAGCGGACCGGAGCATTCAGGGACCGCACTGGACCGAACCGGACTTCTACTACGGTGACCTGTCCCCGGAAGAAGTCCGTGATCTGCTCAGCTGCCTCTCCGAACGAGAGCGCCAGGTGATGACCCTCCGACTCGGACTCGACGACGGCCCCGAGCTCACCCTCGACGCAATCGGAGCGGAACTGAACCGCACCCGGGAGCGGATTCGCCAGATCGAGTCCAAGGCCATGGGCAAGCTGCGGGGGCGGATCGACGCGAACCGCATCCACGCCGCCCGTCCGGTCCGCGAGCCGTCACGCGCCGTACCGAGCGACATGGACGGGCATCCCAGCGACGTGGACGGGCCTCCCACCGAGTTCGCTTCCGACGCCCCCTGTGTGCGTCGAAAGGTCTACCGGCCCGGGATCATCGTGGTCGGCCATCAGACGATCCACGTGGGCCTGCAGTGGCACGCGAAAACCGTCACCGTCCTGGTGGCGGACGAGTGGTTCCGAGTGGTGCACGACGGGCGCGAGATCACGACTGTCCGTCGCCACCGCACGGGAGTCGACAAGATCCATGGGGCTCCGGACTGAGGCTGTGCCGGAGCCCCCGCTCAGCATCACGCGGCGAGGAACAGACTGGCCCGCCCGCTGTACGACACATACAGCGCCTCCCGTGCCCGGGTGCAGGCGACGAACAGCAGGCATCGCTCGGCGGCCAGGTCGGTGGTGTGCTGGATACGGTCCACCTCGGCCGGGGTGACGGCCGGCGCGAACGGGAAGGCGGACCGGGTGACTCCGGCGACGGCGACGCACCGGTACTCCAGGCCCTTCATGCTGTGCAGCGTCGACACCCGTACCCCGACCGCGCTCTCCGGTTCCCCGTCCCGCACCCGCACCACGGGGATGCCGGCCGCGGCGAGGCGGTCGCCGAGCTTGCCCGCCAGGGTGTTGAAGCGGGCGCAGACGGCGATGTCCGAGGGCGCGACCCCGGCGTCCATCCAGTCGCGCACTCGGCGCACGACCGCGTCGGCCTCCTCGTTCTCACTTCCGTGCCCCTCACACACGGGCTGTGCGCCGTGCAGCAGCGAGCGGTATCCGGTGAGGGTGTCGTGGGCGTCGCCGGTCAGGTCGGCAACGGGCTCGCTGTCGAGCAGGCCGCGAGCCCAGCGCAGGATCTCCTCGGTGGAGCGGTAGTTGACGCGCAGTCGTCCGCTGCGTCCCGCGACGGAGATGCCGAGGGAGCGCAGCGAGACCCGGGCGTCGTAGATCCGCTGGTGCGGGTCGCCGGTGACGAACAGGTCGTCGGGTCCGTCGGGGGCCAGGACCCGCAGCAGCCGCCACTGCGCCGGGTGCAGGTCCTGCGCCTCGTCCACGACGACATGGTCGTACGACGGTCCCGCACCCGGCTTGTCGCGCAGCAGCCGGGTGGCCTCGGCGCAGACCTGGAGCCAGGTGTGCGCCCGGTCACGGGTCAGGCCGTCCTCGAACAGGGTCACGGCCTGCCAGACGCGCCGCCGCTGCGCCTGCCCGAGCGCGCTGCCGCGTCCTCGCCGTTCGCAGGCCAGGTACTCCTCCTCGCTCCGCAGGTCCTGGGCGAGGACCACGTGCCGGTACTCCTGGGACAGGAACACCTCGTTCCAGGGCAGTTCGAGGCGGCGGGCCACGCGCTGCCAGCGGGTGCGCTCGTCCCGGTCGCCGAGCGCGGTCCCCGGGTTGCCGCGCAGTTGCCGTACGACGCGGTGGGCGACGGCGTCGACGGTGGTGACATCGACACGGGCGAGCAGCGCCGGGTCGTGGTCGAGCAGCAGGGCGAGGCTGCTCTGCAGGGAGCGGGCCAGGGCTCCGGTGTAGGTGGTGAGGAGGACGCGCGTGTCGGGTGCCCGATCCAGGAGGTGCTTGACCCGGTGCAGGGCGACGACCGTCTTTCCGGTGCCGGGGCCGCCGGTGATCTGGGCGGGTCCGGCATAGCCGGGCCGGTAGGCGATGCGCCGCTGGGTGGGGTGGAGGAAGATCCGCCAGGCGGCGAAGGGCTTGGTCAGGATGTCGGCGAGTTCGTCGGGGCCGGTGACGAGCGCGATGCGGCTGCGGGTGCGGGTGACGGCGGCGGCCAGGTCGTCCCCGGCGGTGTCCTCCCCCGCCGCGCTCTCGGCGACGGTCGTCTTCTGGCGTACGGCGACGAGGTCCCGGTAGATGTCGTCGGGGTCGAGGCCCTCGGCGAGCAGCCACAGCGCCTCGTACTGGTCCTCCGGCATCAGCGACCCGAAGGCCTCAAGCTGCGCCTTACTGGTGACGGTGCGGGCCGCCCGCAGGGTGACGTCGTCGACGCCGAGGTGCCGCAGGACGGTGTCCGACCAGGAGGCGAACAGGAGTTGGGGGGCCGCGGCGGCTTCCTGAGCGAAGAGCGGGGTGATCTGCTCCATGGCGGTCAAGTCGCGTACTTCGAGGCAGCGGGTCACGGAGTTGACCGTGTAGAGCCGTCGGCGGGCCCAGGAGTAGGCCTTGTCGTGGGGGACGACGTGGACGAAGACGAAGAGGTCGCTGCCGTCGTCGGGCGCGAGCAGCACTATGCGCAGGCCGTCGTCGACGCGGATGGTCCGCATCCGCGGGTCGCGCGAGCTCACCACCGACTCCAGGTGCAGCCCCTTGTCCGCGTGGAGTTGCGGGACCGTCAGCTGCTGGAACTTGGCCATCGCCTTGTGGACGCGGGCGCGGGCCGGCTTGTCCAGCCGGTCGACGCCCTCCCAGAACGTGTTGGTGATCGCGATCTGCGGCATGTTCCCCACCCTTCGACAGCACCGGCCGACAGAATATCTGTTGACTCAGTTTACGAAACCCTCCATGATTCGTCGCAGGAGTTGCCGCACGACACAGGGGCATCGCGAGCTCGGGGGTTGTTGGGGAGATGACACTGCTGGAACCGGATACGGACGGCCAACTCGTCCTGGAAGACGACTGTGTGGACCTCTTCGATCTGGCCGGTGACCCCCTGGACGCGGCCGTGGCCCGGCTGCACGCGGGCGTGAAGCCGACCGCCGAGGACATCGCCCTGCTCACCGAGGCGGCCCGCACCGCGCAGCGCGCCTTCGAGGAGGTCGGCGCGGCGAACGACGTACTGGACGACGCCTCGGACCTGGGCGAGGACCTGACGACTGCACTCGCGGAGACCTTGCGGCGCCGAGACCGGGCCGAGGTCCCGGCGCTGCTCGGCGCCCTGCGGGCCCAGGCGGCGCGCGTCGAACGCTCCGAGGCCGTACGTACGATCGCCAACCGCGTCCTCGGCAACGGCGGACCGGACGAGCTGGCCGCCCTGGCCCCTGTCCCCGCCCTCACCGCCGCCCTGCTGCCCCGCGTGCCGTCCGTGTACGACGACGAGGAGGAGCCAGGCGCGAACCTCGCCGACCTGTGGGAGCGTCAGGAACGCCTGGAGCGGGTTCAGGACCGGGTGCGCGGGGAGCGGGTGGAGCAGGTCGCGGCGCACCTGGTCGCACTCGCGGAACGGATCGTCGACCGAGCCTTCCTGGACGCCCGGTTCACCCGGGCGGCACTGGACGAGATGGACCGGGCCTACGCGCTGTGGTGTGCGTGCCTGGACGAGGGTTGAAGTGCCCCTGACTGTCAGCGAGAAGCCCTAAGGTCCTTCCCAGGCGCTACGACCGGACCGATCACCGAGGGGGGACGCCGTGCAGGCGAAGGAGACGCTGTTCGCGGATCTCGTCCAGGGCAGGGCACAGCAGTTCCAGGTGCCGCTCTATCAGCGGACGTACTCCTGGACGGAGAAGCAGCTCAGACAGCTGTGGACCGACATTCTGGAGCAGGCCGAGCTGCTGGAGTCCGGGGAGAAGGCGAGCACACACTTCCTGGGGTCCGTGGTGCTCGCGCCGTCGCCGCAGAACGAGGCGACGTTCCCCCGCTGGCTCGTCGTCGACGGTCAGCAGCGGCTGACCACGCTGTCGCTCGCCCTGGCCGCGATCCGCGACCACATAGCGGACGGCGAGCCGGACGAGGCCGAGCGCATCGACGAGGAATACCTCATCAACAAGCGCAAGAACGGCAGCGACCGCTTCCGACTGCTGCCGACCCAGGCTGACCGGGCGCAGTTCGCGGCATACGTGCGCGGACCGCTCTCGGAGCAAGCCGCCGGCGGAGCTGTCGCCGCCGCCTACGGCTTCTTCCGCCGCAAGCTCGTCGAGGCCGCCGATCCGGCCGCCCCGCAGGACGTGCTCCGCATCGAGGAGGCGATCACCTCCCGGCTCACGCTGGTGGCGGTGACAGCCGAGCGCGCGGACAACGTGCACCGCATCTTCGAGTCCCTCAACAACACCGGCCTCAAGCTGAGCCAGGCCGACCTGCTGCGCAACTACCTGTTCATGCGGCTGCCCACCCGCGGTGATCACATCTACGAGACCTACTGGCTTCCACTGCAGGACAGTCTGAGCAACGACGAGCTGGAACAGCTCATGTGGCTTCAGTTGGTGCTCGACGGGGACGACCGGGTCCGCCGCCAGGACCTCTACGCGGCTCAGCAGCAGCGCTTCGAGCGGGGTGAGGTCAGCGAGGCGGAGATCGAGGCGTACATCAAGGAGTTGTACCGGCGCGGCGCACTCTTCCGTCGGCTGCTCCACCCCGAGAAGGAGGCCAACAAAGCGGTCCGCGCCCATCTGCACCGGCTGGACACCTGGCAGGCCCAGGTCACCTATCCCGCGCTTCTGCTGCTGCTCGACCGGCGCGAGCGCGGGGAGCTTGACTCCACGGACACGGCCCGCGCGATGTCGTACGTCGAGAGCTTCCTGGTGCGCCGGATGATGTGCCGGGTGCCGACGAACAACCTCAACAGGATCTTCCAGGCGGTGCCCGGGCAGCTCCCGCTCGACTTGCCCGTCGCCGACGGGCTGCACCAGCTCCTCTCCGCCGAAAACCGCTTCTGGCCCGATGACGACGAGTTGCGCGAGAAGGTCCGGACGGCGCCCTTCTACAAGTTCGGCCGCGGGCACCAGCGCAAGATGGTGCTCCAGCGGTTGGAGGAGAGCTACGAGCATCCCGAACCGGTCGACTTCGCCACCGCGCAGCTCACCATCGAGCACGTCATGCCGCAGTCACCGGGCGACGAGTGGCTCCGGATGTTGAGCGAGGACGTGGTCGACGGCGAGAGCGCGCAGGATCTGCACTCCCGACTCCAGCACACGCTCGGGAACCTGACACTCACCGCGGTCAACGCGGAGTTGTCCAATCACCCCTTCGAGCGCAAGCAGGGCCTGCTCCAGGGCAGCCACCTGGAGATGAACCGCCGCATCGCCACCACTGAGCGGTGGGGCGCAGACGAGATCCGCGAACGTGCCGACGAACTCGCCGACCGCGCGATCGCGCTGTGGCCGGCCCCGCTGCGCGGAGTCGGCCGAGCAGAGCGGAGCCGGGACTGGAACTTGGCCCACCAGGTGCTCGCAGCGCTCCCCCACGGCACCTGGACGTCGTACGGCGATCTCGCGGCGTTCCTCGGCTCCGGCGCCCAGGCCGTGGGCAACCATCTGGCCAATACGCCGGGGGTGGCCAACGCGTACCGGGTGCTCACTTCCGAGGGCAAGGTCTCCGACGGCTTCCGCTGGACGCCTCAGGACGCGGGAGGAGACGTCCGCTCCCGGCTGAGCGACGACGGCGTGCGCTTCACGGCCAACGGGGCAGCCGATCCGGCGCAGCGCCTCTCCGCCGACGAGCTTGCGTCGCTGATCGCGGAAGCCGACGACCCGGCCGACAGCGAGGAGGAAACTGCGCAGAGCGCCCCCGAGAGTCAGGGTGAGGAGACGCGGGCCGACCAGTTCTACGCTCAGCTCGTGGCAGAGAACTCCGACGAGAGGCGGTTCTTCCGGCGGCTCGCGGCGCACGACTCCCTCGAGACCGTGGATGCGGTGCGCGCCCTGTTCACCCACTGGGAGGAACTCGGCGGCTCAATCCACTGGGTAGGAAACGACACCATGAGCAGCGCGTTCCTCAAACTGGGTGAGACGATCGCCCCGGGCCGCTCGATCTCGCTGATGAGCCTCATGCCGGGCGGCGGGTGGGCCGGCTCGGCGCACGTCTCCTTCCAGGTCCTGGCCGCGCAGGAGCCGTTCACCGACCGCGCCCTTCGTACCGAATTCCTCAGGCGTCTCAACGAACTTGAGGGTGTCGACCTCCAGGAGACAAATCCCGGGCCGGACCCCAGGTTCGAGTTGTCGGTGCTGGAAAAAGACCGCAACCGTGAGCTGCTCGGCGAGACTCTGACGTGGTTCCGGGACCGCTGGGAGAGTCGGGGCACAGACTGAGGCAGGGACTCAGGGAGCCCAGGCTGAGCGTCACGAGTCGAACAGTGCCTCCTGGCGGTCCGCCCGTCGCCAAGGGGCACCGGCAAGGACGAGACCCCGTACCTCAGCCGCGCCCGCCCGCGTAACAGACGGGCGACGGCCGACATTGCTGGCCGGTGGTGAACAGGTCGTCGAGGAGGAGGATGGTGCGGTCCTCGACACGGCGCTCGTTGCGGATGGCCTTGGCATGGGCGGCGGCCGCGAGGCGTTTGACGCGTCGCGCCCGGTCGCCTCAGGGCGACGAGTCCTCGGCCGCCGGGATGGCGGCCTCGTCGTGCCGCGGTGCCGACTGCTCCGGCCGTCCCCGGAAGGCGGCTCCCTTGGCTGTCCGCGATTCGACGCGTTCCACGATGCGGTCGATGACCCGTTGAGGGTCCTTCCACTTCAGCGCCAGCCGGTCGTGGTCCATCCCGTGTTCGGAGACGATGTCCCGCAATTGTTCGAGGTCGAGCTCGCTCAGGTTCGAGCGGAGTCCCACCTCGCCAGTTTCGGCGAACACCGCGAACGGGTCGATCACTCCCGGAGCTCGTCGGCTACGCCTCGGGCGTTCTGCCGGCCGAGGTGCGGTCTGCGCATCGGGAGGCGTTAGCGCCTTGGCCAGTGCTCGGGCGAAGCGTGTCGTCCGTGCGGCTTCGGACGCCACCACACCGATGACACGTGCGAGCGTCGCCGCGAGCTCCGGGTCGGAGGCGCCGAGCTTGGTCAGAGCTTCTTCGGCCTCCCGCACCTGGGCATTCAGGAGACCGTTGTCGTCGGGCCGACTGTCGCTCTGCTCGGTCACGCCTTCTCCTCGACCAGTTCGATGAACTCCTGCGTCATGCCACGGAAAGCGTCGAACCCGCCCTGGTAGCCGTACTTCTGCCGCAGAGTACCGCGACCGACGAACTCCGCCGAACCGGCGATGTCGTTCTTCTCGGGGATGAAGGTCGGCAGCACGGCGGGGAGCTTCTTATCCCCCTGAAGTCGCCTGACGGTGTTCCAGTGGACCGTCGAATTGGCCTTGTATTTCGTGATGACGATGCCGATCTCTTTGATGGTCTCCCCCAGGTCTTCCGCGAAGGCCCGCACACGCCGCTGGATCTGAGGGATTCCGTAGGTGGACAGGACATCGGGAATGGTCGGGATGATATACCCCTCGGAGATGCGCAGACCGTTCAGAGTGACGATTCCGAGGTTGGGAGGGCAATCGACGAGCACGTAGTCGTAATCATCAACAATCTTCCGGATCGCCTTGCGCAGGAGATCGGTGGGGTTGTTGGCGTGGAAACGCCCCCTGGGCATGGACGCCAGGCGGTCCTGAACATCGATGAGGTCCAGCGAAGAAGGCAGGAGGTCCACCTTCGTCACCGCATCGACCGATGAGACATTGCGCTGGAGTGTCTTCTCCAGGTCGAACTCCAGAGGCTCGTCCTCGGGCCGCAGTGCGTCCTTGAAGAGGGTCGCCAGGGTGTATCCCTCGTCGTTGAGCTCCTCCCACTTCTCCTCCCCGATCAGGACCGTGGTCAGATTGGTCTGCGGGTCGAGATCGACCACCAGGACCCGCTTGCGGAACTCCGCGGAGAGGAACTCCGCGAGTCCGGCAGTGGTGGTGGTTTTCCCGACGCCGCCCTTCAGGTTGATGGTCGCGATGACATGGGCTTTGGGAGCCATGTGTTTCTTCCTCCGTCTGAGGTAGCTCTGGATCTGACTCGCCCGGAAGACCGGACCGCTCCGCAGGTCCGCGACGGGAGCGGGGAAGTGTTTGTCACGGGCGCGCCAATTCGCTACGACCGTCCGGCCGACCCCCGCCATCTCCGCCACTTCGAACAGTCCGACGAGCTGGTCCTCTGCCTCGGGCGTGCCTTCCATGACATCTCCCCGTGAACAGCCTTCACGATTACCTGTTAAGCGTGAAGGCCGTTCACGATCACCGTCAATCCCCAACTCCGATGGCTGGGAGTGCAGTTGCGCTCACGCGCCCCCCTTGCGCGCGGGTTTACGCCGGGCGCACTCGGCCCAGACCGTCTTGCCACCTGGGTGGTGGGGCTCGCAGCCCCAGGCGTCGGCGAGCGAGGCGACGAGGAGCAGACCGCGTCCCGACTCACCGTCCGCGTCAGACGTCGGTGCGGGGAGTCGGTCGCCTCGGGCGTCCGTGACCTCGATCCGCAGGGTGCCGGCCGTGAGGGTCAGGGCGAGCGGGCGTGGCGACCCCGTACGCGGCCGTGCAGGGCGGCGTTCGCGGTGAGTTCCGCGATGAGGAGGGAGGCCGTGGCCGCGTCCTCGTCGCCGGCCGCCACCTCCGGGCCGTGCTGCTTGTCGGCGAGCCAGCGTTGGGCTGTGTGGCGGGCGGTGCGGGCGCCGTGTCTGCTGGTGGGGAACGTGAGGCGGAAGTGGTGGGTGGTGGCGGTCGGTTCACCGGTGACGGTGACGGTTTGTTGGATCACCTCACCGAGGGCGACGGAGTGGTTCTACCGTGTGGAAGACGTGGGGCGGTACGGAGGGTGGCTGTCCCGGCGTGGAGGGCGGGATGTCCGGGCGTACGGCCGTGACCTGGCCGGGCGTACGGCGGTTCGCCCCTGGTGCGACGGAAGTGGGCGGTGGTACGGGATGGCGGCACAGGCGGGCGGTTCGGGGGTTCCCACCGGCGGTGAGGCGGACGGTACGGACGAGGTGGCCGACCTGTTCCGGGCGCTCGGGCGGCAGATCAAGGTCGCGCGGGTACGGGCCGGGATGAGCCAGAAGGAGCTGGGCGACCGGCTTGGGTACGGGGAGGAGACCATCTCGTCCGTGGAGCGGGGGCGGCGGACGCCTCAGCCTGAACTGCTGGCCGCGGTCGCTGAGTTGCTGGAGTGCGGGGGCTGCTGACGGCGGCTGCGGAGGATGTGGAGCGGGCGAGGGCTCGGAGGAGGGTTCGGCATCCGGAGTGGTTTCGGGATTATGCGCGGCTGGAACTGGAGGCGGTTGAACTCCATTACTACGGCGCGCTGTCGTTGCCGGGACTGCTTCAGACCGAGGGGCACGCGCGCGCTGTCTTCACCGTCCGCAGCCCCTTGCTCGACGAGGAGACGATCGAGCAGCGGTTGACTGCCCGGCTGGCCCGACAGGAGATCCTGACGCGCCGGCCGCCGCCTCTCGTGACGTTCACCGTCGAGGAGTCCGTTCTGCAACGGCCTGTCGGCGGTCGGGACGTGCATCGGGAGCAGTTGAAGCGGCTGCTGGAGGTCGCACCGCTGCGAAACGTAGAGCTTCAGATGATGCCCACCGACCAGCCAGACCACACGAGTCTGGGTGGCCCGTTCACGCTGCTCACTCCAAAGGGGAAGCCTCAAGTCGGCTATCTGAAGTGCAGAACGTCAGCAGGCTGGTGACCGACGCCGAAGAGGTACGTATCCTTGCCGCGCGCTACGGCAGCATCCGCGCCCAGGCCCTCGCTCCACGAGAGTCCCTGGCCCTGATCGAAAGGTTGCTGGGAGATCGATGAGCAGCGAACAGCCCACACAGCTCCACTGGTTCAAGAGCACATACAGCAGTGGCGAAGGCGGCGAGTGCGTCGAGGTCGCCGCCAATGGGACGACCGTCCGCATACGGGACTCCAAGGAACGGGGCGGCCCGCAGCTCGCGTTCACGCGGGACGCGTGGGCCGGGTTCGTCGCGGGCCTCGGGCGGGACGAGGTCTGCCCCACCCGCCCGAGGCTGCGGCACTCAGGCCTCGTGACGCGGGCCCTTCCCCGGCGGCGGGTCCAGCACAGTTCGGTACTCGTCGCCGGTCACGCGGGCCTCTTCCATGCGGTCGTAGATGTCGAGGATGAGGTCCTTGGTGCGGTAGGCGCCGCCGTGGACGGCCTCGCTTTCGCGCTTCACCACGGGGAAGGTATCCATGATGTACTCCACGTCCGCCCGGCTGACCCCGTAGAGGTGGAAGAGCGCCGCGTCTAGCTCCACGCGCAGCAGCTCACGACGTTCCTCGTCCCACTTGAACGGGGCTCCCTCGTAACCAAGGTCTTCGGCGTAGTCGGCCAGGTCCCGGCTGGTGTAGGCGAGTTCCACCACACGAGCGGTGAACCACTCCGCCCCTCCTGACACCGCGCGGAAGTCGGCGAGCGGCGGAACCGGGAGTTGGTAGAGGTAGCCGTACGTCAGGTGCGTTCCGGCGATCTTCTGCCGGATCACGTAGTCGAAGACGAACGACGACATGCACGCCTGGAGCAGCGCAGCCGAGTCGGCGTCCTCCGGGAACATGAGCGGGTTGGTGTGCCCGACGCCGTAAGGCGGGAGCACGGTCGCCATGGTCGTCCGGGTGTCAGTGGAGCGGGCGATGTCCCGCCACCCCATCAGCCATCCCTTCCACCACTCCCGCTCCGCCAGCCGCGTCTCCACCCCCGCCCACATGATCCGGTTGCCCTTCTTGTCCCGCTTGCCAGAGTCCACGTCCTGCTCCGGCACCCAGTACCGGGGCAGCGGCGCGAAGTCCGGGTCGTCGTGCTGTTCCGGCGTCACGCGCGGGAGGGTGCCGACGTTGGCCTGGGCCTGAGTCTGGCCCTCGTACGTGCCGAGGCGGTGGTCGAAGTGGTGGAGCATCTTCGCCTCGTACAGCGGGAGATAGCGGCGCGGCTTCCCCTCTTCGTCGATGCGCGTGAAGACGTTGCCGGTCAACTGCCAGCCTTCGTCAGCCAGTTCCTGCTTGCCCTTGAACAGGTGGGAGTCGGAGGCCATGTTGAACAGGCCCTGCCGGAAGGTCAGCCCCCACGGGTTGCTGCCGCCCCTGCCGAATTCATCTGGCTCCTTGAGTAGAACCGGGACTCGGCTGTAGACGCCGAAGGTGATCTCCGCGTCGCGCCGGGACTCGAAGACCGGGAGGTTCCCCGTGTTCGGGTTGACCAGCAGGATCTCCTCCAGCGGCATGGTGAACCGGCGGGCAGGCAGGTCCTCCATGTACCAGGTGCCGAACGCGAAGGAAGCCTCCCGGACCTGCTCCTCCCGGCCAGTGACCGTGAGCAGACAGAAGCGCGTCGAATGGTGCACGTCCCGGCTCAGCACGAACGCCTCGTTCTTGAAGTCCAGGAACGACACCAGCCGCTTCGAGCGCACCAAGTCGGAGAAGAACGGTGCCGTCGTCGCGTCCGTGGCGATGCCCGTCTGCAGGACCAGCCCGAACCTCCCCCGCGGCGCGATCCCGTGCGACGCCGCCTCCGCGAACAGCGGGTACGTGTTCAGCTTGCCGCGCGCGGCCAGCGGGAACCGCCCCGACCAGCGCGCCAGATGGGAGAAACCGTCGGACCGCCGCTTGTCGGCGATGTACTCGACATGCAGCTCCCGGTCCGCCTCGTCCTCGCTCTCGGCGAGCTTGCCGATCAGGGTCTGCCGTGCCGCCTGGTTCGCGGCCTTGGCGATCTCCGGGGCGACAGTGGCGAAGTACTCCTCGGTCTTGAACTCAAGGGTTTCCCACGGCGGATTCCCCAGCACACAGCTGAACCCGCCCTTCCACCCGGTCCGCTCGTCCACCCCCGGCGCCTTCGCATCCGCGGGAACCCGGAACACCTCCGGGAACTCCAGGTGCCAGTGGAAGAACCGGTACTCCTCGCGGAGCCGTACGACCTCCTCCACCGTGCCGCCGGGCAGGCTCGCGCCGCCGTCCTCGGAGTGCAGGGTGATTAGGGACTGCGTGGTCAGCGCGGGCGGTGTCGCCGTCTTCGTCTTCTTCCAGACGAACGCCGCGCACCACGCGTCGGCCAGTTCCAGGGCCCGGATGTAGTCCGGGGAGGTGGTCAGCGCGCGGTAGGCCTTGGCCTGGTTCTGGACGTCCTCCAGTTCCTGCGAGTCCGTGCCGGTGATCGCCGAGACCGTCTCGCCGAACTCCGCGTTGGACTCGGTCAGCACCTCCTTCGCCGAGAACAGCGCGCCCTGGCTCACCCCCTGGCGCAGCGCGGTCAGCCACTCCCTCCGCTCCGCCGCGTTGCGCTTCTTCAGGTCGGTGACGTGCTTGGACTCGTCGCCCTCCAGCGGCTTGAACGCATCGTCGGGCAGGCCTTCGGCCAGCAGCTTCGGTGTGGTGCCCAGCAGGCCGTTGCCGTGCTTGATGTGGGCGTCGAGGAAGGTGAGCGGCCGGCCCGGCTCCATCGCCTCGATCCACAGGGACACCTTGGCCAGCTCCACGGCCATCTTGTTGAGATCGACGCCGTACACGCACCGGGCGATGACGTCCCGCAGCGCGTGCCGTACGTCCTCGGCGCTCGGCTCGGGGTCGTCCGTCTCGATCTCGGCGAGGCGGCGGGCGATGCGGCGGGCGGCGGCGACCAGGAAGTGGCCGGAGCCGCAGGCGGGGTCGCACACCGTCAGGGCGAGCAGCGCGTCCTTGCGCTCCTTCTTCGTCGTACCGGACTTGACGGCCTGGTCGATGACCGGGGCGAGGGTGGAGTCGAGGAGGCAGTCGATGAGGGGGGACGGGGTGTAGTAGGACCCGGAGGTCTTGCGGTCGTTGCCGTCCAGCTTGGCCAGGACGTACTCGTTGCCCTCGCCGAGGCGCGGCTCCAGTTCGAGCAGGGACTCGTAGACCGAGCCGAGCTCGTCGGCGCCGAGGTGCCGGTAGTCGACCTTGCGGGGGCGGCCCAGCTTGGCGTCGTACACCTCGCACAGGGCGTGTACGGCCTCGTACAGGGACTGGTTGGACAGGCTGAGGCCGTCCAGGATCGCGTCCGTGGCGGTGGGCTCGAACAGGCCGCCCAGCGCGGGGAGGCCGAGTTCGGGGCGGCCGCCCGGTGTGCCGAGGCCCTCGATGACCAGCCGCAGCGCCTGCCACTGGTCGCCGTGGAGGGTACCGGTTCGGCGGGCGACCCGGCGCAGGCGGGCCGTGGAGAAGTACTTCTCGTACGTCTCGCGGGCCTTCTCGGTGGCGTCGGGGTGCAGGAGGAGGTCGCGGTCCTCGGTGACGAAGAGGAACAGCAGGCGGTAGGCGAGGCGCAGCAGGGCCGGGTGGAGGTCGTCGCGGACGTTCTTGTCGCGGGTGCGCAGGGCCTCGCGCAGGTCGGCGTTGTCGGGGTGGGCGATCAGGCCCGTCCCGATCACGGTCAGGGCCTTCTCGACGCCCTTGCGGAGTTCCTTCAGGGCGCGGGTGCCGCTGTCGATGGCCTCGGTGCGCCACTTCTCCAGCGGGCAGGTCGCGGCCGGCTCACCCTCGGCACGGGGTTCGAAGCGGGTGCGGTGCAGCAGGCGCCACAGGAGGACGAAGTCGTCGGAGCGGTCGCCGTCGAAAATCGCCCGGAGGTCGAACTCGATGAACGCGGCGCCGGTGAGGGACGCGGACTCGCGCAGCAGGCGCAGCTGGCGGCCGTTGGAGAGGACGCCCCAGAGGGTGGAGTCCGCCGAGCGGTTGAGGTACTCCTGCACCGTCGACTGCGGCGCCTGCTTGGCCAGTTCGGTGGTGCGGGTGTCGAGGGGGACGTTCCAGCCGGTGAGGTGGACGGGGACGTGCGCCCAGTGGTGGCTGACCTCGAAGTCCTTCTCGCCGTCGTGGGAGGGCAGGCCGGGCGCGGGGACGGGGGTGAGGGCGCCGAAGCCGAGCTGTTCGAAGAGGGGCAGCAGCCAGCGTTCGGTGGTGACGCCGACCGCGTGCACGCCGGGGTCGGCGTCGGCGCCGTCGCGGGCCAGGGCGTCCTGGTAGGCGGCCCACACGCCGCGCAGATAGCCCCAGGAGCGCTCGGCGGCGTCCCGTACCGAGTCGCCCTTGGCGTACAGGCGGTAGTCGGCGGGCTTGGAGCCGGTCTGCTCCTTGCCCTCCTTGATCCTGACCAGGAGGTCGTACGGCAGGAGGCCGCCGACGGTGGCGACGGAGTCAGTGACCTGGGTCCTGGCGGTGCTCATGCGCCCACTCCCTGGGAGAACGTCGGGGCCGGGCGGTAGTGGTACACGCCCAGGATGTCCGGGTCGCCCTGGGGGACGACCTTCAGGCCCGCGAGACGGGCGCGGGAGGCGGTGCGCACCCTGCGGTGCGAGGCCTCCAGGGTGCGGCCCAACTCGGCCGACTGGTAACGCAGTTCGGGCATGATCGCGGGCAGGGAGGCCAGAATCTCGGCGATGTGCTCGGTGGCGAACTTCGGGTCGGTGTTCTGCGTGGCGCGGGCGTCGAGGAGGGCCACCGCCTCGTCCTCCGGCAGCCATTCGGGGGCATCGGGCCTGCCTCGGTAGGCGACCACGCGGGCGTCCTCGGCGAGCTGCTCGCGCACCGAGCCGTCGCGGGCGGGCAGGTTCAGCTGGAAGCGGTGACGTACGAGCAGGAGCGTGGTGTTCCGCTCCACGGCTGCCGTACGGACGACTCCGCAGCGGCGGGCCGGGCGCTGCCACTCGGGGACCTTGCCGGCGTCGTCGAGGGCCGCGTCCAGCACGAAGCGGGCGACGGCGGCGACCACCGGGTCGGTGCGGGTGAGGGCGGCCTCGCCGCGCGGGGCGCTGGGGGCGTCGTGGAAGACGACCGGGCGGGGGTGGCGGGGGCCGAGCGCGTGCGAGACGGTGTCGCGCAGGCCCTGCGGGAGGGCGTCGGTGTGCGCGGTGAAGCCGCCCTGCTTCGTGGGCGCGGGCATACCGCGCAGGGCGCCCAGGGCGCGGCGGGTGAAGTCCCGTACCTCCTCGCCGGTGCCGAGCGCGGCGCGGACCTCGTCGACCTCGGCGGCCACCTCGTCCTTCTTGATGGTGAGCTGGGCGTACCGGGAGCGGTGGCGCTTCTCCCGGTCGGCGGAGGACTGCCAGGCGATCTCCAGTTGCTCGGCCACCTCCTCCTGCGCAAACAGCCCCTCCTGCTCGTACGGGGACCGCTCGCCGCGCAGGATCAGGCCCTCGAACACGGCCTGCATGGCGCTCTCGGACTCCTGCGGTACGGGCACGGAGATGCCGGTGACGCGGCGGATCCGCTCGTGCTTGCGGAGCAGGACATTGAGGACGATGCCGTCGACGGGGTTGTCCGCGCCGTACAGGGTGAGCGCCTTGACGACGTCGGTGCGCTGGCCGAAGCGGTCCACGCGGCCCTCGCGCTGCTCGTGGCGGGTCGGGTTCCACGCGAGGTCGTAGTGGAGGACCGCATCGAAGGACTCCTGGAGGTTGACGCCCTCGGACAGGCAGTCGGTGGCGACCAGGACGCGGCGTTCGGGCGCGGGGTTGCCCTCCTCGTCGGTGCCGGTCAGCTCGGCGATGCGGGTGACGCGCTGGTCGGGCGAGAGTTCGCCGGTGACGGAGGCGATGGCGACCGGGTGTTCGGTGCCCTTCTTGTTGAGGGCCTTCCTGAGGTGGTCGGCGACGTAGTCGGCGGTCGCGATATAGCGGCAGAAGACGATGGGGCGGTAGCCCTCGTCGAGGAGGCCGGAGACCGTGGCGATCAGCTTCTTCAGCTTGGCGTCGCGGGTCGGTCCGAAGAGCTTCCTGGCTGATTCGGCCATGGCGACCAGGCGGGCCCTCTCCTCGTCGTCGGCCTCGGTGTCTTCGGTGTCGGAGGCGGTGGCCTCGGTGGCGGTGGCCTTCGGGAGGCGGGTGCCCGGTACGGCGTCCGCGGACTCGGGGGTCTCGCTGTCGGCCGGGTCGGAGACGGTGCGCTCCCCGGTGCGGTCCGCCTCGGCGGGGGTGTCCGCCTCCTCGACGCCGGCGCGTGTGTTCAGGGACTGCACGGCGGCGGCCGGGGAGGAGGACAGGGTGCGCAGCAGGGCGAGGGTGGACCACCAGCGCTGACGCTGCTGGAGGGCGCCGTCGGCCGCGCGTACGGTCTCGCGGGCGTACGACAGGACCTCGTCGAGGAGCTTCTTGTAGTCGCGGTGCAGGGTGTAGGCGGTCTCGGCGGTGTCTCGGGACGACGGGAAGTGCGCGCCGTCCTGGAAGTCCTCGCGGATGTCGGCGCGGCGGCGCTGCACGAAGAACTCGGCGAGCAGCCTGCGGCCCGCGTCGGTGTCGAGGGGGACGGCGGCCAGGCGGTCGTCGAGCAGGCCGATCAGGCGGCGGAAAGGCTCCTCCTTGCCACTGTGCGGGGTGGCTGTGACGAGGAGAAGGTGGCGGTCGGTCCGGTCGGCGAGGGCGCGCAGCAGCGCGTACCGCTGCTGGGAGGAGCGGGCGGATGCGCCGACTGTGGTGTCGGAGACGCAGGAGTGCGCCTCGTCGACGATCACCAGGTCGGGGCAGTGGCGCAGGAAGTCCTCCCGGTGACGGGGAGACTTGATGAAGTCGGTGGAGACGACGTACGCGCCGTCGGGGCGAAACACCGACTGGCCGTACGGCGTCTCGCGCTCCAGACGGCTGATCGTGGACGGCAGCACGAGACGGGCGTCGACGCCGAACTTCCCGTACAGCTCGGCCCGCCACTGTTCGGCCAGGGCGGGCGAGCACAGCACGACCAGGCCTCGGGCATCGCCCTGCGCGAGCAGCTCGGCGGCGATCAGCCCGGCCTCGACCGTCTTGCCGATACCGACGTCGTCGGCGATCAGCAGCCGCACGGTGTCCTGGCGCAGCGCCATCAGCAGGGGGACCAGCTGGTACGGGCGGGGGTCGACGGCGATCGAGGCGAGGGAGCGGAAGGGGCCGGCGCCGGAGCGGAAGCCGATGCGCAGGGCGGTACGCAGCAGCCCGGCGGCCTGCTGGTCGCCCAGGTCGGAAGGGGTGGGCGGGGCGAAGGTGGCGGGGACGACGGTCTCCAGGCCGGGCAGGACGCCCGCGATGTCGTCGTCGGCGCCGCCGAGCGGGCGCAGGACGAGGAGGTCGGGTGTGGAGTCGGGCAGCACGACCCACTCGCGGCCCCGGGCGTGGACGAGGGAGCCGACGGCGTACTGCCGGGTCGGCTGGGCAGCGGTGGTCATGCGGGCCTTCCGGGGTCGGGGCGTAGGAGTCGTTCCGGCGGGTCGGCCGGGGCGGTGGCCGGGCGGATCGGGTGCGGGCTGTGGGACCGGGGCGGATCGAAGAGGTCCGCCCCGGTCCCTGAGATCAACGGCGCGCCTCGCCGAACACCGAAGGATAGTCGGCCACGGCCTTCGACCAGTCGTCGTCGTAGCGGATACGGATGACCTCCCAGCCGATCTCCTTCAGCCGGTCCGCTGCCTCCTCGTCGCGCAGCGTCGTCTCCGCGTGATCGTGGTGCGGGCCGTCGACGAAGACCGCGACGGGGCCGAAGGAGGTGTCGTAGACGAAGTCCGGCTTGGACAGGGCCGCGCTCAGCTTCACCTGCTGGTGATCGGGGAGGCGGTGGCCGTGGGTCCTGAGGTAGGCGACGAACCGCTCCTCCAGGGAGGAGTCGGCGCCCTCGATGAGCGCGTCGGCGTGCTCGTCGCGGGTGCGGCCCGCGCGGCTGGAGCCGACCTCACCGCCCGCGAAGTCCATCAGCAGCTGCTTCACCAGATGGCGGTCGATCATCCGGTGGTGGCGCTGGTTACCGAAGGAGAGCAGGCAGTCGTAGCAGCCCTTCTCGCAGGGGTCGCCATTGGATTTCTCGGCTCCCCGGTCGCGCCCGACCTGGTCGAAGTGCGCGATCTCCAGGGCCCGGCGGGCAGCGCGGGCGAGCGCGTCGGGCTCGGCCTGCAGGCGGCGCAGGACGCCCGCGCCGCCCTCGGCGCTCTCGATGAACAGCAGCCGTTCGCGGGGGCCGTCGTGCGGCGGCAGCTCCTCGGTGTCCAGCTCGGAGTCCTCCAGCTGGAACTCGGCCTCGATGCCCCGCTCCAGCGCGTACTGGAGGGTGATCGCGGTGTCCTTGTCGACGGGGGCCGCGAGCTTGAGGACGAGGATGTTGCGGGTGTCCTGGACGTACGGGATGACGGGGATCTTGCGTACGGCCTTCTCCGCGTCGGCGAGCCCCTCGTCCTCCACGGGGGTCTCCCGGCCGGGCGCGCTCGTGCTCTGCTTGCCGGTGGAGCCGGCCAGCCACTGACCGGTGACCGGGTCGAGCCAGAAGCCGATCTCGCCCTTGGCGACCGAGCGGCGGTAGCCCAGGTTGGTGAGCCGGACGGTGGCGCTGTCGCCGTAGACCAGTTCGGCAAGGAGGCGGCCGGCCGCGGCCTTCGCCTCGGCGCGCAGCGAACCGTCTCGGCCGTCCTCGTGCTGCTTGAAACGGTAGGAGATCTCCACCGCATAGCCCGTGCGCTGGCGCTCCTCCTCGTCGGAGGAGATCCGGTCACGGCGGTGGGTGAAGACGGTGTGCAGGTGCAGCAGCCCCGTGCGAGGGTCGCCGTACGAACTGTTGCAGCCCAGGCAGGTGTCCTCGCGCCGCTCCTCGGGGGACAGATATCCGCAGCCCTGGCACACCTTGGCGCTCTCGGTGGTCAGCTCGCCCGCGGTGTCCGGCGGGAGCTGCACCCGGTCCACCTTGAACCGGCTGCCCTCGTGGTAGATCAGCGCGCCCGGCCCGAACTCCCTGATCGCGATGAAACGGGACCGCTGGAGGTAGTCGCCGTCGTAGCCGCGGCTGGTGCGGCCGGTGCCGGGGATGTACGCGGCGAGCGGCAGCCGGGGGAAGGAGTAACCGGGCAGGAAGCCCTCGGAGGCGAAGTAGCGGTACGGGTAGAAGTCGGACAGTACCGTGCGCTCGCCGCCCTGCCTGTTCTCCAGGAGGGCGATCTGGTTCTCCGCCTGGGCGCGGCGGCGGACGGCCTGGGCCTGGGAGCGGCCGGTCGCCGTGCGGTTGCGGATGTTGTCGTGCTGGATCTCCCGCTCCTCCAGGGCCTTGCGGTAGAGGTTCCGCCAGCGTCCGCACTTCTCGTCGAAGCGGCCGGGGGCCTTGGCGACGGTGTCCTCCAGCCACTGCTCGTGCCACCAGGAGGTGTCGCGCAGGTCGTCGACACAGCCCGCGAGGACAGTGCGGGCCCGTGCGAGGGCACGCTGCCGGGCTGCCGGCCTGTGGATCTGCTCTCGTACCTCGGGCAGCAGCTCCAGCGAGGGGGTCTTGCCGTCGGTGTCGAGGATCTTCGTCATGGTGCGGCCGAGTTCCAAGCGGGTCTCCGCCAGCCAGATGGCGTGCACATGGGAGGCGATCAGGTCCTCGTTGGCCAGGTCGAGGCGGGGCGCGGCGACGGTGCCCGCGACCATCTGGTCGGAGCGGGTGAAGTAGTACTGGTCGTGGCTGTTGCCGGTCGCGCAGTACGTGGTGACCAGCGCCGGCTGGCCCGAGCGGCCCGCGCGGCCGGAGCGCTGGGCGTAGTTGGCGGGGGTCGGCGGGACGTTGCGGAGGTTGACGGCGTTGAGGCTGGCGATGTCGACGCCGAGCTCCATCGTGGGCGAGCAATAGAGGAGGGGCAGTGGAAGGCCCTTGCTGAACAGCCTCTCCCGCTCCTCACGGACCTCGGGGTGGACCTGGGCGGTGTGCTCGGCGGCGTGCAGGCCGGCGAAGGTGGACGCGACCTCCTTGTAAAGACCCTTGAAGAAGGCGTTGACGCGGGGGCCCCGGCCGGTGCGGTAGGTGCGGCGCAGCCGGTCCACCGCGCCGTGCTCGTCGTCGCGGGCGTGCCAGCGGATCACCGGGTGGTGGATCTGGTAGCCGGGTTCCTCGCCCCGGCCCTGGGTGATCCGGCTCAGGACACCGCCGTCGGCGAGAACCTCCAGCAGGTCGCTGATCACCTTCTGGGCGTCGTCGAGGGAGAGGTCGTGGCTCCAGTCCGGGAAGGTCTCCGGCTTGCGGACGTGGCGGCCGAAAGCGCCGCGGCCGGTGAGGTTCTTCTCGCTGCGGCTGCGGCCAGGCCGCCCCGCGCGCGGCAGCGCGACGGTCGGTGTGGGGGGCGCCGCCTCGGTGTCGGCGATCCCCCAGGCGTCGTTGAGCTTCGCCGACTCCTTGCGCAGCTCGTTGAACTTCGCCTCGGTGAAGTACGGGGTATCCACGGCCCGCTGGCGGCGCAGCTCGTCCATGAGGACCCGGGCGAGATCGAGCCGGGTGGCGGGAGTGGCGGTGCGCAGCGGCCCCGCCGCCCGCTGCCAGCGCCCTTCGTCCTCGGCGATCTGGTCAAGCCCCGCGTACTCCAGGCCGAGGAGACCGGTCTGCTCCAGGTTGGGCATGGTGACCCGCCAGCCGCGCTCCAGGTCCAGGAAGAGCCGGTACTCGGCCACCTGGGCCAGCGCGTCCCGCGTCTCCTCGGCGAGCGCCTCCACTTCGGTGGGGTTGTTGGCGTACTCGTGCGGGGCCAGCCCCATGGCCTCGACGACCTCCTCGCCCAGCCGCTTCCAGCGCAGCCCCTTGTCTCCCGCCTTCAGCATCGCGCGGTACAGCGCACCCCGCAGCTGGGTGACCATCACGAAATCGTTGAAGTGCCCGGACTGCAGGCTGGCGTCCTGCCGGTTGTCGACGAAGGTGAGCAACTTGCGTGCGTCCTTGCCGAGTTCCTTCTCCGGCAGACTCTTCAGGTGGCGCACGATGGAAGCGCTGACGACGGACGTGGCTGTGGACCGGCCCTCCTGGTCGAGCGTCATCAGCTTGGCGAAGTCCCGCTCCCGCACCTCCTCGTAGCTGACCCCGCACTCAAGGCAGAACAGGAACGGGGCGGGCACGTAGGCGGCGTACAGGCCGTCCCCGTCCTTGTTCACCGCCGTGCCGTCGGGCCTCACCCACACGGGCTGCGGGGCGCGCTTCCTGCGGCTCGCGGTGAGGACGGGCGTGCCCTTCTTCGGGTCGAGGGTGAGCCAGCTGTCGGGGAAGCGGCGCTGGTCGATCGCGTCGGCGACGCGCTCGGGCCAGGGGTTGGCAGCCGAGAGGTAGAGGTAGCCCTGTTCGTCGTCCGCGTCCTCACGGGTGCGGAAGGAGACCGTGCCGTCGTCGCTCTGCTCGCGGGCCACGGTGAGGTACTCCTGGCCGCACTCGCGGCAGAAGGACAGCGGCAGCAGGAGCTTCTCCGGCGCTCCGGGCACCCGCTGCTGGTAGGTGCGGGTGATGTGGCGGCTGTCCGCCGGCTCCAGGGAGACGTACGCCGAGCCGCCCTTGGAGAGGAACTGGTGGAGGCGGAAAGCGAACAGGGCGCGGTCGTCGGCGTCGCGGACCTGCGTGCCCGCCCGGAGCGTGGACCGGATGGCCTGGGCGCAGGCGGTGTACGGCTCGTCCTCGGGTGCGTCGCGCGGGATGGCGAAGGCGTCCTCGCGCAGGGCGCGCGCGGCGAGTTCCACGGTGGTGGGCTTGGCGCGCACCAGCAGACGGGTGCCGTCCTCGTCGGTGGTCTCGGTGAGGCCGAAGGTGGTCTCGACCCAGCGGGCCAGCGGGTCGGCCTTGAGTGCGTCGTACTCCAGCGGCGGGTTGTTCTCCCTTACTCGGGCGGCGAGTTCGGCACGCGTGGGGGGCGTGTCGCCGGTCGCGCGGACCAGGGTCTCGGCCACCACCCGGTCCGGGGAGATCTCCGTGTCGAACAGGGTGGAGGCGACCTCGGCGACCTCGCGGCGGCGGGCGGCGGGGGTGCCCTTGGTGGACATGGTGGCGGAGGTGCCGACGCACTGCAGGGCGGGCGACTCGCACGCCTCGCGCACACGCCGGACCAGCAGGGCGACGTCGGCGCCCTGCCGGCCGCGGTAGGTGTGCAGTTCGTCCAGGACGAGAAAACGCAGGCCCTTGGCTTTGCCGATGAGCCGCTTGCGCTCCTCGGGGCGGGTGAGCATCAGCTCCAGCATCACGTAGTTGGTGAGCAGGATGTCCGGGGGCGTGTCGAGGACCGCGTCCTTCTCGGCCTGCTTCTCCTGGCCGGTGTAACGGGCGTACGTGACGGGCTCGTCACCCTCGCCGTATCCGGCGGTGAGGAACTTCTTCAGCTCGCCCCGTTGGCTGTTGGCCAGCGCGTTCATCGGGTAGACGATGATCGCCTTGATGCTCGGGGGGTCTCCGGGCCGCTTCTCGCGCAGGATCCGGCTGACGATGGGCACGATGTAGCCGAGGCTCTTGCCGGAGCCGGTGCCGGTCGTCAGGACGTACGAGTCCTTCGAGTCGGCGGCCTCGATGGCGTCGCGCTGGTGCCGGTGGAAGCGGATGGGGCGGATCGTCGCATCCCGCTTGTCCTTGCCGGTGCGGAAGATCCGCTTGCACTCGGGGTGGAGGAGGCCGAGGTCGTCGGCGAGGTGGTCGACGGTGCCGCCGCTCGCGAAGCTCGGGTTGAGGGAGAGCCAGGGGTCGGGCCACTGGTCGCCGTCGGCAAGGGACTTGGACACCTTCTCGCCGATCCGCGGGTCGTCGATCACCACCGATCCGGACGTGTACTCCTTGTAGTCCCGGATGAGCCGGCGGTGCACCTCGAAGACGTCCACGTGATCCTCACTAGCTCCCGACGCGATCCACACATCACCGTAGCGGGTGATACACACGGGACGAACCGCCCCGCCTTCACCCCATTACAGCAAGGGCATGTGAACTCAGTCAACGAATAAACCGTCATGCGGGCGGCATATAAAGCATCGCCGTGTCACACTCTCCCTGACACCAGCCCGGGCAGGCACGGAGGGGACGGGCCGCAGCGCGAATGGACACCGGAACACTGATCGCCGGGCGCTACCGGATCAAGCGCCTCATCGGCCGGGGCGGCATGGGAGTCGTCTGGCTCGCCCACGACGAGAACCTGGGCCGCGACGTGGCGTTGAAGACCATGAACGTCGATCCGGGACTCACCGAGGAGCAGCGCGCCCGCGACGCCGAAAGGTTCCGCCGGGAGGCGCAGGCCGTCGCGCGACTCGACCACGCAGGCCTCGCCACCGTCTACGACCTCGGCGAGGAGAACGGCACCCGCTTTCTCGTCATGCAGTACGTGATCGGGCCCCCGCTCGACGACCGAATCGTCGAGGAGGGCCCGCTCTCCATCGAGGAGACCGCGTCGATCGGCGTCCAGATCGCCTCGGTCCTGGGTTCGGTGCACGCCCGCGACGTCGTGCACCGCGACCTCAAGGGCAGCAACGTCGTGATCCGCACGGACGGCGTGGTCAAGGTCCTGGACTTCGGCGTCGCCGCCTTCCTCGATCCGGACACCACCGGCCTCACCACGACCGGCGAGCGCCCCGGCAGCCTGGAGTGCATGGCGCCGGAACAGGTGCGGGGCAAGCCGGTCGACCCCCGCACCGACCTGTACGCGCTGGGCTGCCTGCTGTACACGATGCTGACGGGCGAGCCGGTCTTCACGCACGAGTCCGAACTGATGCTGCCCGGCATGATCCTTGAGCGGCAGCCCGTACCACCCGGAAGGCTCCGCGCGGACATCCCCTCCGAACTGGAGGACCTGGTCCTCCAGTTGCTGGCCAAGGACCCCGACGAACGGCCCACCCACGCCGGCGAGGTGTGGCGGCGCCTCGCCGTGTGGCTGCCCGAGCGCCGCACCCCCGAACAGGCACTCGTCCCGTGGGCCGAGGTGGACCCACTGCGGCCCTTCACCCACCCGATGGGACCCGACGCCCGGCCGGTGCGTGCATGGGCGACGAGGCGGGACGCACATCTGTGAACAAAGTCAATGGTCATGTACGCTGGCGGATGTGGTTCGGAGGAAGTATGGCTTGATCACACACCCATGACCGAGAGAAAGTCCTCCCTCCACCAGAAAAGCCCTGGGAGTGCAGATGTCCACGTCGCGTGCCGTACCGGTGACCTTGGCGGAAATCGCCCGCCTTGCGGGTGTGGGACGAGCCGCGGTGAGCAACTGGCGAAGACGGCACCCCTCCTTCCCCGAGCGGATCGCCGGCACCGACACCAACCCTCAGTTCTCCTTGACCGACATCGAGGGATGGCTGCGCGAGAACAAGAAGCTGAAGAGGTCCGCCGAGAGGGAATGGCTCTGGCCCGGTTTCGAGGCGCTCGGCGGGCGTGACGAGACCGGGACCGCGATCGCCGAGGTGGGCCGGCTCCTCTCCGGGCGGGTGAGCGACGAGGGCGCGGAAAGCCGTGAGATCCGTGCCGAGACGCGGGAGCTGATCGAGCGGGCCGTGGATCTCGGACAGCGCGAGGGCGGCATGGAGACGTTCGCGTTTCTGCTGCGCCGCTGGCTCGACGTCCACGTGCGCCAGATCGCCACGACCCCGGAACCGCTCGCATCCCTCATGGCGGAGCTCGCCCTCTGGACAGCCGACGGTGTGTCGGGCGACAGCCCGGGGAGCTCCGGCGGCACCACGGTCTTGGACCCCGCTTGCGGCCCCGGGAATCTCCTCCTGGCCGCGGCCGACGCCGTGAGGGCGTCCGGCGCCGGGACGCTCACGCTGCTCGGCAGCGACCGGGACGCCGCCCTCGCCTCGCTGGCGGACTCCCGTATGGCACTCGCCGAAAACGAGGGGCAGAAGGAGAAGGAGTGGGCGCAGGTCTCTGTACGGGCTGCGGACTCCCTGCGCGACGACCCGTTCTCCGGCACCCGCGCCGACATCGTCCTGTGCAACCCGCCCTTCAACGAACGGGATTGGGGATACGAGGAGTTGGCCACCGACGCCCGCTGGAGCCATGGCCTTCCCCCGCGCACCGAGCCCGAACTCGCCTGGGTCCAGCACTGTCTGGCCCAGCTGCGGCCCGGCGGCGCCGCGGTCCTGCTGCTGCCGCCCGCCGTCGCAGCCAGGAAGGCCGGCCGCCGCATTCGCGGCTCGCTGCTGCGCACCGGGCAACTGCGGGCCGTCGTTGCGCTGCCGCCCGGCTGCGGCGCACCGCAAAGCGTCTCCCTGCACCTGTGGGTGCTGCAGATGCCCACCGCTGGGGAAGGCGCACCGGCGGGCGATCGGCTGCTGGTCGCCGACGCGGCCTCGCGCTTCCCCCGGGACCCGGAGGAGAAGTGGACCCCCGACTGGGCGGCGATCAGCGCTTTCGTACGCGAGGCCGTTACGGAGGCCGACTCCCCGCAGACCGCTGCCTACGTACGGCAGGTGCCTGTCATCGAGCTCCTCAACGACGAGGTCGACCTCACCCCTGGACGCCACATCGCCCCGTCCCCGGCGGACGCCGCACCCCGACTGGCCGAAGCCTGGAGGGAATTCACCGGTCTCACCTCGAAGGTGAACAAGTCGGCCAAGCTGCTCACGGCGCTGGGTCTCGCCACGGCCGAGGCGGACACACCGACGGCGACCACGGTCGCCGAGCTCGCCCGGGCCGGGGCGCTCACCCTGCGTGGCGGCCAGCAGCCGCCGGAGGAGTCGATCCACACCGGCCCGCCATCCGGCGACGGCATCCCGCTCCTCACCCTCCCCGACCTTCTGGTGGACGGCGAACCCCGCAGCTGGCTCGCCCCCGGCGCCGCGTCGGCAGGCGAGGCCGTGATCGCCGAACCCGGGGACATCGTGGTCGTGGGCGTCGCCCGCGCTTTCTCCGCATGGGTCCACGAGGGGCCGCCGACCGCCCTCGGCCCACAGCTGCATGCCGTGCGAGTGCAGCCCGAACAGCTCGACGCCTGGTTCCTCGCCGGTTCACTGCGGGCTCCCGCCAACGCCCGGCAGGCCGGCACCCACACGACGAACTCCTCCCGCATCGACGTCCGCCGTCTCCAGATCCGCCAGGTTCCCCTCTCGGAGCAGCGGCGCTATGGGGAGGTATTCCGCGAACTCACCGCCTTCGAAGCGCTGTTGCGCCGGAGCACCGACCTCGGCTCCAGCCTTGTCCGCGACCTCGGCGACGAGCTGGCGGCGGGGCGGCTGGCTGATCAGACGTAGCCCATCGCCCCGCCCCCACCGGTCGGCGTCACGCCTCCCTGCCCTTGGGCTCGGCCAGGCGGGCCGTGAGCTGGGCGTCGACCGCTCGACGTACGGTCTCGACGCGAGCCGCGAGTTCCGGTGGTAGGCCGGCAGCGGTGCGGCCCGCCGCGTCCACCGCCGCGATGGCCGCCTCCAGTTCCCCGAAGGTGAGGCGGCACTCGGCAAGGCGCAGTCGAATCAGGGCGCGATCGGCCCGCTCGGCCGGGCCGTCCCCGTGCGTGAGGTCGTTGTCGACGGCCCGGTAGAGGCGGGCCGCGGCGCCGAAGTTGCCGGATAGGCGGAATCCGTCCGCGGCCCCCTGCCACACGCGACGCACCAGAGGGCGCCGCTCGCCCCACTCCTCGCGGACGCGCTCCGTCAGGCCGGACAGCCGGTCGGTCGCGTCGCCCGGCTCACCGGACGCGATCTCTGACTCGGCCTGCGCGCAGAGCTGTTCCACCACACGGGCGTCCAGCCACTCGTCGGCCGGCGGGGAAGCGACAGGCGGCGTGAGATGTACCGGGCGCGGACGAACAGCCCGGTCCTGCGGCCGACGCAGGGGGGCGGTGGGGTCGGGGTGGGTGCGGGGCCGGGGTTCGGGATCGCCGACTGCCGGGGCGTACGGGGCGAGGAGCGCCAGGACCTCGTCGACGGCCGGGCGCTGCTCGGGCTTCTTGGCGAGCATCCGCAGCACCAGATCGTCGATCGGCTCCGGGATGCCCGCGGCGTACGCGCTCGGTGGCAGCGGCACCTCGTTGAGGTGCTTGTCGGTCAGGCCGGACTCCGCGCCGAGCGGGAACGGGGGCCGCCCGGTGAGGAGTTCGTAGAAGATGCAGCCGAAGCAGTAGACATCCGTACGCGTGGTGGGCTCACGCTCCAGGAGCTGCTCCGGCGCCAGATAGCCGCGGGTACCGAGCGTCGAGCCGTGGGCCGTGTACCGGGTGGCGTCGGCGTGCAGCGGCTTGGCGATGCCGAAGTCGATGAGGACGGCCCAGCCCTCTTCGTCGACCATGATGTTCGCGGGCTTGAGGTCCCGGTGGACGACCGGGAGCGTGTGCGCGCACACCAACGCCTCTGCCACCTGGACGGCGACAGCGACCGCCGTGGCCAGCGGCAGGGGACTGTGCTCGTCAAGGAACGTCCGCAGGCTCACGCCACTCACCAGGCGCATGGCGATGTAGGGGACGCCCCGGTGCGATCCGCTTCCGTGCAGTTCGGTGATGCCCGGGTGGTCGAGCGTTCCCAGGAGGTTGGCCTCTCGCCGGAACCGGGCGTTCCTGACGGTGAGTTCGACCTCACGCTCGTACGGGTCGAGGCAGTACAGGGCCTCGGAGTCGTGGCGCAGGAACTTCACCGCCACCTCCCGCCCCCCAGACACGTCCCGGGCCCGCCAGACCTGGGCCATCCCGCCCTTGCCCAGCGAGTCCTTCAACTCGTAGCGCCCGTCGACCAGATCACCCACGCCGGGCTTGTACGTATCCGCGTCCACCACCGTGCCCCTTCGCACCACTGCGCATCAGACCAACCAGGGTAGCGTGAAAGATTCTAGACACGAACCGTCCGTGGACTCAGTTCACAATCCTGTGCCATGCTCAGGTTGTGCCCGGAAGTCCTCGGACTCCCGTCGCTCCGGGCACCCTTCTGCCCATACCGCCTGCCACGGGGGTCACCATGCAGAACCCATCCGGCGTCGCCGGCCACGACTGGTTGATCAGGGCGAGCCCCCGGACGGCCCGTCCCGACGACGCGGCCTGCCCCACCCACCGGCGCACCGCGATGCGGCCCCTGCTCGTCGCCGACCCGGCCGTGCCCTACTCGCGGCCGCCCCGCGAGGAGTTCGGGTTCGGCCCGCTCTTCACCGCCCTCGACCTTGTGGAACACAACGGGTGGCCTGTGGAGCGGGTACGCGAGGAACTCCGAGCCACCCGCGGTCCCTTCCGGGGCTGGGGCGCCCCGGTCCACCCCGCCCACCTGGCCTGGACCGCCCATGCCCTGGAGGGCTACGTGGCCGCCCGTACCCGCGAACAGGCAGCCGCCGTCGGGGCCGGGCTGCCCGAAACCAAGCCGGTGAAGCAGCCGTGGACGTGGCGCACTTCCCGCACGGACGCTCCCGACGCGCGGGGCGCCCGGCAGTACGAGCACACCGTCTGGGGCCGCATGTACGCCTCCGCCGACGGAAGGGTGCGCGATCTGTGGCTGCCCTCCATGGGCCGGGCCAAGACCGACCGTACCGATGCGGAACTCGGAGCGGTGGCAAAGGTGATGGCTTTTGGCGCGCCCACGCCTCGGCGCAAGCGAGGCGCCCAGCCTCCGCTCACCGAGACCGACAGCACCTGCTTGCCCGATCTGGTCCGCGTCTTCGACGTCGGGTGCGCCGACGGGTCCGTGGAGGAGCTACTCTCCGCAGGCACCGCCGAGGCGAGTCAACGGTTCCGGGACGACGCCGCGCCCGCCTTCGTCACGGCTGCCACCGAACTCGGCGTGCGGCCCGGGGAGAGCTGTGTCGACTGCAAGGCCATCGCCGGCTGCACGGATCTGAAGCGCACCCCGCGGCTGTGGGGTGGACGCCCTCCCGCTCTCGCACGCCCGCGCCGCTCCGTCTCTGTCTGGGACCTGCGGCTGTACGCCGAGTGCCCCGCCCAGTACCACCTGGTGCGACGACTCCATCTCAACGACCTCTCGGCCGAGGACCGGGGGGCACAGCGCGGCAGAGCCGTCGACGCCTGGCTCGACGCGGAGCACGCCGAACGCCCGGTGCGCGGCTGCCGGGACCGGGAGATTCCCGGGCCGACGGCGGTACGGGCCAGGGCCGGACTCGACGACACCTCCGCACGCGAGGCCGCCGGGATGCTCGCGGAACACCGGCTGCTGTGCCCGCTCAACGGACTTGATGCCGACGAGCAGGTGCTCGTTCAGCATCGAGTCACGGCTTACGTGCCCGAACTCGACATCGTCGTCCTCGCCGTTCCCGACCTGGTGTACACCCATCGCGGCCGGTGGATCTGGCGCGAGACCAAGACGTCGGCCCGCCCGCTGTGGGAACGCGACTCCCTGCTGCACACCTATCCCCAACTCGCCCTCGGCATCCTGCTGTTCCACGCGGGCGCGCTCGGCGATGACCCGCGCCGCTCCTGGGTCGAACTGGAGCATCTGCGTGATGTCCGCGGGGAGAGCCGACTCGAACGCATCGATCCCGGCCGCGCCGAGACCGTCGACGAGGCCCGGGCCGTCATCGCCGGACTCACCCAGCCGCTCCTGGACGACACCGCCTACGAGCCGAGGACCGGACGCCACTGCCACGGCTGTCAGGCGCGGACCTGGTGCCGGCCCGGCACCGCCTACGTCACCGGCCATCCGCGCCCGTCGAGCCCCGACCCGCAGACCCCGCCGCGAGGAGACGCCCCGCCCCATGCCTGACCAGCAGCTCGTACCGGACTGGCTGTCCAACCCCGATGTCGTCCTCCTGCGGGACGTGGCCACCGCCGTCCTGCACCTGGCGGCCGTCGACCACCTCGACTCCTTCACCCTGCCCTACCCGGCAGGCACGCAGCGGGCTCTGGACGCCCTGGTGCTCCAGTGCCTGCGCAACGGCGCCAAGCCTCCGGCCGGGGTGCCCGAGATGATGCGCTGGGCCCGCGCCCGCCCCTTGGGCAGCTGGCCCCTCGACCGGCTGCCCTCCGACCTGTTCGACACCGCAGACCGGCTGATCGACGAGGATTCCGGAGAGCCCTCGCAGCTCTGCCACGAGCTCGCCGTGCGGGGCTACGGCGACAGCACCGGACGGCAGTACGACCGCCTGGTGATCCACGAGGCCCTGCGCGCCTGCCGGGCCATGTCGTCACCCGAGTCGTACACGGCCTTCCGGCGCCTCCTGGTGAATCAGCCCGTCCTCACCGAGGCAGACTGGGCCGAGGTGAGCACAGACCTCTTCCTCGACCCCGTGCGCTTCCTCGTCGAGGAGATCTACGCCCCCGTCCCCCTCGGGTTCCGCCGGGACGGCGCGTACCTGTGCTGTCACCGCTGCCTGACGCTGCTCCATCCGGTTTCCGACACCGAGTGGTGGTGCGAGCGCGACCAGTGCCGGCACCAGGGCCCACCACCGCAGGGCCGGCAACTCGTCGCGTCCGAGGTGGGCGAGCTGCGTCAGCTGCGGAAACCCCTGCGGCAGTTCGTCACCGGGCCCGGACGCGCCGAGGTCTTCCTGGAGGGCGAGCTGCGCGCCTTGGGCCTCACCGTCGAGATGTGGCCCGGCTTCGACGCGTACGACCTTCGTATCACCTTCCCCGACGGCCATGTGTGGGCCGTCGACGTCAAGGACTGGGCACACCCCGCCTTCCTCGGACGAGCCGCCACCGCCGTCCGCCCCGAGCCCCCGTACGACGAAGCCTGTTGGGTGGTGCCCGCGTTCCGGGTGCGCGCCCGCCGCGACTACCTGGCCACCTACGCCAAGGAGCGGGGCGCGGGGGCGGCCGGTCTGCGGCTGCTGACGGACGACCAGCTGAAACGGGCCGCGCGGCTGCGGCTGTCCGGCGAACACGGGCCGGACGCGTCCATCGCACCCCCGCACACCATGCCCCCGCACACCGTGCCTTTGGCCAGAGAGCAAGGCGGGGCAGGCACGGCGTCGTCCCGGTCCGGAAAAGAGACGGCGGCGACCGACGGCGCCGGAAGGAAGGGAGCGGACCATGCGTGACCGCAGCAGCTGGTACGAGCCGGTTGTCACCGCACTGAAGCCCTGGCCCGAAGAACACGCCGGGACCCGGCCCGCTCTGCTCTGCCAGGTCGAGCTCGCCCTGCGGCTGATGGAGAACGTGGCGCCCGGTCACGCCGCCGACGGGGCGTGGACGCTCCTGGGCGGCTACGGCCTCGCCTTCGCGCGGGCCTCGAAGCTCCCCACCGGCACCACCGAACAGGTCGCGCTGGCCGCGGCCCGGCACCTGCTCTGGCCCATGCGTCGCGGCCGGATGTGGCGGCAGAGCCTGGTCGCCTACCTGGAACTGCCCGAACGGCTGCGCGCGTACCGTGTCCCGGCGGCCGGAGAACCCGCCCACCGGGTCCCCCTTAAGGTGGCGGCCGACCGCTTCACCACCTACGACGACGCACTCGCGAACCTACCCGGCTTCGCCACGAAGGCGCTTCCCCCGGCGGAGGCGGGCGAACACCGCTTCATGGACCGCCGTCACCGGCGCACTTCCGTCACCGTCCCCGCCGATCTCGTACGGGACCCCTTCCCCGGCCACCCCCTCACCGCCGAACACCCGGCCACCGCGGGCCCCCTCGACGTTCCGCTCGACGAACTCGCCGACGTGGCACGGTGGATGGACGCGGAGGAGCGGCGACGCGGGCTCAAGGCGGGGAACTGGGAGCAGCGTCTCGCCCAACTCGAGCTCGACACCCGCACCCCGGACGGGACCGTCTTCGAGGCGGCGTCCGCACTGCCGCTCGACCGACTCACCCACCTCGTCGGCATGGTCGGCGCCGGCAAGTCGACCTTGATGACCCTGCTCGCCGTCTGGGCGCACGACCATGGGCTGCGCATCACACTCGTCGTCGGTGACGTGGCCGAACAGCTGACGCTGACCGAGCTGTTCCGCACGCTCGGCCTGAGCGCGGCCCTGGTGCAGGGGGGCACGACGCGGCCCCAGCACACCCAGCGGCTGCACCGCAGACTCGCCGCACGTGGAGAACACTCCCTGCTGGCCCACACCGGTCCCGTCTTCGTCCACCTGAGCACCGCCTGCCCACTGGACGCCCTGCGCGCACTCGACACGTCCGAGCCCCTGCGCTACACCGACGCGCCTTGTGGTGCCCTTCACCCCGCCCGGCGCCAGGAGACCGCCGAGGAGCCCCCGGCCGAGCGCGCGGTACGCGAACTCGAACGAGCCCGGGGCGCCGTCGGCACGGAGGGCTCCCCGGACGACACCGACACCAACCAGGAGGAGCTGGGCAGCCCGCACGCCTGCCCGCTGTGGAGCGTCTGCCCCCGGCACTCCGCCGCGCGCGACCTCGTGGACGCGCTGATCTGGGTGGCCAACCCGGCCAGTCTCGTCCAGACTTCTGTTCCGCGTCAGCTCAACGCCGAGCGCCTGCGCTATCTGGAGCTGGCCTGTCTGCGCAGCGACATCGTCGTCGTCGACGAGGCCGACCGCGTACAGATGCAGCTCGACCAGATGTTCGCCCCGTCGGCCACGCTCGTCACCACCGGTGTCTCCGACTCCTGGCTCGACCAGCTGCAGACCCACGAGATCGCCGAACTCGCCCGGCAGGGACGACTGCAGCTCTCCGACCAGGACGTGGAAAGGTGGTCCGCCGCCCTGGACATCGTCGGTTCCGCCGCGGACCGGCTGTACGCCATGCTCATCGACGACGGAAGCCTCCGGGACTGGGTGCAGATCGACTACTTCAGTGCGTGGACCCTCCAGGAGAAGCTGCTGCACGCCTGGTACCCGCTGACGCGAGGCCGGGCCGGCGGGCGGCCGGACAGCGCGAGCGAAGGGGACATCGAGGACGAGAGCGCGCTTTACGAGGACGAGGAAGGACTCGGGGCCGAGGGCGACTCCCCCGTCTCCGAGGCTCCCTGGGCGCAGCGACGCACGGAGATCACCGGGTTCTTCGACACGTTCCGCGACGATCCGCTCGGCGGACGCGGCCCCTACGGAACCCCCGCCGACGAGCTCACCGCCCTCACCCACGACGTCCTGCACACCCTCGACGAGAAACAGACACGACGCCGTGTTCGCGCGTTCCTTGACTTTCTCCTCGTCGGAGCGCCAGGCCCGGAACAGCGCCCCGGGTCCGCCGCCGGGCGAGGCAGGAAGCCCGCCCCCGAGGACGTACCGCTCACCGAGGAGTGGCGGGAACTCAACGCGCGTCGGCTGGAGTTCACCCTCGTCCTCGCCGCCCTGCACCAGCGTCTGGACCGGGTGACGTTCCTGTGGCCGCAGGTGGAGGCGGCGCTGCGGCTGGACTCCGCGGCCCACGAGCTGACCCGCCGCCCGCCGCTCGACTACGCGCCGCTGCTGCCCGAAGCGCCCATGGGCAACGTCCTGGGCTTCCAGTACCTGGTGGACGAGCGGGCCGCGGCCCGCGACAAGGACGGACACCGCACCGGCACCCTGCGCTTCTTCCGCTGCGCGGGCGTGGGCCGGGAACTGCTCCTGGGACTTCCCCAGCTCGGCGCCGACCCCGGCCTCGGCAAGGCGGGCCCGCATGTGCTGCTGATGTCGGGCACCAGTTGGGCCGGCACCTCCACCCGGGCCCATGTCCTCGCCCCCGTCCGTGCCGTACTGAAACCGCAGCGCAAGGCTCTCGACGCCATCCGGGAGACCGTGTTCCGCACCGAGTTCCTCTACGACGCCGCAGGGCAGCCGATCCGGCTCTCCGGCCAGGATCCCGACCAGCGTGAGGACGTCCTGCGGCTGATGATCGACCGGCTCGCCCGGTCCCGGAGCGACGGCAACTCCTCTCCCCTCCAGAGCGAACTCGCCCGCATCCCCGACCAGCGCCGCAAGCGCGCCCTGCTCCTGGTGGGCAGTTATGCGGAAGCCAAGGTGGCCGCCACCGCCCTGAACGAGATCCCGCGCTGGCGCGGCCGGGTACGCGTCCTGGCTGCCGACGACGCCGAACTGGAGGCCGCCGTCGACGGGACGGCGCCGGCGGGGAGCCAGGCACTGGGCACGGGATCGGGGTCGGGTGCAGGAGCGGTCCGGCGTGGGGACCTCGCGTCCTTCGCCGACGACCCGGACGCGGAACTGCTCGTGGCGCCCCTCCTCGCCGTGGAGCGAGGACACAACATCCTGACCACCCCCCAACGGCCCGGCGAGGAGAAGGTGGCGGCGTTCGGGACGGTGTTCTTCCTGGTCCGCCCGCACCCCCGCCCCGACGACCTCTCCCTGGCGGTCTTCGCCATCAACGACTGGGCGACACGGTTCGTACGCGGTCAGCTGAAGCTGCCGGAGGAAGGGACGTTCAGCGACATGGTCACCCAGGCCGGGGACCTGGACGCGGCGGGCAGCGCTTTCAGGACCACCGCACGCGGCGTGTGGCGACACGTGCTGTCACGGCCCTACATCTACTCCTCGCTCTCCGACGACGAGAAGAAGTCCTTCGTCTGGGACCAGCTCGTCACCATCTGGCAGGTCATCGGGCGCCTCGTCCGCGGGGGCGTACCCGCCCGCGTCGTGTTCGTCGACGCGGCCTTCGCACCACGACTCGCCGCGGCGCAGGCCCCCTTCACCGGCCAGGGCCGGCGAACACGCCGCGCGGGCGACCCGGGGCTGCTCGTCCGGCTGCGGGACGTCCTGGCGCCGTACTTCGCCCGGACCGACACCGATTGCGACACCGCCGGGTACGGCGCGCGCAGCGACCCCGCCGACGCCGCACTCGTCAAGCTGCTCTACCGCCCGCTGTACGAAGCACTGTGCGCCATGGGGACGTCACCCGGCCCGCGGTCGGGCGCCTGAAGCACGCCGATCACCGCCCTGGGCAGCGCTCTTGGCGGGCAACCGCACCCGCGCACGTACGGACATCGCAGGGAGAACCGACATGTACAAGAACATCCGCCGATCCGCGTACCACCTGGCCGAGGAGGGCACCCCCTGGATTGAGGACTTCCGCGCGCTCCCCTTCCCCGAACACTGGCATGCCGGACTCCTCGACCTGCACAACCACGGGCGGGACGAGGAGAAGCGACAGCCGACGCTGCCCACCCGCCGACTCGACGGCGTGCTCCAGACGCTCGCCCCCGACGTGATCGTCCGCCCCCGGCCGCGGATCCCCGTGGAACCGGGGCCGCAGGGCGCCGAGGACTTCTGGATGTACGTACCGGCCTCGGCGCCCGACCCCCTCCCGGGCCGTTCCCTGCGGCAGCTCCTCGACGCCTGGCTGCGTACCCTCGGTCCCAAGGACTCCGCACAGGATCCGCGGTTCCGCGCACTGCTGCTCGCGAGCAGCGCCGAGCTGAAGCAGAACCTGCCCGGGTGGCAGCCGGTCACCGGCCTCGAACTCCTCACCACCCCGATCACCCGGGGCGGCACCGCCGCCCCGGAACCGCGCCAGTTCCAGCTCGCCACCGACGCCCTGGCACGACGCATCCTGACCCTCGATCCCTTCCCGTTCGAGGGCGGGGAGCTGCGGTTCCGGGCGCTGCCCCGCGGGCCTCGCGACCAGGGCGCGGAACTCATGTCGCAGCCCCTGTGCCGGACCGTCAAACGCAAGGAGTGGTGGTTCTCCGTCCTCCTGAACATCTCCCTGCACACCACACCGTTCGACCCCAGGCCGCGTGTCCACCTGCACTGGGGGGTGCGCCGCTGGGCGACCCACCCCCGGACCACCACCAAACGCCTCAACCTGCCCTACCGGGAGGCCACCACCGTCTATCTGCGGCCCACCATCCCCTGGCTGCCCGGCGCACCGGCCACCGAACGCTACGCACTGGCCCGTCTGCGCCGCGACCGGGCCGCCGACACGTTCGTCTGGTCGGAGAACGACACGGCCGGCATCCTGCGCGGACTCAGCCTCGCCGGCAACTTCCCCGACCCCGAACAACTCCTTACCGAACCGGTCTCCTGGATCGGCGAGGGCCGCGGCGTCCGCGCCGCCGTGGTCCACAGCACCAGGATGGGCCAACACGAGATCGGCCCCGGCTTCATGCCCAACCAGCGGGCTCAGCTCACGGAATGGGCCGAGCAGGCCCTCCCTGAAGCACTGGTCCGGGTACCCGACCTCGCGCGCGGGCGCGGCAAGGGCATCGGCGCTCCGCAGAACCGGCGGCCCAAGCCCAGGACCGACGAGGCCAAGAAGGAGGAGCTGCTGCGCGAGACCCAGGCACGGCGCGTGGCGCTTGCGGCACAGGCCCGGATCGCCTCCCACGGCCCGGAACAGGCCGGCCCGCCCGTGGTGGAGGCCCGGCTGCTGTGGCAGTCGCCCGAGGTGCGCGGCGAGGCGGTGGAGCAGTTCGCCAAGGCCCTGGGCCTCGACGGCGACGGCGACGCCAGTGCCGCCCACATCACGGAGCGGGACTTCGACGAGGCCACGCCCGGAGCGCCGGTCGTCCTGGAGTGGCGGACGGCGGAGATCACCCTCCGGCTGCGCTGTCTGCCCCTCGCCGAGGGACTGGGCGACCGGCTCGTGCCCGACCCGGCGGTCAAGCGCAGAGGTGCGGCACTCGCGGCGGCCGTTGCCGATCGGCGCCGTGCCCTGCGCGCCTGGCTCCGCGCGGACGGGGTGGACCCCTCCCGCCCCGAACTCGCCCTCGTGGAAATCGCACACCGCAGCACGTTCCGCCCGGCGTCGACCGACCCCAAGTTCGCAATCCGCCTCGGGTGCGCCGACGCGGGCCTGCTGACGCAGTTCGTCGTCACCCCGTCCACCGACCGGCAGATCGACAACGCGGACAGCCTCGACCACCGCGCACACAGCTCATGGCTCGACGGACTGCGTCAGCTCGGTGTCCGCGTACTGCCCCAGCACACCCTCGGTGACGATCTTCCCGACGCGCTGCAGTACGCGGCGGTGTGGATGGTGAAGCGTCGCAAGGACGGCCCGACCCGGTTGCCCAAGCACCTGCCTGTGGCGGTCCTCGTCACCCCGCTCCCGGCCGGGCACGGCCTCGCGGCCGTACGCGGCTGGGATGACACCGCAGGGGAATGGGTGCCCTACCCGCAGTTCCTCCTCGGTCTGGTGAAACAGGCTGAGATCAACCCCGAGGCGTTCACGGAACCCGAGACTCCAGGCGAGGATGCGCGTCCCGATGCCCCTTGGGTCACCGGCAAGCAGTGGCGCAGCAACCTCGCCCAGCAGCGCAAGGAGACGGCGGCATTCCTCCAGCGCGTGCTGCACTCCCTCCGTGGACAGCCCACCGCGCTGCTCACCCACGCTCAGAACAGCCGACTGCACTGGCCCTGGCTCCAGGACGGCCTGATCGAACGCGACCTGATCAAGACCGGCCACGCCCCGGCAGGCCGGCTGGACGACGAACTCCGCCTCGTACGCGTGCGCGGGTGCGGCGGCCGCGAGAGCGCCCAGTGGTGGGGCCTGGCCGAACCAGGCAAGTCCCACGGGCAGCCGGCCGGTTTCTGGGCGCAGAATCCTCAGCAGCGGCACGGGGACGGGGCTTCGCCGGGCGAGCGGGTTTTTTACAGCACCACCGAACGCCCCGGAACCCATGCGATCTCCCCCGCACTCGACCGCCTCGCCACCCGGGTCAACGCGGCAGGCAACCTCACCTCGCAGGCGGGCACCAGCGCCTGGAACCCAACCCTGGTGGAGATCACGGTCCTGGGCTGCCACGAGGACGACGGCTCGGCAGCCCCCGTACGGGAAAAGCCCGACGACCCCGAGGCGCTGGCCCTCGCCATGCACCAGCTCCGCCAGGCCCCGGACTACGCCGCCGCCCTGTCCCTCCCCCTCCCCCTCCACCTCGCGGGGCTGGCCCAGGCATATGTCCTGCCGACACTCGCCGACAGCGACCGGACTCCGGGCGAGGAGGCGGACACACCTGCGGGAAACCAAAGCATGGAGGACCCGGACCTCGCCGACGCGGCCGGACTGTCCACGACGCCGGACGACGAGGCCGATACTGCCCACGTCTGAGGACGAAATCGAAGCATGCGCACTGGTGCCTGAGGTCGTGTGTCCTGAGAGACCAATGACAGCTGCTGTGAGTTCCTGGCAGCCGCGTTCGCCGGCCTCCACGATCCCGACGGCGGGCTATCGCAAGCACGTAGTCGGCCGCACCGCCGCCCTCAGCAGCGATCTCGAGGTCAGGCGTCCATTAACGTGCCCTTGGCAGCGCCTCCGGTGGTGGGACGTCCCATGCCACCAAGCCCGCCGTCCTGGGGAGAATCTGGGGAGTATGGGCGGTCCTGGGGAGCGCGTGGGGAGAATCGACCGCGTAACGCAGCAGAATCCTGAAAGACGCTGAAAGAGTCATCCGCGCAGGTCAGGGGCAGACGCAGCCCCATCGATGCAGGTCAGCGCCACCAGGTGGACAACTTCATGACGTACGTACCGAGATCGTCGGCCTCGACGATCCCGGGGAGCGAACCGCCTTCACGCAGGGGCGTGACATAGCGGGTCGCTACGACCTCTTCCAACACTTTCCCAGGCCACCCATCTCTTCAGCCTTACAATCCACGGACGACTTCTCCGGGGCGTAGAGGCAGGAGTCACCGGTCAACGGCGCTGGGGAGAATCTGGGAGTTTCGGCCGGCGAGCCGGTCTCCCCACTCCCCAAGCAGACCGTCGATGGTGCCGCGCCCCTTGCTGCCGGCTTCCGGCATGAAGTGAGCATAGTAACCGAGGGTGATCGCCGGCGAGGAGTGTCCGACCCACCGAGCCAGGGTCACGACGGACTCTCCGGCCTCCAACATGATCGAGGCGTAGGTGTGCCGAAGCACGTGGAAACCGCCCTTCGGGGCCGCCGCCCACTGCCAGGCGCTCCACCTCTACCGACGGGAACGCCACCTCGCCCTGGCGGAGTCCGCACCCCCGGGCCGACTACGACGGCGATCCTGTTCCGCTCGCTGATGGCATCGCGGACTCGCAGTGCCGTACCCACCGGCCACGCGTCGCGCCGCTGACGTGGCGACTTGGGCCACCGCACAGATTTCGCGTGCATAGGATTGCGCGCAGGGTCGACCGTGGAGCCTGAGTCTGGAGGACCGGATCCTGCTGGTAACGGCCTACTGGCGCACGAAACTTGACGCTGCCGCAGCTCGCCCTGCTGTTCGGGGTGTCGAAGTCGGCCGCTAACCGCATCATCGGCCGCCTCGGACCGTCGCTTGCGGTTCAGCCCCGTCAGCGGCTCCGTAAGGACGCCGTGCTGATCGTCGACGGCGCACTAGTGCCCACGCGGGATCATACGGTTGCCGAGCAGTCGAAGAACTACCGGTACTCGACCAACCACCAGGTCGCCATCGACGCCGACTCCCGACTCGTCGTGAACGCGGCCAGACCGAACTGCCGGCTTGGAAAGAGGAGCACAACACCTCTCACCGCAAGGTCCGGGCCCGCGTCGAGCACGTCTTCGCGGGGATGAAGGCATGGAAGATCCTTCGTGACTGCCGTCTGAAAGGCGACGGCGTTCACACCGCCATGCTCGGCATCGCCCGGCTGGCACAACCTCGTCCTCGCGAGGTAGCGCCCGCCCCATACGAGACCAGAGAGGCCCAAGGAAGGTGGCTGCCCACCTCGCCGGCTCGGAGAATGTTCAGTCGATACAGAACTCGTTGCCCTCGATGTCCAGCATCGGGATGCACGACTCGTTTTCCTCATCGGCGTACAACGTCTGTACGTGGGTCGCACCGAGCGCGACCAGTCGTGCGCACTCGGCTTCGAGCGTGGCGAGGCGCTCGTCCCCCACGAGCCCAGTGCCGACCCGGACGTCGAGATGCACCCGATTCTTAACCATCTTTCCTTCGGGGACGCGCTGGAAGTACAGGCGCGGGCCCACGCCCGAGGGATCGCTGCAGGCGAACCATGATCCCTGCTTCTCAGGAGGCAGGGTGCGGTTGAAATCGTCCCAGGTGGTGAACCCCTCCGGTGGCGGCGGCATGACGTACCCCAACACTTCACACCAGAAGCGAGCGAGGCGCTCAGGTTCTGCGCAGTCAAAGGTGACTTGGAACTTCTTGATCGCTGACATCGGCGCACCGTACCGCGTGCCAGGAGGACCCTGCCGCTCATTTCCTCACCTACGACTTCCCCGCCGAGCACTGGGTCCACCTGCGCACGACGAATCCCATCGAATCGACCTTCGCGACCGTGCCGCTGCGGACCAAGGTCACCAAGGGAGCCGGCAGCGCGGCCGCCGCACTCGCGATGGTCTTCAAACTCGTCGAGTCCGCCAGGCCCGCTGGCGATCCGTGAACGCACCACACCTCGTCGCCCTCGTCCGCGCCGGAGCCCGCTTCGAACGCGGCCGGCTCGTCGAACGCCCTGAGGCGGTCGCGGCGTATCAGCACCGGGCGGCTGGACCCTCCTGATCCGGCCGTCACCTGGCTGAACTGGGTGATCCGGCTCCGTGACGAGGCATACCTCACGGGCACCGTCCAGGCGACGATCAGCCCCTCCAGCCACGGTCATATCTCCGAGATCGCCTGGGTTCTAGGGACTCCGTGGCAGGGAAGAGGCATCGCCACCGAAGCGGCCCGAGGACTCGTCGACTGGCTCAGCCGGGCTAGCGACGGGCTTCGCTGACCTGCGGAAACGTGGCTCGTGTTGCGTGGGGTTCCCGTGCTGAGGTGTGAAGGTTCCCGGTGAACTTCCGTCCGTCGGCGATGTGACTGAGCACGCTGGTTGGCCACTCTGAGCATCCCAGTTGGCCGCAGAGCTCAGGGGGCGAAGTGACGGCGGGCGGCCTCGATGTGACCGAGGTACCGGCGGGTCCAGTCGCACATCCCGTCGACTGTCGCTCGCAGAGCCTGGCCCGGCTCGGTGAGGGTGTATTCGACCCGCGGTGGGACAGTGGGATGCACCGTGCGCTCGACCAGGCCGTTGCGCTCCAGCATGCGCAGGTTCTGGGTGAGCATCTTGTGGCTGATGCCCTCGATCTCGTTCCGCAGCTCGCTGAAGCGCAGAGTGCGATCACCGAGACCCTCGACGATCAGGAACGCCCACTTGTTGGCGACGTCGGAGAAGATCTCCCGCGCCAACGAGCCCGCACGCGCCAGGTCTGCGTCCTCGGGCGAGCCTGTGAACTGCTTGGTCACCATAAGGTTCTCCAGTCACTGAAAAGTGCGTTCTTCCACGTCAGCGACCACTCTCCTACAGTGCCTGAGTAACCACAAGAGACCAACGAGTGTCTTGGGCGTCGCGGACGCGAGCCCACAGGCGCTCAGGACGAGGAGACGGGCAGCATGGCCATTACCTTTGTAAACCCCAACGGATTGCCCAAGATCGACGTCTACCAGCAGGTGTCGATCGCATCCGGATCACGGCTGGTCTTCATCGCCGGGCAGGTCGCATGGGACGCCGAGGGAGTCACGATCGGGGAAGGTGACCTCACCGCCCAGGTCGAGCAGAGCTATCTCAACGTCGGCACCGCCCTGGCCGAGATCGGCGGCTCGTTCGACGACGTGGCGAAGCTGACCTTCTACGTCGTCGACTGGACCCCCGACAAGATGCCCGCGCTCCTGGAAGGGATCTCCCGCGCAGCCGCGAAGCTGGGGGTCACACCGGCTCCGCCGACCACGCTGATAGGCGTTGCGGCACTGGACGTCCCCGACCACCTGGTCGAGATCGAAGCCACCGCGGTCCTCGACTGAACAGGTGCTCTTTGCCACTGAGCCAACTACGGCGCTCAGCGGCCAACCAGCGTGCTCAGTCACAGTTACTGACCCACGCTCCTAGGCAGTGTCTTCAAATGATCTTGGATGGTGGATCATGGGGTCGTGATACGTCGTCATGAACTGTCTGATGCCGAGTGGGAGTTCGTCCGGCCGCTGCTTCCCGAGTCGTTGCGGGGGCGGAAGCGGCTGGACGACCGAAGGGTCTTGAACGGGATCGTGTGGAAGTTCCGGACTGGGACGGCCTGGCGGGATGTGCCCGAGCGTTACGGTCCGTGGGCCACGCTGCATACGCGTTTTCGCAGGTGGGCGGCGGACGGGACGTTCGACCGGATGTTGCGGGCCGCGCAGGCGAAGGCGGACGCGGCGGGAGACATCGAGTGGCTGGTGTCTGTCGACTCCACGGTCGTCCGGGCCCATCAGCATGCGGCGGGGGCCCGAAAAGGGGGCTCCGCGACCCGGCCCTCGGTCGGTCCAGAGGCGGCCTAACCAGCAAGATTCACCTTGCCTGTGACGGACGGGGCCGTCCGCTCGCCTTCGTCGTGACGGGCGGCAACACCAACGACTGCACCCGGTTCACCGCCGTGATGGAGGCGATTCGGGTGCCCCGGATCGGACCGGGACGACCCCGCACCCGGCCCGATCACGTGCTGGGCGACAAGGGCTACAGCTCGAAGGCGATCCGCGTCTGGCTCCGCCGCAAGGGCATCGCCCACACGATTCCCGAGCGGGCCGACCAGGTCGGCAACCGGGCCCGGCGAGGCAGCCGCGGTGGCCGCCCGCCGGCCTTCGACCGGGAGGTCTACAAGCACCGCAACGCCGTGGAACGCTGCTTCAACCGCCTGAAGCAGTGGCGCGGCATCGCCACTCGCTACGACAAAACCGCCCAGTCCTACGAAGCAGCCGTCACCCTCGCATCACTCCTGATGTGGGCGTGACATTTGACGACAGAACCTAGTGACGCTGCGGTTGCGGCGCGGCTCCGGTCAGTCGGTGCGGGACGGGGCGTAACGGCAGGCGGGGTCACCGGCCAGGATCTGGTCGAGGCGCGCCCGGACCTCCAGCAGATCGGTGATCTGCCGGTCGATCCGGGCGCGTTCCGCGGAGAGCAGCGCGACCGGGTCCGGGCCGTCCTCGCCGGTGCCCATGTAGAGGCGCAGGATCTCGCGGACCGTCCCGCTGCGCAGCCCGGCGGCATACAGCTGCTGGATGAGCCTGACCCGGTCGATCTGGTCATCGGCGACATGGACAGGATCCGGCTGGAGATGGAGACCAACTATTTCGGCCTGCTGAACATGGTGCGTGCCTTCGCACCGGTCCTGCGGGCGGGCGGTGGCGGCGCGCTCGTGAACATGCTGTCGGTGGCGTCCTGGGTCGGCGGTGAGCACGCCGGCGCGTACAACACGGCCAAGGCCGCGGCCTGGAGCCTGACCAACTGCGTCCGGCTCGAACTCGCCGCCCAGAACACCCTGGTCAGCGGTGTCGTCCTGGGCCCGACGGACACCGACATGATGGCGGGCATGGAGCTGCCCAAGAACGATCCGGCCGCCGCCGTACGGACCGTGCTCGACGAGGTGGAGGCCGGTCGCACGGAGATCCTCGTCGACGAGTTCGCCGCCATGGCCAAGACCGCGCTGTCCCTGGACCCGGCCGACGTCCGACCCCCTGCGGTCCAGGAGGCCTGACACCGGCCGGTGGTGCCGCGTCAGGCTGTCGCCCAGGTACGCGGGCCCGTGTGCAGGGTGACGAACAGGCCTCGCGCACGGGTGCCGTCCGGCAGGTTCCAGCAGCCGGCGACATGGCCGGTCGCCCGCGGGGCAGGAGAGGGGTGTTCTCCGGAGCGGGGCGCAGGACCCGGTGCAGGCGCAGGGTCGTGCCCCGCGGTGCCGACAGCTCGGCGCCCTCCCGGTCGTCGGTGGCGGTGAAGTCAAGCAGGCACGGCGCCCTCGCCGGCGTAGGAGCGGGTGACCTCCCGGTCGGGGGTGTTCGGTGTGAACAGGGAGCAGGAGAACACCTCGCGGGAGCAGCGAGCCCGGCGGTGGTGGCGCAGTTCCCTTTGCCGAGCAGCCGGCCAGACCGTCCCTTGGCGGCGGTCGTGAAGACCACGCCGCCTCTCTCGCGGCCCGACATGTCACGAGCCAGGGCTTGGAGCACGGGCGCGCTGCGTCGGCCGTGGTTCGCGCTGCGTGTGTCATGGGGTTTGTCGGTTCGTGTGATGAGCTCGGGGGAGTTCGATGGTGAATACGCAGCCGCTGCCGGGCTCGCTGTCGACGGTGACGGTTCCTTCGTGCGCCTCGACGAGCTGGCGGGCGATGGACAGGCCCAGGCCGCTGCCGCCGGTGCGTCTGCTGCGGGACTTCTCGGCCCGCCAGAAGCGCTCGAAGACGTGGGGGAGGTCGTCGGTGGCGATGCCGCTGCCGGTGTCCTCCACGGTGAGGACGGCCAGGTCGCCGGCTTGTCGGGCGGTGAGTGTGATCGTGCCGCCCGCCGGAGTGTGCCGGAGCGCGTTGGAGGTGAGGTTGCCCAGTACCTGCCGCATCCTCACCGGGTCGGCGTCCAGGGTGAGGCCGGGATCGGTGTGGGTACACAGGCGGATGTCCGAGGATTCCGCCCGGGTGCGGTGGGCCGACACGGTCTGGGCGACGAGGTCGTCCGCGCGTACGGGTTCGCGGTGCAGTGTCAGGGTGCCGGCGTCGGCGGCGGCGAGGTCCTGCAGATCGTCGATGATGTGCTGCAGGAGCAGTGCCTCGTCGTGCAGGGAGGCGATGAGGTCCGGGTCCGGCTCGAGCAGCCCGTCGCGGGTGACCTCCAGCCAGCCGCGGATGTTGGTCAGAGGGGTCCGCAGCTCATGGGCGATGTCGCTGACCATGGCCTTGCGCTGTGCCTCCAGTTGTTGGCGTCGTGTGGTGAGGTCGTTGAAGGCGGCGGCCAGGTGGCCGGTCTCGTCCTTGGTGGTGACGGCGACGTGTGTGTGCCGCTGTGGCGGCTGCTGGGCCGCGGCCGTCAGGGCTCGCAGGGGACGGACGAGGCGGATCGCGACCACGGTGGTTATGGCGATGGTGACGACGAGGACCACCCCCGCGACGCCGACGATCTTGGCCTTGTTGGCGGGAGAGAGGTCGAAGCCCACGGACTGTTGGCCGAGGGCGCCCAGATAGAGCCTCGCTCTGGGGGCGACGTACGGGTCGAGTTGGGTGCGGCGCGCGTCGTCGACACAGGTCTGCGTCTGCCGACTGCCATCGAGCCGGCGGCCGGGACCTTCGGGCGCGGCGGTGGAGCCGGGTATGAAATCGACTCCGATTCCGGCCGGCGGGCTGGCTGCCCGCTGCTTCGCGCCGTCCAGGCTGAGGCAGGGGGCGGTCAGAGAGCTGAGGTGGTCCAGTGCCTTCTGCTCGGTGCGGGTGGGGGTGCTGAGCGCTCCGTCCGCGCACTGCGAGGGCACGGACGCCTCTCCGCCGTCGGCGATGACTACGGAGCGGCCGCTGGGAAGCTGCCGGATGCTGCCGTCGCTCATGTTCGCGCGCATACAGGTCAGGCGCTTGTCGGCGAGCGCCTTCACCTGTGCTCGTTCTGCTGCGGGGAGGAGATACGGTCCGACCGCCCGCGGGTCGATCCCGGCGAGCTGGGCGCCCGGTTCGGTATCGGTGTCGGTGTTCAGCGGGTCGACGGTTGCTGAGGCGCGCGCGGGCAGGGCAGTGCCTGGGGTGGCGGAGTCGGCGATGGTGCGGCCGTCCTCCGACGTCAGGGCGACGCGCCGGCCCATGGTGCGGGAGAGGGCTTGCACCGAGGACTGCACGCCGCCCCAGTCGGCGTGGGTCGCGGCGTAGCCACTGAGCTGCCGCAGGATGTCGGTGTCGTCGGAGAGCACCTGACCGCGCTCCTCCTGGATGGCCCGCGTCGTGGTCTGCACGGCCAGCCAGGCGGTGGCGCCCACGGAGAGTACGGCGATGGCGATGGAAGTGAGAAGCAGCCGGACCAGCAGGCTCTTGCGCCAGGGCATGCGGGGACCAGGCGTCATGACGGCTGTCCGGTGAGCTTGTAGCCGACACCGAAGACGGTCAGCAGCCGGACGGGTCTGCGCGGGTCGGCCTCGATCTTCTTGCGCAGGTTCATGATGTGTACGTCGATGGCACGCTCGGTGGAGGCGCGGTCATGACCCCGGGTGTGCTCCAGCAGTTGACGGCGCGAGAAGACCCGGTCGGGTGCCTCGGTCATGGCATGGAGGATGGCGAACTCGCCCGGTGTGCACGGGACGGGTACGCCGTCGCAGGTGACTTCGTGCCGTGCCGGATCGACGGTGATGCCGCCCGCGCGGAGCACGGGGGAGCCGTCGGCGGGCCGGAGGGTGCGGCGCAGGACGGTACGTATGCGGGCCATCAGTTCCCGTGGGCTGTATGGCTTGGTCATGTAGTCGTCCGCACCGACCTCGAGGCCGAGCAGCACGTCGTCCTCGGTGGAGCGGGCGGTGAGCATGAGAACGGGTACGTCCCCGTTCTGCCGCAGCACTCGGCAGACGCCGAGTCCGTCGACCCTGGGCAGCATGAGGTCCAGGACAACCAGGTCGGGTCTGCGGCTCGTAGCCTCGTCGATCGCGGCCCGCCCGTCAGAGACGACGACGGTGGTGTGACCCTCACGAAGCAGCAGCCGTCGTATGAGCTCAGCCTGCATGGTGTCGTCTTCCGCGACCAGAATATGTGCGCACACGCAGCTGACTCTAAGCGCGTGTGATCGGTGTCCAGAACCATGTGCGAGGCTTCCCACACCCTGACAACTTCCTGATATTCGCATGGCCGCGGTCGCTCGAGGCATCCCGTGCGGCGACCGTCCGGAGTGATGGTGGAGACGAGCCGATCGAATGTCCCGGCTGCGGTCGCGAAGGATTGTCCGAACCCCCAGTCACTCCTGCTGAGGCCGTGGCGACTCACCGTGCCGTGCGCACCGGGTCTGTTTCACGCGAACCAGCGACGCGCGTCCGACACGCACGATGAAGCCCTCGTCCACCGAAGCAACCGGCCGTCTCACCGCCGATCCCGGCCTGTCTGCCGATCGGCCACAGCTCCGGGCCGGGATTGGCCACAGCTCCGGGCCGGGAGTCTGGTGCTGACGAGTTCCTCATACGTCTCCTCCAGCCTGACGACCATGACTTCATCAATGCGTCGGTCCGCACGCCGTCGTGCCTGGGCCGGGAATCGACGAGCGACCACCTCTGCAACCCTCAGCGCGAGGTGTCTCGGGATACCGGCCGCCGGCCTGGCCCTGCTCGTCATGCTCACCGGATGCGGCGGGATGGGGACGGGGGTCAGAGCGATCGAAGACGGCCATTCGGCCGCCGAAGCGCATGACAGTTCGGCCACCGTGCCTGCGGCCCCCAGCACAACCCAGGCCAGACCCGGCCGGCAGGCATCCTCGAACAGCAACAGCTCCGCGCGGCTGCCGGGCCTGGGCCCCCGGACGCTGGCCGAGATTCCCGACAACGCACGCCAGGTCGTGCTGGTCACCGGCCAGGGCAAGGACTCCCCAACGTCGCAGGTGGTGCTGTACCGACGCACCGGAGCGGGCTGGGAGCCGGGAGCCACCTGGCCGGCCCACAACGGCCTCAAAGGCTGGACTGACGACCATCATGCGGGTGATCTCCGCTCGCCCATCGGTGTGTTCACCCTCACCGACGCAGGCGGGCTGCTCGCCGATCCCGGCACCAGGCTGCCGTACGACCGAGGGCGCGGATTCACCATCAACGGCACGGGCTTCGAAGGGGAGCCGCTCTCGGGCTCCTTCGACTATGTCGTGGCGATCAACTACAACCGCAAGCCTGGCACCTCGCCCCTCGACTGGACCCGCCCGCTCGGCGCCGGCAAGGGCGGGGGCATCTGGCTGCACGTAGACCACGGCGGGCCCACTCAAGCCTGCGTCAGCGTGGCGAAGCAGCACATGCAGGAGCTGCTGCGCACCCTCGACCCCGCTCAGCACCCGGTGGTTGTCATGGGGGACGCCGAGTCTCTCGAACGCTGATGCGAGCGGTAAGGGATGACGGTGAGAAACGCCCCCGGAAATGCCAGGGCGATCGACCAAGTACCAAACAGGAGTGGACCTTTGATACGTACGAGACGCATGCTGATCGCCGCCGCGGCGGTACTCGCGACAGCGTTGGCACTGCCAGGGCCGACCGCCGCCCAGGAGGCTGCCGATCCTCGGCTGCCCGCGTCGCAGGTCAGCCGAGACGGCCGGCTCCCGTCCGGCTGGCAGATCACTGGTGGGAATGCCGGGAAACAGCAGTTGGTCTGGCACTCGGCGGAACCGGTGCCGTTGACCGACGCCGGTGTCGCGTTCTATGCCGGGGATGATTTTCTCGGCCGGCCGGTGGCAGCGAAGGACCGGCGCACGTTCCGGCTCGACCTCCCTGGTGTGGGGCTGGGACAGGCGGCGGACCTCCAGGCACGGGCGGGGGGACGCCGTCTGGATCCAGCCGGCGTCGCCGCGGGTGCGCAGCGGCGACGCACCGCCCCGGCGGCCACGCAGCTGCCCGCGCTGCCGGCCAACCCCGTCGACCCCGGCAAGGCGGGCGGTTACGGGACGGCCACCGGCGAATACACCTTGCCCTCGGTGCGGCTGCCGGGCCTTTCCGCCCCCGTGGAGATGCAGGCGGTCGTGGTGGCCCCGACCGGGGCCGCAGGCCGCCGGCCGCTTGCGCTCTTCCTGCACGGCCGCCACGACACCTGCTACACGGCCGACGGTGACCGCTGGGGCGTATGGCCCTGCCCGGCCGGTTCGACGCCGGTGCCGAGTTACCGGGGTTATCTGCGCGACCAGGAACTCCTGGCGTCCCAGGGGTACCTGACGGTATCCGTCTCCGCCAACGGCATCAACGCGCAGGACGCGCTGGAGGACGGCGGAGCCCAGGCCCGTTCCGCCCTGGTGCGGCTGCACCTCGCCCGATGGGCGGACTGGGCGGAGAACCGGGCTCCGGCACCGGCGATCGTGCGCACCGCACCGACGGCCGACCTGTCCCAGGTGCTGCTGGTGGGCCACTCGCGTGGCGGGGAGGGCGTCAACCAGGCCGCCACGGACAGCATCACCCCGCCTCCCGCCGATCAGGACGGATACCGGGGTCCGGTGCGCTGGCGCATCCGAGGCACCACCCTGATCGGCCCCACTGCCTTCGGACAGAACCCGGCCCCCGACGTGCCGTCGATGACCATCCTGCCGGGCTGCGACGGCGACGTCGCCGACCTGCAGGGCGAGACGTACGTGGACGGCACGCGCGGAGTCAGCCGAGGTGCCGCCCTGCACAGCGCGGTCTACATGGTCGGCGCCAACCACAACTTCTTCAACAGCGAGTGGACGCCGGGGCAGGCGAAGGCTCCGGCCGAGGACGACTTCGCGGACGACGGCCGATCGGACCCGGTGTGCTCGCCGGGTAGCGCGACGCGCTTGACGGCAGTTCAGCAACAGGCCGCGGGCGCCACGTACATCGCCGCGGCGGCCCGGTTGTTCGTCGCGGGCGACGACCGCGTACGACCCCTGCTGGACGGCTCGAACACGCGAGCACCGTCCGCCGATCCCGCACGGGTGCTCACCCACGCCGTCGGGGCGCACCGCACCACCGCCTTCGTACCGGACACCTCGCTCACCGTGAGCGGCGGACGGCTGTGTTCGGCGGTGGACGCCGACCCGGCGGTCGCCTGCCTGAACTCTGACGGGACCGGGACCTCGCCGCACTTCGCGGAGTGGGAGCCGGGCCCTGAACCGGGCCGCCACGCGGTGGCCCTGAGCTGGCCGACACCGGGGTCCGCGGTACGGGTGCGTTCCGCGAAGCCGGTCTCCCTCTCCGGCGCCGAGGCGCTGGCCCTGCGGGTGATCGTGCCGCCGGGCACCACCGGAACCAAGCTGGATGTGTCGGTCGCCGACGCTTCCGGCCGCCGGGTCACCCTCGGCGGGGTCCGTTTCGACGGGTTGCCGGGGAGCGACCGTACCGCCTCGTACTGGGGACAGGAGATTCGCGTGCCGCTGACCGCCGCGACCCGGGCCGGGCTGGATCTGACGAGGGTCGAAAGCCTGGAGCTGACCCCGCGCAGCAGCTCCGGACGGGCCTGGCTGATGGACGTCTGGGGCTGGCGCCCCGGCACACCGGCCGTCCTGCCGACCGCACTCCCCCGCGTCGACATCGGCCGTCTGAAAGTCGAGGAAGGGAACTCCGGAACGCGGACCTACCAGGTCCCGGTGCGGGTCTCCGGCCAGGGCAACGGCCAGGTCCGGCTGTTCGTCCTGGACCCCATCACCGGACGGGCCACGACCCGGCTGGTGTCGGTGCACCCCGGCAGCAACCTCGTCGACCTGCCGGTGGAGGTGGAGGGCAACACGCGCTACTCCTACGACGTTTCTCACGATTTCCTCGTGAAGGCGGTGCGGGGCGCGGTGGTCGGTTCCCACCACGGCGGCGTGACCGTGCAGAACGACGACCCGATGCCCGAGGTCACCGTGACACCGGTCGCGGACCGGGTCACCGAGGGGCAGAGCCTGACGTGGCGGGTGTCCCTGTCCGAGGCCGCTGACACCGAGATGTTCGTCCCCTTCAGCGTCCTTCCGACGGGCGACGGTGCGGAGCTGTCCAGCACGGACGTGGACCCGCAGTGGCTGATGGAGAACTACGGAGAATCGCCGCTCCCGGAGCGCCCCCTGTCCAAGGTGGCCGGAATGTCCCTGCTGTCCACCGTCGCCGCTGGTCAGCTGAGCACCGAGGTGGCCATACCCACGATCGCGGACGGAGTGACCGAACGGGCGGAAGTGGTGCGGATCCAGCTGTTCGGCTTCGAAGAGCCACCAGTCGGCCCGATCTTCACCGGAAGGGTCGCCGACGGCTCCTGAGCGAGCCGAACATACGGCATGGGCGGGGGCCCGGGAACGGCCCGGCCCGTGGCGTGTCCTCGGTGAATGACCGCGGCGCCGCGCGCCGTGGCCGGCCTCCCCGGTGTGGGCATCGGTCATGGTGTCGAGGTCGTATACGGGGAAAATCCAGGGGAGCGGACGGCCGCGCGCTGCTACGGTCGGGCGCCATGAGCTGGCTTCCCGATGACTTCGTCCATCCCGTCCTGGTACCGCTGCCGGGCGGTGGTCATCACCTGCGGCCGATCCGGGAGGCGGACACCCCGCTCGACTATCCGGCTGTGATGGGTTCGCGCGAGCGGCTGTGGACCATCTTCGGCCCGGCCTGGGGCTGGCCCGCGGCCACCATGACCTACGAGGCAGACCAGGCCGACCTGTTGCGGCACGAGAAGGAGATCGCCGCACACCAGTCCTTCAACTACGCGCTGTTCGACGCGGCGGAGACAGCTCTGCTCGGCTGTGTCTACATCGACCCACCGGAGAGGGCCGGCGCGGACGGCGAGATCTCCTGGTGGGTGGTGGACGAGCTGGTGGGCAGCAAGGTCGAGCAGGCCCTCGATGCGCTGGTGCCGCAGTGGATCGCCGCCGACTGGCCGTTCGAGCAGCCGCGCTTCCTCGGCCGAGAGATCTCCTGGTCGGACTGGCTCACCCTGCCGGAGCATCCCGACACGTAAGTGGTTGTTGCACGTACCGATCTCGATCCGCCGGCCGGCACTGAACGCCCCCGACGCCTCCAGAAGGAGCCACCCGCGCTCCGCCAGGCGCCGGGCTCCTCGTCCGTCTGCGCCGCCGTCATTCCGGCGTGGCGGGCTCGGCCGTCTGCCGAGCCCCCCACACCGGAGCCGGGGCGGTGGCTCGTCGTCAGCGCTGCAGCGTCAGCAGACCTGGCCGGTAGGGCCACTGGCCGTAGTCGCCGCCGGAGTTGGGATCGCGTCCCTGATAGAGGAACCGCAGGTTGCAGGGATCTACCGTGAAGGTCTGATCGGCGCCGGTGCGGATCAGCTCGCCATGGCTGATGTCGTTGGTCCAGTTGGCGCCGCTGTTGGCCTTGCCGGCGAAGGGGTTGCTCTCGGTCGCGGCCTGGGGTGTCCATGAACCGTTCAGGCTGGTGGCCGTGAACGAGCGGAAGTACCGGCCCTGCGAACCGATCGCCTCGACGATCATGAGGTAGCGGTCCTGGCCCTGGAGCTTGTAGACCTGCGGGGCTTCGAACAGGTTGTTCGTCGTGTCGCTCATGATGACTGTCGAGGTCGCGCCGAAACTGGCCGGGAAGTTCCCGATCGGCATGGCGGCCCGGTAGATCTTGCCGTTGTCACCGGCGAAGAACAGGTACATGTTCGTCCCGTCGCCGATGAGCGTCTGGTCGATGGGCCCCGTTCCCGAGCCGGCGATGCTTCCCGAGAAGAGCTCCTGCTCCGAAGACCAGCCGTTCGGGTTGGTCGGGTCGCTCGACGTCCGGTAGGAGAAGGCAGTCCTGCCCCACTGGTAGGCGAGCACCCAGATGTTCTTCGGCGCGAAGTAGAAGAGCGTGGGCGCGACGACGGAACTCGACATCGTGTTCTGGCCGGCCGAGGCCATCTCCGACCAGTTGGTGAACGGGGTGAAGTTCATCGAACCCCAACCGACTCCCGTTCCCGCGGCGCCGTGCGTCGTCGCATAGACGAGATGCTTGCCGTTGTAGGGGGCGACGGTGAAGTCCTTGAGCGAGGCCCATCCCGCCTTGGGCTGCGCCAGCGCGCCCGTCGATGACCAGCGGTACGTCGAGGGAAGGGCACAGGTGCCGGGGTTGCCACCGGCGACCTTGACGAGCTGCCACTGCTGGTTGGCCCCGCCCCAGTCGTCGTACTGGACGACGTTCGCGTTGTCGGCCGTGGAGGCGCCCTGTACTTCGAGGGCCTTGTTGCTGTGGCGGGCGATGAGCCGCACGTAGCCGTCCGCGCTGTCGGCCGGCCGCCACTGCTGGTTGGTGCCGTTCAGGTCGGTCCACTGGACGACCGGGCCGCCGTTGGCGGTGGAAAGGTTGTGGACGTCCAGGACCTTGCCGGAGTGGCGGGACTTGATGCGGTAGTAGCCGTCGCCGGAGGCGACGAACTGCCACTGCTGCTGGTTCTGGTCGTTCCTGGTCCACTGGGTGATGCGGGCGCCGTCGCTGGTCGCCAGGTTGTAGACGTCCAGGGCCTTGCCGCTGTTGCGGTTGACCAGCGTGTACCAGGCGTTGGTGTCGACGGTCGCCGCGGCGGCGGGCGGGGCACTGAGGAGAGTGACCCCAAGCAGCAAGGACGACAGGACGGCGAGTACGAGGCCCAGGACCAGGGGTGGATGGCGAAATCTCATCAGAAGAGCTCCTTCGGGGGACGGAGGTGAGGTGACCCCGACGAACCGCGCAGCGGCCGCGGCGGGAGGACGGGGACGGGATAGGGGTGGCGGAGGCCGCACATGCCGAAGAGCGGGTCCTCCGGGCGCTCCAGTCGCGACACTTCGCCGTGATCGAGGTGCGAGAGGTCTCCGGTCTTCAGCGCTTCCAGTTGGCGGCCGGTCGTGAGGGTCGCCGCCAGCGGACCGTCACGCCAGCGGATCCACCAGGCGTCCAGCAGCTCGCTCTTCAGGCGGTGGGCCGCCGTGTGGAACTCCCGCAGCCCGCGTTCGCGCAGGGCCAGGAATCCCTCGAGTGCCAGGTCGCGGCGGCGGCGCGCCGCCGCGGCGGGGTCGCCGGTCAGGGCGGCCGCCGCCTGGTAGGCGTCGGGATCGGCCATCACGGGCGCGGGGAAGGTGAAGACGGCGTCGCCTGCCTCGGGGAGTCCGCTGTTCTGCATGAGTACCAGGAGGCGCAGGCCGCCGGCGTTGACGAGGCGGTGGATCGTTCCGGGGGTGAACCAGACGACGTCGCCGGGGCGCAGCGGGGTGTCTGCGAAGCCGGTGGTGGTGAGGGTCTGGACGCTGCCCTCGCCGCTGATGACGACGTAGGCTTCGGAGCAGACGAGGTGCATGTGGGGCGTGCCTCCGCACAGCCCGTCGGCGGCCTCCCAGTCGTACACGGTCAACCCGGAGATCCCCACGCCGCCGGGGAGCGGGGTCACCACGAGTGTTCCGCGACGTGGCGGGACAGGCGCGCAAGGGTCCATGCGCCGTCGGCCACGACGATCCGGTAGCGGCGCGACAGGGTGTCGCCCGGGGCCAGCGGCACTTCCTCGTCGAACGACAGGGACGGGTTGACGGCGGGGATGGGCTCACTGCGGACGAACCAGCGGCCGGGAGCGTCCGGATCGTCCAGGAACAGGAGTGTGGAGGCACGGTCGACCTCGTCGTGCGTGCCGATGAAGGCCAGCCAGTCGCCCTTCTCGCCCATCGCGGGGCCGATCACGTCGCCGCCGGTGAAGTCGCGCGGGCCGCGCCAGAACAGGCCGGAGTATCCGGCGAGCTCTCTGCCCTGTGTACCCGGGCTGCCGAACACCAGTGCGGTGTCGAGGACGTTGGTCAGCGCGGTGGTGACCTCCAGGGTCCAGGAGTCGGCCCCGACGTCACGTGCGGTGAGCGTGCGGCGCTCGTCGATCCAGTGCTCCCCCGCCATCGTGTGCCAGGCCAGATCCTCGGTGATCACGGCGCGGCCGTGGCCCGTTCCGGCGGACACGGTGAGGCTGCGCATGGTGCCGAGGTTCGGCAGGTCGACGTAGCCCTGGCCGCGCAGGTAGGTGCCGCCGCCCCAGAAGTTCTGCCCCGACACCCACGACGCCGTCATCTGGACGCCCTTGTGCCAGCGGTGGTCGTGCGGCCGGTACCCGGTGACCACGTCGCCGGCGAGCGTGCGCACCGGATGCAGGTAGGGCTTCGGCGCCTCGAAGGGATCCATGACCGGCCGGTGCACGTAGCGGAAGAGGTCGACGCCTCGAACCCGGACGATCAGCGAGTCCTCGTTCTCCAGGAGTTCGAACGTCATCGGAACACCTCCGGGCGTCCCCCGTTGAGTGAGCCGTAGAACGGGTCGGCCGCGTCGATCTCTCCGCGCCGGACCGGCAGGCCGGTGATCGCGGCCTTGTACAAGGCGGTGACCAGTTCCATGGTGGGCCTGCCGAGGTCGGGCCGGATCCACGCCTCGTAGCCGTCCAGGAAGGCTGCGAGCTGGGCGGTGTGCGAGCTGGGCAGGTCGTCCGGCGGCTCCCACTTCACGCCGGACGACCTGGTGGTGAACGTCCAGTCCGCGTTGGAGTAGCCGTACAGGTGCCGCAGCTCGACGGTGGCGTCGGTGAGATCGAACCGCAGGTAGCTCTCCTCGCGCGGGGAGAGGACGCTGTTGACGACCGTCGCGATGGCTCCGTTCTCGAACCGGACCAGGGCCGTGGACACGTCCTCGGTCTGGACGTCGCGCTCCAGGCGGCCGGCCATCGCGCGTACCTCGGCCCATTCGCCGAGCACCTCGAGCATCAGATCCATCTGGTGGATGCCGTGGCCCAGCGTCGGGCCACCGCCCTCGCTCCGCCAGGTGCCGCGCCAGGGCACGTCGTAGTAGGCGTCGTCGCGGTACCACGCCGTGACGCACTGCGCGACCAGCGGACGGCCCAGCGTCCCGGCCGCGATCCGCTCGCGCAGGTAGCGGGCCCCCGTGCCGTACCTGTGCTGGAACACCGCGCCCGCGGCGGCGGGCCCTTCGGCGGAACGGATCCGGTCGAGCTCGGCCAGCGACAGCGCCACCGGCTTCTCGCACCACACCCACGCCCCCGACTCCAGGCAGGCCACTGCCTGGTCGGCGTGCAGGAACGGAGGCGTGCACAGGTGGACGAGGTCCGGACTCTGCTCCTCGAGCATCGTGTGCAGGTCGCTGTAGACCGCGGGAATGCCGTGTTCGGCCGCGAACGCCTCGGCGCGCGCGGCGTCCACGTCGACGGCCGCCACGATCACGGCCCGGTGCGCCTGCGCCCGGAGGGCGGGTACGTGGCCGATGCCTGCGATCCCGCCCGTTCCGACGATCGCCGTCCTGATCATCCGCCCAGCACCTTCCTGATCGAGTGGTAGGCGGGCTTTGGCATCAGGTTTTCGTCGTAGGGCAGCGCTGCGCCCTCACCGGGGAAGACGGAGGGGATCCACGAGTACTTGTCGGTGTAGTCCCAGATGGTGATGCCGACGCATTTCTCGACCGCCAGGCATGCCTTGACGTAGTCGGCGTACCAGGCGGCCTGGGTGGCGAGCTTCTCCGGGGTCGCCGGCAGGTTCATCCGGATGTCGAGCTCGGTGATCGCGACCTCGACCCCGAGGTCGGCGAAGCGCTGCATGTTCTGCTGAACGTCGGCGGGGAAGCCGTACTGGAGCGCGAGGTGGCCCTGGATGCCGAAGCCCTCCACCGGGACGCCCTCGGCCTTCAGCTGCTTGATCAGGGCGTAATAGGCGTCGCTCTTGGGGCCGATCCCGTCGACGTTGTAGTCGTTGAGGTACAGCTTGGCGTGCCGGTCGGCCTCGTGGGCCCAGCGCAGGGCGTCGGCGATGTAGCCGGGGCCGAGCGTCTTGTAGAAGAGCGACTCGCGGTAGGTTCCGTCCTCGTTGAACGCCTCGTTGACGACGTCCCAGTGGATCACCTGGCCCTTGTAGTGCCGGACCACCGTCTGGATGTGGTTCTTGAGGACGGCGCGCAGCTCTTCGGCGGTCCAGCTGCGTTCGGTGAGCCAGGCCGGGAGCTGGCTGTGCCAGACGAGGGTGTGGCCGCGGACCTTCTGGTGGTGGGCCTTGGCGAAGGCCACGACCTCGTCGCCGGCCGTGAAGTCGAAGACGCCGCGCTCGGGTTCGGTGGCGTACCACTTCATGGCGTTGCCGGGGGTGGTCTGTCCGAATTCGCTGCCGAGGAGCTTCAGGTAGGCGGCGTCGGTGAACTCGGGGTTGTCGGTGGCCGAGCCGAAGTACTTGTGGTGCTTCCTGGCCAGTTCGGCGAGCGTCCTGGGTCGTGGTTCGGCGGTCGCGGGCGCGGCGGCGAGGCCGGCCGCGAGGCAGACGGCGGCGGACAGGGCGATCAGATGCCGGGACAGGGACATGGATGACTCCTCGGGTGCCGGGCGGTTCAGTCGAGGACGATCGTGGTCAGCGCGCGCGGGGCGAGCGTGGCCGTGAGGGTCGTACCGCGCGTGGAGACGACGGCGGCCGGGGTGATGGAGCGGGTCTCGTCGGTGACGTAGGCGTCGGGGTGCCGGTCGCGCCCGCCGCGAAGGGTGAAGGCGGCGGAGGTCTCGGTGGTCGCGGTGTTGAGGATCTCGATGACGCGGCTGCCGTCGGTGTTGCGGAAGGCCGTGATCCGCAGTGCCGGGTCGGCGTTCGTGACCGGCACGCGGACGGCCCCGGGGCGGATGAACCGGCTGAAGGCGGCCAGCGCCCAGTACCGCTTGGACACCCGGTAGTCGTCACCGGGGTTGGCGAGCTGGATGAGCCCCCGGGTCGCGCCGAGGGACGCGCCGGTCCAGTAGACGTAGGCGTTGGCGTTGGCGACGGTCAGGGTGTTGTGGATGTCGGCCGCGACGGTGAGACCGTCGTAGCCGCTGCCGTCGTCCCAGTTCTCGTTCCAGGTGGCGCCGTCCGGCGACCATTCCGACATCCACACGTGCTTGTCGGTGGGCTGCGGGACCGAGGTCGGCCCGCTGTAGCGGTGGCCGGTGATGGTCCGCACGGCCTTGCCGGCCGCGGGGTCCGCCTCGATGGCCTCGGTGTAGGCGACCTGCCGGTCCCAGCCCGCTGCGTCGCAGCAGACCAGCTCTGTCTTCAGTCCGGATGCGCGAACGGTCGGCCCGAGCACCTTGAGGAAGTCGACGGCTTGCTGCGGGGTGAAGCGCATCGAGGCGTAAGTCGCCGTCCAGTCGGGTTCGTTGGTGAACCCCAGGTCGGTGATCCTGATGCCTTCCTGCTGGTAGAACTTCGCGTACTGGACGAGGTAGTTCGCGTAGGCCTGACGCCATTCGGGCAGGAGCTCGCCGCCGTCGTTCTCGCTGCCGTTGGTCTTCATGAAGGCCGGGGCGCTCCAGGCATCGGCGAAGAACCGTTCGACGCCGTACGCCTTGGCCTCCTTGGCGAGCCAGACCTGGCTGCCGTCCCATCCGTCCCAGACGTACTTCGGGATGGCGTCCGGACCGCCGGGATCGGCCGGCAGGATCGTCGGCATGTGGTCGTAGACCCTGTCGGTCGACGACCCGATGCCCAGGCGCAGGATCGAGAGGCCCGCGCCCTTCTCTTTGCTGAGCAGCAGGTCGAGCACCTCGCGCTGCTTGGCAGGGCTGAGGCCGCGCGCGCCGTGCAGCAGGTCGGCTCGCTGGAAGGCCATGGAGAAGCCGAATCCGTCGATGGGCTGGAGTTCGGCCCGGAAGTCGATGCCGGCGCGCGGGGGGTGGGCCGGGGGTCGCACGGGGTCGGCCGCGGCCTGTGATGTGAGCGCTAACATTAAGACGGCTGTCAGGGCGGTCAGGCGTTTCACAGGGTCTCCTCGGGGGTGGAGGTCACGCGGGACGGGTCAGCCCTTGGTGGCGCCCGCGGTGAGGCCGCCGATCAGCTGGCGCTCGGCGACGGCATAGAAGGCGAGGGCGGGGACCATGGCGAGCACGATGTAGGCGAGGACGAGCGCGTAGTCGGTCGAGTACTGGCCCTGGAACTGCTGGACGCCGACCGGGATCGTCTGCCATTTCGGGTCGTTGAACACCAGCAGCGGCAGAAAGAAGTTGTTCCAACTCGCGACGACCGACAGTACCGAGACCGTGCCGAGCGCCGGACGCGCCATCGGCAGCAGGATCTTCCGGAAGAAGCGGAACTTGCCGCAGCCGTCCATGGTGGCGGCCTCCTCGATCTCCGCCGGGATGGTCCGGAAGAAGCCGCGCAGAATGACGATCGTCATGGGGAGCCCGAAGGCCGCCTGCGGGAGGATCACCCCGAGCGGGTTGTCGAGCAGGCCGAAGGTGCGCAGCATGAGGAAGAGCGGCAGGACGGCCACCGCGAACGGGAACATCAGCCCGATCGTGAACAGCGTGTAGAACAGCTCCCTGCCCCGGAAGGCGTAGCGGGCCAGCACGAACGCCGCCATCGCGGCGGCCGCCACCGTGCAGAACGTCGTGCCGACCGCGATGCCCGCGCTGTTGGCGATCTGCCGCCAGAACGTCCCCTCGCCGAGAATGCCCGTGTAGTTGGCGGCCTTCCACTGCTCCGGCAGGCCGAACGGGTTCGTCGTGAGTTCGCCGGTGCTCTTGAACCCGGAGATCACCGCGTAGATCAGCGGTACGACGACGAACGCGGCGATCAGCCAGACCACGGCGTGCAGCGAAAGGCCGCGTGCCGTCCCGCGGGCGTTCATCGGCCGCCTCCTGTGGTGACGGCCCCGCTCAGGTCACGGCGGAGCACGTAGCGCTGGTAGAAGAGGGAGAAGACCAGGCTGATCATGAACAGGACCACGCTGATCGCGCTGGCGTAGCCGACCTGATACCGCTTGAACCCGAACTGGAACATCGCGATCGCCATGGTCTCGGAGGAGTGGTTGGGGCCGCCCGCGGTCATGACCCAGACTAGGTCGAAGAGCTGGATGGACCCGATGATCGAAAGGAAGACGCTGATCCGGATCGTCGGGCCGAGCAGCGGCAGCGTCACGTGCCGGAAGCGCCGCCAGGCGCCGGCGCCGTCGATGGAGGCGGCCTCGAGGATCTCGGCCGGGATGCCCTGCAGCCCGGCGAGGAAGAGCATCATGTGGAAGCCGAAGTACTTCCAGATCATGACCACGAAGAGGGTCGGCATGACCGTCGAGGGGTCGGCGAGCCACTTGCCCTGCAGCCCATCCAGGCCCAGGAGGCCGGCGAGATGGTCGGCCATGCCGGCGCCGGGCAGGAAGATCATCGTGAAGAGGACCGCCGTGACCACCTCGGACAGGATGTACGGCGCGAAGAACAGCATCCGGTAGACGGCCCGGCCGCGGAGCCTCTGGTTGAGCAGGACCGCGGTGAACAGGGCGAACGGCAGTTGGACCGTGATCGACAGGACGATCAGGTACAGCCCGCGCCCCAGGTCGCCGAGGAAGACCTGGTCGTCGAAAAGCTTGGCGTAGTTGGCGAAGCCGACGAAGTCGTCCATGGGGCCGATCCCGCCCCACTTGAAGAAGCCGGTGAAGACGGCGACGACGATCGGGGCGAGGACGAAGACGAGGAAGAGGACCAGAGCCGGGACGAGGAACCAGGCGACCGAAGCCCATTCTCCCCAGCCGCGCAGGAGCGACCGGGCCGGGGTCGGCGGGCGCGCCGGCACGACGCCCTCCGTCCGCTCCTTGGTCAGGGTGGACACGGAGCTAGGCACTCTTCGCAGCCTCGGTGATCGAGGTGGTGACCTGTTCGGGCGTCTTCCTGCCCGCGATGAGGTCGGCGACGCTGTCGTTGACTTCCTGGCCGACCGCCGGCGGATAGGCCTGGTCGAGGAAGAGCTGGAAGCCCGTCGCCTTGATCAGGCTGTCGGCCACCACCTTCTTGTTGGCGTCGGTGAGTTGGCTCTCCGCGCCCTTGACCACCGGCAGGTAGCCGTTGGAGGCCAGCAGCTTGGACTCGTTCTCCAGGACGAAGAACCTCAGAAAGTCCAGCGCCTCCTTCGGGGCGCCCTTGCGCAGCGCGAAGCCGCCGCCGCCGCCGAACACCTCGGTGGCCAGGCCGACACCGCCGTCGACCGTCGGGAAGGGGAAGAAGCCCAGGTCCGCTCCGAGGTCGGCGCCGGCGTCCTTCTGCACCGAGGGTCCCCACTGCCCCATCAGCTCCATGGCGGCCTTGCCGTTGCCCATGGTCGCGGCCTGCCCTCCGGGGGTGGCGTAGCCGGCCCCCAGGAAGGCCGTCTGGAACGGCTGGAGGTCGACCAGCTCCTTGAGGTGGACGCCTGCCTGGACGAAGCCGGCGCCGGTGAAGTCCTTGGCAGTCGCGGCCTGTTGAAGCGCGGGGAGACCGGCGACGCGCATCGCGAGGTAGGCCCAGTAGTAGTGGCCCGGCCATTTCTCCTTGCCCGCGAGGGCGATCGGGGTGATGCCCGCCGCCTTGAGCTTCCTGACGTCTTCGAGGAGCTCGGCCCAGGTGGCCGGCGGGGCGGTGATCCCGGCCTTGGCGAAGAGCTTCTTGTTGTACCAGAAGCCGACCATGCCGATGTCGTAGGGCACCCCGTAGGTCCGGCCCTCGAACTGATACGCCTGCAGCGAGACCGGGGTGAGCTGGGACGACCAGTCGAAGATGTCGGTGAGGTCCTCGACCAGCCCCGCGTCGACCTGCTGCCGTAGCACGCCGCCGCCCCAGGTCTGGAAGACGTCGGGCAGCTTGCCCGACGAGGTGGTGGCGGTCAGCTTGGACTTGAACGCCTCGTTCTCCAACGAGGTCGTGTCGATCGCGATGTTCGGGTGAGCGGCCGTGAACGCCGCGGAGATCTGCGGGAAGAGGGACTTGCCCGGTTCTGTCGTGGCGATGTTCCACCACGCGAAGGACACCTTGCCGTCGGCCGCCGGCTTGCCGCCGGATTCGTCGGCTCCGCAGGCCGCGGTCAGAGAGACGGACAGGGCGGTCAAGCCCGAGAGCGCCAGGAAGCTTCGTCGGCTCGGGAGGGTGCTGGCCATGGGACCTCCGGGGTGGGGAATGCCGGTTCGTGCCCGAAAATGTTTCGAAATACTCTCGAATTCTGCGCTGCCACAAACTAGGAACGTGAGGCTTGCCGGTCAAGACCTCGCGCCAATTAATCTCCGAACAGCGGTTGTTCACAGGCTTGACAAGCAAGTCCGGCCGCCCGGAAACTCATCGAAAGTTTGCGATACCTATCGTCGGCCGAAGGCGTCCGCGCAGAGGAGAGAAGTTGAGCGAGCAGCGCCCGACCCTGGCCGTCATCGCCGCGGAAGCAGGGGTGTCCCAGGCCACCGTGTCCAAGGTGATCAACGGTCGCTCCGATGTCGCGCCCTCGACGCGTGAACGGATCGAGGGCCTGCTGCAGGCTCACAACTACCTGCCACCCGGCCGGCAGGGCAGAGCCCGCAGATCGGGTCTCGTCGACCTGATCATCGGCGGTCTGGACAGCGCGTGGGCGGTGGAGATACTGCGCGGCGTCGAGGCCGAGTGCGCCCAGCGGAGCGTCGGCACCGTCGTGTCGCTCGTCCCGCCGGGCGAGGCCACGCCGTCCAGTTGGACCGCACTGCCCGTTCTGCACCACAGCGACGGCGTCATCCTGGTCACCGCCTCGGTCACCTCCGCCCAGCGCGCCCAGGTGGAACGGGCCGGGGTGGCACTGGTCGTCATCGATCCGATCGACCTGCCGGGCAACGGCGTGCCGAGCGTCGGAGCGACCAACTGGGCGGGCGGCCTCGCCGCCACCGAGCACCTGCTGGAGCTGGGGCACCGCCGGATCGCCGCGATCGGCGGACGAAAAGAGATGCTCTGCAGTCAGGCCCGCATCGACGGATACCGGACCGCCTTGGAACGGGCCGGAATCGAGGTCGACCGCGACCTGATCCGGTTCGGCGACTTCCAGCACGAGGGCGGATTCCGGTGCGCCCAGGAGCTGCTCGCCCTCCCCGAGCCGCCGACCGCCGTCTTCGCCGGTAGCGACCAGCAGGCGATGGGCGTCTACGAAGCCGCCCGGCAGGGCGGACTGAGCATCCCGCAGGACCTCAGCGTGGTCGGCTTCGACGACCTGCCGATGTGCGACTGGCTGTCACCGCCGCTGACGACGGTGCGCCAGCCGCTGGAGGAGATGGGCCGGGTCGCCGCCCGCACACTGTTCCAGCTTCTGGACGGCCAGCCCCTGGTCAGCCCTCGGATGGAGCTCTCGACCGAGCTCAAGGTCCGGCTCTCCACCGCCCCGCCTCATCCCTAGGAGAAGCCCTTGAACGAGCCTTGGCGCAACCCCCTCCTGCCCGCGTCCGCGCGCGTCGCTGATCTGCTGAGACGGATGACGCTGGAGGAGAAGGCAGGGCAACTCGCCGGCTTCTGGGCGTTGCCCTCGGATCCGGGAGCACCTGTCGCGCCGATGGAGGACGATTCCGGCGAGCCCGCGCCCGGCCTGGACGACATCGTCGTCCACGGGCTCGGCCAGCTCACCCGGGTGTACGGCACCGCGCCGATCACCGCGGAAGCCGGAATGGAGCGGCTCGCCTCGCTCCAGCGGCAGGTGACCGGATCCGGCCGGTTCGGGATCCCGGCGGTCGCTCACGAGGAATGCCTGACCGGATTCATGACGTTCGGCGCGACGGTCTTCCCCGGCCCGCTGGCCTGGGGCGCGTCCTTCGATCCCGGGCTCGTACGCCGGATGGCCGCCGCCATCGGCGCCGGGATGCGGCGGGTCGGCGTCCACCAAGGGCTGGCTCCGGTGCTCGACGTGGTCCGCGACTACCGGTGGGGCAGGACCGAGGAGTGCATCGGCGAGGATCCCTATCTCGTTGGAGCGATCGGCACCGCCTACGTGCAGGGCTTGGAGAGCGCCGGGATCGTGGCGACGCTCAAGCACTTCGCCGGGTACTCGGCCTCGCGCGGCGGCCGGAACATGGCCCCCGTCGCCTCGGGGCCACGCGAGTTCGCCGACGTGTTGGTCGAGCCCTTCGTACGGGCGCTACGCGAGGGAGGCGCCCGGTCGGTGATGAACAGCTACACCGACGTGGACGGCGTCCCGGCGGCCGCCGACGAACGGCTGCTGACCGAACTGCTCAGGGGTGAGCTCGATTTCAGCGGTGTGGTCGTCGCCGACTACTACGCCGTCTCCTTCCTGGAGACCCGGCACGGCGTCGCCGGATCGCGCGGCGTGGCCGGCGCGCTGGCGTTGACCGCCGGAATCGACGTCGAGCTGCCCACGGCCCGCTGCTACGGCGAGCCGCTGACCGAACTCGTGCGAGCGGGAAACGTTCCCGAGGCACTCATCGACCGGGCCGCGGAGCGGGTCCTGCGGCAGAAGGCCGAACTCGGCCTGCTCGACCCCGACTGGGAACCCGTCAAGCCCGAGCCGGTCGACCTCGACCCGCCGGAGAACCGGGAACTGGCCAGACTCCTGGCCGAACGGTCCACCGTGCTGCTCGCCAACGACGGCACGCTGCCGCTGCGGCCGTGCCGGGTCGCGATCAGCGGGCCGTACGCCGACGACCCCCAGTCCTTCCTCGGGTGTTACTCCTTCCCCAACCACGTCGCGCTGCCCGGCGATTTGGGGCTGGACATACCGACGCTTGGCGAGGCGCTCACGGCTGCAGGGTTCACGGTCGCCGCGGACGATCCGGAGGTGAACGTGCTGGTGCTCGGGGACCGGGCCGGCATGTTCGGCCGGGGCACCTCCGGAGAGGGCTGCGACGCCGAGACCCTCGACCTGCCCGGCGACCAGGCCGCCCTCGCCTCCACCGTCCTCGACTCCGGAGTGCCGACCGTCCTGGTCATCGTCTCCGGACGGCCGTACGCGCTCGGCTCACTGGCCGAACGCGCAGCGGCCGTGATCCAGGCGTTCTTTCCCGGCGAGGAAGGCGGGACGGCGCTGGCCCGGATCATCAGCGGGGCCGCGGAACCCACCGGCCGGCTACCCGTCTCCATCCCCCGCCAGGCCGGCGGACAGCCCGGCACCTACCTGCATTCCAAGCTCGGCGGGCACACCGACTGGAGCTCGGTGGACCCGACCCCCCTGTTCCCTTTCGGACACGGGCTGAGCTGGACCGGCTTCACCTGTTCGGATCTCTCGGTGGAACCCGTCGCCGCGACGGACGGGGTCGTCGCTGTCTCGGTCACCGTCCGCAACGTCGGAGAAGTGGCCGGGACCGAGGTGGTCCAGCTGTACCTCTCGGACCCCGAGGCCTCCGTCGTCCGGCCGGAGAGGTGGCTCGCCGGATTCGGCAGAGTCGAGCTGCAGCCGGGCGCGGCCGCCCGGGTCACGTTCTCCGTCCATGCCGACCGGACCTCTTTCACCGGGCTCGACCTGCGCAGAAGGGTGGAGCCCGGAGAGATCGGCGTGGCCGTCGGCCGGTCCAGCGGCGATCTCCCGTTGCGGGGCTCCTTCACTCTGTACGGCCCCGTACGTCACCCGGCGGCCGACCGCGTGCTCTCCGTGCCGGTCGAGATCGTTCCCGTCTCATGAGCACGTCCTTCGGTGATCCCGTGCTGCCCGGGTTCCGGCCCGACCCGTCCGTGTGCCGGGTGGGTGCGGACTACTACCTGGTGACGTCCAGCTTCGAATGGTTCCCGGGTCTTCCCGTGTTCCACAGCCGCGATCTCGTGAACTGGCGGCGTCTCGGCTCCGCCCTCGATCGGCCGTCGCAGCTCGACCTCGACGGATGCGAGCCCTCACGCGGCCTGTTCGCCCCGACGATCCGGCACCATGACGGGGTCTTCCATCTCGTCTGCACGCTGATGGACGGCCCCGGCCATTTCGTCGTCACCGCGACCGACCCGGCGGGACCGTGGTCGGAGCCGCAGCGGCTGGAGGGCGAGGGTTTCGACCCGTCGCTGTTCTTCGACGACGGGCCGGAGGACGGCGACGGCCGTGCCTGGTTCACCGCCGCCCGCGTCCTGGACGAGACCGCCGGCCGCACCGAGATCTGGATGCGTGAGTACCTTCCCCGCGAGCGACGGCTGACGGGACCTGAGTACGTCCTGTGGTCGGGAAGCCGTCCGGGCGCCCGGTGGTCGGAGGCCCCGCACCTCTACAAGATCGACGGCACCTATCTCCTGCTCACCGCGGAGGGCGGCACCGATGTGGACCACAGTGTGGTGGCCGCCCGCGCCGACCACGTGACCGGCCCGTACGAGGGCGCCCCCGGCAACCCGGTGCTGCCTCCCGCCACGGGCCCGGTCACCTGCACCGGGCACGCCGACCTCGTCCAGACCCCGTACGGCGACTGGCGGGCCGTCCTCCTGGGCGTCCGCCCGGGCTCCGCCATCGGCCGCGAGACCTTCCTCAGCAGGGTCACCTGGAGCGACGGCTGGCCGGTCTTCTCCCCGGTCGGCCACACGACCCCTCGCCGCCGTCTCCACGACGACTTCGCCGCCCTCTCCGCCGACTGGAGCACCCTGCGCACCCCACGCGCGCCGTTCTGGACCACCGGCGACGGGCTCCGCCTCCAGCTCCGACCCGAACGCCTCGGCGAACGCACCGTCCCGTCCCTCCTGGCCCGCCCCCAGGAACAACACGACTGCGACGTGTCCACCGAACTGCACTTCACCCCCGCCGCACCGGGCGAACAGGCCGGCCTCGCCGTAGTCCTCGACGACGACGCCCACCTCCTCCTCCTTCGCACCACGGAAGGACTCAGCCTCCGTCACGGGCCTGACGTCCTAGCCGGCATTCCCGTCCGCCCGGGCCCCCTTCGTCTGGGAGTCCGCATCCGCGGCTTCAGCCACACCTTCCTCTACGCGGCACCCGACGGTGCCTGGCAGGACCTGGCCGCCGTCGAAGCCACCTTCCTCGCTCCGCTGTTCACCAGCGTCCAGCTCGGCGTCTACGCCACGTCCAACGGCCTCCCCTCCACCAGCCAAGCCCACTTCGCATGGTTCGACATCAACTATCCGCACCGGCAGGAACCGTCTGGGGAGCCGCGACGCCGGCGGGAGGCGCCCACCGCGTGATGCCGCCCGCGAGCAGGGAGCGGACGGCGTTCGCCGTCTGTCGGTGACAAGAGCCCTCCGGCTCTCCGCCCGGCCCTCGAATCATCACGGCAACGGTGGTCGACCTCGTACGGCGGCCACTCGGCATCCCGCCACGCCCGGTGGGTGCGTGCGCGCGCTCGCTCGGGCCGGTCACCCGCCTTCCCGTACATCACGGCGATGCACTCCTGGCCGACGCGCAGGAAAATGTCGAGCCGTTGGAACGCATATGCGGATCACGTGTGCGGTCACGCTCCCGGATTCAACGGAGCGGCCGCACGGGGGCGCCGGAAATCAACACCTCAGAGATGCGATCCGAGGGGAGCGCTCATTCATGCGGGATTCCCCCGAAGGGTCTCTGATCAAATCCGGCGAACACTGCGCCGACAGCGACATCGATTTCACCTCCACTCGACGGTAGACGCAGATCAGGGGCGTTCCGCATCGAAAGACTTTCGATACGGAACGGGCTTCCAAAAATATCTACCGGATCACCTCGAAGGACCGTACTCTCGAAACCCTTTCGAAACTCTTGACATGTCCCTGCAGCGTTTCCACACTGAGTCCCGAGGCTGCTTCGCTCCATTGCCCGCGCGCCACGGTGCCGGCCTTGAATCATTGCGTCCCGGCGGTGCGCGCCCTTTTCCCATGGAGCGGACGCCGCAGACGCAGATTCCTTCTGCCGCACTCGAATCCTTCCGTGATTTCTGTCCTGGAGGTTCAATAATGCGTTCACCCACTATTTCGCCGTCCACCGTCCGCCGGAAAATCGGCGGCCTGTATGCGGCGCTGGTCGTCGGCGTCCTCGGCTCCGCCACCGTGCTGGTGGCACCGCTGAGCTCACACGCCGCCGAGACCACGCTCGGCAGCGCGGCGGCGCAGAGCGGCCGATACTTCGGCACCGCCATCGCCTCGGGAAGGCTCAACGACTCGACGTACACGACGATCGCGAGCCGCGAGTTCAACTCGGTGACAGCCGAGAACGAGATGAAGATCGACGCCACCGAACCCCAGCAGGGCCAGTTCAACTTCACCGCCGGTGACCGCGTTTACAACTGGGCGGTACAGAACGGCAAGCAGGTGCGCGGCCACACCCTGGCCTGGCACTCCCAGCAGCCCGCCTGGATGCAGAACCTCAGCGGCAGCACGCTGCGCCAGGCCATGACAAACCACATCAACGGCGTGATGGCCCACTACAAGGGCAAGATCCGCCAGTGGGACGTCGTGAACGAGGCATTCGTCGACGGCACCTCGGGAGCCCGGCGCGACTCCAACCTGCAGCGCACCGGCAACGACTGGATCGAGGTCGCCTTCCGCACCGCACGCGCCGCCGACCCGGCCGCCAAGCTCTGCTACAACGACTACAACGTCGAGAACTGGACCTGGGCCAAGACCCAGGCCATGTACGCCATGGTCCGGGACTTCAAGCAGCGCGGTGTGCCCATCGACTGCGTCGGCTTCCAGTCACACTTCAACAGCGACAGCCCCTACAACAGCAACTTCCGCACCACCCTCCAGAACTTCGCCGCCCTCGGCGTCGACGTGGCCATCACCGAACTCGACATCCAGGGCGCCTCAGCCACCACCTACGCGAACGTGACCAACGACTGCCTGGCCGTCCCGCGCTGCGTCGGCATCACCGTCTGGGGTGTGCGCGATACCGACTCGTGGCGAGCAGAGCACACGCCGCTGCTGTTCAACGGCGACGGCAGCAAGAAGCCCGCCTACACCTCCGTCCTCAACGCGCTCAACGCCGCCTCCCCCACACCCACTCCGACTCCCTCCCCCGGCTCCGGACAGATCAAGGGCGTCGCCTCGGGCCGTTGTCTGGACGTGCCCGGAGCCAGCACAACCGACGGCACCCAGCTCCAGCTGTGGGACTGCAACAACCGCACCAACCAGCAGTGGACCTACACCGCCGGGGGTGAGCTCAGGGTCTACGGCGACAAATGCCTGGACGCCGCCGGCACCGGCAACGGCGCGAAGGTCCAGATCTACAGCTGCTGGGGTGGCGACAACCAGAAGTGGCGCCTCAACTCCGACGGTTCCATCGTCGGCGTCCAGTCCGGCCTCTGCCTCGACGCCACCGCCAACGGCACCGCCAACGGCACCCTGATCCAGCTCTACTCGTGCTGGAACGGCAGCAACCAGCGCTGGACCCGCACCTGACCTTCCCCAGCGAAAGGGGAAACCGCGCCGGCGACACACGTTGCGCCCGCCGAGGCGGCGACGACACGCCCGCACCATGAAGGGGAGCCAGGACCGTCCTGGCTCCCCTTCGTCGTGGTCCACCTCGGTCCGAGGGACAGGCGCGGCGCGCCCGGTGGGTGCGCGCCGCGGCCGGGACGGTGTGGTCAGACAGAGGGAGGGTTGCCGTAGTAGGCGTCCGGGCCGTGCTTGCGTGTGAAGTGGCGGTCCAGGACATGCTGCGGGGGTTCGACCGTGCCCAGGGCGATGGTGTGGAGGGCCATCTCGGCCACCGCCTCGCAGATGATGGCGTGTTCCAGGGACGTGGTGGCGTCGGCGCCCCAGGTGAAGGGGCCGTGGTGGGCGACCAGCGCGCCGGGGACCTTCTGGGCCCGAGTGTCGTCACGGTCCAGCAGGTCCACGATGACCTGGCCCGTGTTGTACTCGTAGTCCGTGGCGCACTGCTGGGGGGTGAGGGCCGCGGTGACGGGGACGGGTCCGTTGAAGGTGTCCGCGTGGGTCGTGCCGAGCACCGGTATCGGACGTCGGGCCTGGGCGAAGGCGACGGCGTGGGTGGAGTGCGTGTGGGTCACGCCTCCGATGGAGGGGAAGGCCAGGTAGAGGCTCCGGTGTGTCTCCGTGTCGGTGGACGGTCGCAGGTGGCCTTCCACGACGCTCCCGTCGGACAGGGAGACGACGACCAGGTCCTCCTCGCTCAGTACGTCGTAGGCCACACCCGAGGGCTTGATGACGAAGACGCCGGCCTTTCGGTCCACACCGCTCACGTTGCCCCAGGTGAGGGTGGCCAGGCCGGCTCGGGGGATACGGAGGTTGGCCTCCAGTACCTCTCGGCGCAGTTCCTTGGAAACGGCGGTGCTCACGGAGGGCTCCGTCCTGGTGGGGGTGGAGGTGGCGGCGGGGGTGTTCACAGGCTCTGGGCCAGACGGTGGTACGCCTGGTTCCAGCGGAGCTCGCGCGAGAAGCGCCGGACGGTGGTGTCCTCGTCGATGACGGCGAGTTCGGTCCGCAGCATCTCGGCGAGGTCTTCGAGCTCCTCGCCGCCGAGAGCGGTGGTCAGGACGGTGTGGTGCGGTGCTCCTGCCGTCAGCCATGCCTCGGTGGAGGTGCGCAGGTCGGGGCGGGGCTGCCAGACGGCTCGGGCGACGGGGAGTTGGGGCAGCGGCTCGGGCGGGGCGACGACGTCGACGCGGTTGGCGACGAGGCGGAACCGGTCGCCCATGTCGGCGAGACCGACGACGACGGCCGGACCGGGATCCGCGTCGAAGACGAGGCGGACCGGGTCCTCGCGTCCGCCGATGCCGAGCGGATGGACCTCGCAGGTGGGCGTCGCCGTCGTGAGCGAGGGGCAGACCTCGAGCATGTGGGCGCCGAGGATGAGTTCCTGGCCGGGCGTGAGGTCGTAGGTGTAGTCCTCCATGAAGGAGGTGCCGCCGGGCAGGCCGTGGGCCATCGCCTTCAGTGTGCGCAGCAGGGTGGAGGTCTTCCAGTCTCCTTCGCCACCGAAGCCGTAACCGTCCGCCATCAGGCGCTGCACGGCGAGCCCGGGCAGCTGGCGCAGGCCCCCGAGGTCCTCGAAGTTGGTGGTGAAGGCGCGGAACCCGCCTTCCGTGAGGAAGGTACGCAGACCGGCTTCGATGCGGGCGGCGTAGCGCAGGGAGTCGTGGCGCTCACCGCCGGGCCGCAGCTCGGGCGCGAGGGCGTAGAGGTCCTGGTACTCCTTGACGAGGGCGGAGACGGTGTCCTCGGGGGCGGCTTCGACCGCGGCGACGAGGTCGTTGACGCCGTAGGTGTTGACCGATACCCCGAACCGCAGCTGCGCCTCGACCTTGTCGCCCTCGGTGACGGCGACGTCGCGCATGTTGTCGCCGAACCGGGCGAGTTTGAGGGTGGTGAGTTCGGAGCGGCCGAGGGCGGCGCGGGCCCAGCCGGCGATGCGGTCGACGACGTCGGGAGTGGAGACGTGGCCGGCCACGGTCTTGCGCGGGACACCGAGGCGGGTCTGGACGAAGCCGAACTCGCGGTCGCCGTGGGCGGCCTGGTTCAGGTTCATGAAGTCCATGTCGATGGTGGACCAGGGAAGTTGGCGGTTGGCCTGGGTGTGCAGATGCAGCAAGGGCTTGCTCAGGGCGTCGAGGCCGGCGATCCACATCTTGGCCGGGGAGAAGGTGTGCATCCAGGCGATCAGGCCGATGCACCGGTCGTCGGCGTTGGCCTCCAGGCAGACCGCGCGGATGGCGGCCGCGTCGGTGAGGACCGGCTTCCACACGAGGCGGACGGTCATCTGGGGCTGGCCGGCGAGGGTGTCACAGATGGCGCGGGACTGGTCGGCGACCTGGGCCAGGGTGTCGTCGCCGTAGAGCGCCTGGCTGCCGGTGAGAAACCAGATCTCGCGGTCGGGCTGGGCGAGCGTCATGTCGGGTGTGCTCCTCGGAGGTGCGGGGGCGGGGAGGTCGGGCCGATGGAGGCTGGGGGCGGGGAAGCTTCCCGGTCAGCCGGTGGTGGCGACGCGTGCGGTGTTGCGGATCCGTCGCAGGCGGTGCAGGAGGAGGTCCGCGCCGGTGCCGAAGTGCTCGTGCAGGGCGCGGTACTCGCCGAACAGCGCGTCGTAGGCGTCGGCCCGTGCGGGGTCGGGCACGTACGCGTGGCGCTGGACGCTTCCCATGACGGAGGCGGCTGATCGGACGTCGGGGTAGGCGCCCGCGGCGACGGCGGCGTGAATGGCCGAGCCGAGCGCCGGCCCCTGTTCGGATGTGCCGACGGAGACGGGGCGCCGGAGCACGTCGGCGTAGATCTGCATGAGCAGCGCGTTCTTCTTCAGTCCTCCGGTGACGATGAACTCCTCGACGGGGATCCCGCCGCCCTCGAAGGTCTCGACGATCACCCGGGTGCCGTAGGCGGTGGATTCGAGCAGAGCCCGGTAGACGTCTTCGGGCCGGGTGTCGAGGGTGAGGCCGGCGATGACTCCGGAGAGGTGGTGGTCGACCAGAGGGGAACGGTTGCCGTTCATCCAGTCCAGGGCGATCAGACCGTGCGCGCCGACCGGCTGGTCGGCGGCCTTGCGGGTCAGGAGCTGGTGCAGGTTCTCGCCCGATGCCTCGGCCTCGGCGCGGTAGTGGTCCGGGACGCCCTGGCGGAGCCACCAGGCGAAGATGTCGCCGACCGCGCTCTGGCCGGCCTCGTAGCCGTAGGCGCCCTCGACGATGCCGCCGTCGACGACCCCGCAGATGCCGGGGACCTCGGCGAGGGCGGTGCCGTTGAGGACGTGGCAGGTGGAGGTGCCCATGATGGCGAGCATCCGGCCGTTCTCCACGGCGCCCGCCGCAGGTGCGGCGACGTGGGCGTCGACGTTGCCGGCGGCGACGGCGATGTCTTCGGGCAAGCCGGTCCAGTGCGCGGCCCGGCTGCTCAGGGTGCCGACGCGGGAGCCCAGTGGGGACAGCGGGTGCTCCAGGCGGGTGGCGGGGAAATCGGCGAAGTCCGGATGGAGGCGGGCGAGGAAGTCGGGCGAGGGGTAGGCCCCGTCCTGGTGGATTCCCTTGTAGCCGGCGGTGCAGGTGTTGCGGGATTCGGTGCCGGTCAGCTGCCAGACGATCCAGTCGGCCGCCTCGATCCAGCGGGCGCAGGCGGCGTAGACGGCGGGGTCCTCCTCCAGGACCTGCAGGGCCTTCGCGTACTGCCACTCGGCGGAGATCTTGCCGCCGTACCGTGCGATCCACTTCTCGCCGTGTGCGTGGGCGAGGGCGTTGATACGGTCGGCCTGGGCCTGGGCCGCGTGGTGCTTCCACAGTTTGGGCCAGGCGTGCGGGCGGTCGGCCCACTCGGGCGTCAGGGCGAGGGGGATGCCGTCCGGGGTGGTCGGCAGGACCGTGCAGGCCGTGAAGTCGGTGGCGATGCCGATGACGCGGGCCGGATCGACGCCGGCGTCGGCGAGCGCCGCCGGAACGGCGGTACGCAGGACGTCACGCCAGTCCTCGGGGTGCTGCAGGGCCCAGTCGGGGGGCAGGGGCGCTCCGGTGGAGGGAAGGTGGTCCTCGATGACGGCGTGGCGGTACTCGTGGACCGACGAACCGAGTTCGGCGCCGTCCCGGACCCTGACCACGACGGCGCGCCCGGAAAGAGTGCCGAAGTCGACTCCGATCGTGCACGCCTCGGGATGGTGACGGGCTGCGGGGTCGGAAAGGGTGTGTGTGGTCACGATGTGGTCTCTCTCGTCATGAGCGGGGCCAGAGGAGCCCCCTGATTGTTAACGCTCACAATTGGGTTGGACAAGAGCTGGACGCAGTTCCATCGAAACATCGAGCAACGAATGGAGCCCCAGGGGTGAGCGCTCACTCGCACGCCAGGGCAGCCCCGGGAGCCGCGACGAGTCCGGCAGGTGGCGGGGAGGGGCGTAGCGGCCGATGGAGCGGAGCAGCGGGCGGGGCCCGACGCGGGCGGGTCGGCGCTGTGCGTGGGCCAGACGCCGAACGGCCGGCAGGAGGCCCGCCACCGGCGGCCAGGAGGCGGCGGCGAGAGCCGCCCTCCGCGTCAGGCTTCGTTCAGAGGGCGCGTGCTCGCGCGCATGATGAGCTGCGGTTCCACCAGGAGGTGCTCGGCCTTCCGGGCGCGACCCTCGATGTGGTCCACCAGGAGCCCGATGCTCCGGCGTCCGATGGCGGCGAAGTCCTGGCGGACCGTCGTCAGCGGCGGAGGGAAGAACTCGGCCTCCGGGATGTCGTCGAAGCCGGCGACGGCCACCTGCGCGGGGGTGCGGATCCCGCCCTCGCGCAGCGCCCGCAGGACGCCGAGCGCCATTTGGTCGTTGGCGACGAAGACGGCCGTGACCGGCGTCGCCCCAGGGCGGGCCAGGGCGAGTCCCGCGAGTTCCTGCCCCGCCCGGTACCCGGACAGCGGGCTCCAGTCCCCCGTCAGGACGCGCGGAGGCCGGATGCCGCTCTCCTCCAGTACGGCGCGCCAGCCCGCGGTGCGGGCCTCGCTCTCCAGCCAGTCGTCGGGACCCGCCACATGCCAGACGTTGCTGTGCCCGGCGGCGAGCAGGTGCTCGGTGACCATGCGGGCGCCGAGTTCCTGGTCGAGGGAGACCCCGGGCAGGTCGAGCTGATGACCGCCCTCCACGGTGACCACGGGGAAGGGCGCGTCCAGTTCGGCGAGCGCCTGCACGTGCGAGCGCTGCGGAGTGATGGCTACGACACCCTCCACACCCCAGGCCGCGAGGTGGTCGATGGCGTCCTTGAGCCCCTGCCCCCCTCCGGTGCGCAGACTGACGGTCGAGACGAGGTAGCCCTCCTCCCGAGCCGCCCCCTCCAGGCCGGTCAGGGTGCTGGCAGGCCCGTACAGGGCGGTGTTGACGGCGATGACACCCAGCGTCCTCGTACGGCGCGTCACCAGGGCACGTGCGGCGGAGTTGCGGCGGTAGCCGAGCCGCTCGATGGCCAGGGTGACCTGCTCCCGGGTGACCGCGCGCACGTTGGGGTGACCGCTCAGCACCCGGGAGACGGTCTGATGGGAGACCCCTGCCTCCCGTGCGACGTCGGCCATCGTCGGCGGGCGGACGTCTTCCGCGGGATGCGCCACGTTTGCCTCCCCTCTCCCTGCTTACGGCTGTGTATCGATACGAGAAAAACCTTAGCGCCTCTTGTATCACGCTGTTGTGAGCGCTAACAATCTAGCTCGACCGGGGCGCCGATGCCCCGGCGACCCAGCCGGAACGGTGCCGTCCCGGCGGTGCGAGGACACGCGCTGCCGTCGAGCTCGTCTCCGGTCGGAGCCGCCCTCGACGACGGGATGGGTAACGCCCATGAAGAAGTTCCGATCCGTATCCGCCCTCCTGGCCGTGACCACCGGCTGCGCCCTGCTCCTGACCGCCTGCGGACAGAACAGCGAGGGCGGCAGCCAGGAGTCGAAGGACAAGAAGGACCTGACCATCGGCATCGCCATGCCCACCAAGTCCTCCGAGCGGTGGATCGCCGACGGCCGCAACATGACCGAAAGCCTGAAGAAGGCCGGCTTCTCCACGACCCTGCAGTACGGCGAGGACGACCCCGACCAGCAGGTCGCCCAGATCGAGAACATGATCACCCAGGGCGTCGACGCCCTGGTCGTGGCCGCCATCAACGGCGAGGCCCTGTCCAATGTCCTGCAGCAGGCGGCGGACGCCGACATCCCGGTGATCTCCTACGACCGGCTCATCCTGGGTTCCCCCCACGTCGACTACTACGCCTCCTTCGATAACGAGAAGGTCGGCGAGCTCCAGGCCACGTACGTCGTCGAGAAGTTGGGGCTGAAGTCCGGCTCGAAGAAGGGACCCTTCAACATCGAGCTGTTCGCCGGGTCCAACGACGACAACAACACCAAGTACTTCTTCAACGGCGCCATGAAGGTACTGAAGCCCTATCTCGACAAGAAGCAGCTGGTCGTGCGCTCCCAGCAGACCCAGCTCAACCAGGTCACCACACTGCGGTGGGACGGCGGGACGGCGCAGAAGCGCATGGACGACCTGCTGACCTCCTCGTACTCCACGGCCCGGGTCGACGCCGTCCTCTCCCCCTACGACGGCATCTCCATCGGCATCCTGTCCGCGCTGAAGTCCGACGACTACGGGAGCGCCGCCAAGCCGCTGCCGGTCGTCACCGGCCAGGACGCGGAGGTCGCCTCCGTGAAGTCGATCATCGCGGGCGAGCAGACGCAGACCGTCTACAAGGACACGCGCGCACTCGCGCAGGTCGCCTCGGACATGGTGGCCGCCGTCCTCGCCGGCAAGAAGCCCGAGATCAACGACGACACCACCTACGACAACGGCAAGAAGGTGGTTCCGGCCTTCCTGCTCGACCCGGTCAGCGTCGACAAGTCGAACTACCGGAAGGTCCTGGTCGACTCCGGCTACATCGACGCCGGCGCCCTGCGGTGACCCCCGCCGCGCCCCATTCCCCCGGCGTCCCCGCCTCGTCCCCGGCCGGCCCCGTCCTCGAGATGCGGTCCATCGTCAAGACCTTCCCCGGAGTCAGGGCACTCTCCGAGGTGACCCTGTCCGTGGAGCGCGGCGAGGTACACGCCCTGTGCGGAGAGAACGGTGCCGGGAAGTCGACCCTCATGAAGGTCCTGTCCGGCGTCCACCCGCACGGAACCTACGAGGGCGAGATCCTCTTCGACGGCGAGCCGTGCCGCTTCAAGGACATCAGGGCCAGCGAGCAGCACGGCATCGTCATCATCCACCAGGAGCTCGCGCTCGTCCCTTACCTGTCGATCGCCGAGAACATGTTCCTCGGCAACGAACCGTCCCGGCACGGGATCATCGACTGGCACGAGGCGCTGCGCCGCGCGTCCGAACTGCTCAGACGGGTCGGGCTCGACGAACACCCCGAGACCCGGGTCGCCGACATCGGTGTCGGCAAGCAGCAGCTCGTGGAGATCGCGAAGGCGCTGGCGAAGGACGTCCGCCTGCTGATCCTCGACGAGCCCACCGCGGCACTCAACGACGAGGACAGCGCGAAGCTGCTGCGGCTGATGCGAGAACTGAAGAGCCAGGGCATCACCTCGATCATCATCTCGCACAAGCTGAACGAGATCGCCCGGATCGCCGACTCCGTCACCATCCTGCGCGACGGGCGCTCCATCGAGACCCTCGACGTCACGGACCCGGCCACCACCGAAGAGCGCATCATCCGCGGCATGGTGGGACGGGACCTCGACAGCCGCTTCCCCGATCGCACGCCGTACGAGGGCCCGGCCGACGCCGAGCCTGTCCTGGAGATCCGGGACTGGACCGTGCGTCACCCGCTCGACCGCGGCCGCAAGGTGGTCGACGGGGTCTCGCTCCAGGTCCGCCGCGGGGAGATCGTCGGGGTCGCGGGGCTCATGGGGGCCGGCCGGACCGAACTCGCCATGAGCGTCTTCGGCCGTTCCTACGGCCACTACGAGCGGGGCACCGTGCTCAAGGACGGCCGCGAGGTACGGACACGTACGGTCCCCGAGGCGGTCGCCCACGGCATCGCGTACGTCACCGAGGACCGCAAGCACTACGGGCTCGACCTCGGGGACTCCGTGAGCCGGAACATCTCCCTCGCCTCCCTCGGCGCGCTCGCCCGCCGCGGAATCGTGGACGGGCACGAGGAACGCAAGGTGGCCGAACGGTTCCGGCGGACCATGAACATCAAGACTCCGAACGTCCTCGAACCAGTCGGCCGCCTTTCCGGCGGCAACCAGCAGAAGGTCGTCCTCAGCAAGTGGATCCTCGCCGGACCGGACGTCCTCATCCTCGACGAACCCACGCGCGGAGTCGACGTCGGAGCCAAATACGAGATCTACACCGTGATCGACCGGCTCGCCGCCGAGGGCAAGGCGATCCTCCTCATCTCCTCCGAACTGCCCGAACTGCTCGGCATGTGCGACCGCATCTACACCATGGCCGCCGGACGGCTGACCGGCGAGGTCACCCGCGAGGACGCCACCCAGGAAGTGCTGATGCGGCACATGACACAGGACACCCCCGCACCGCCGGCGGTCACCGCAGACTCCGCCTCCAGCGAAGGACACCAGGCATGAGCACCGAAGTCGGCACGACAACGACGACCCCGGCGCCCCCGGGCAGCGGGTCCCCGTCCCCCGGGACACCGGTGGTCCAGGTACTCATGGACGGCGTCCGGCGGAACATGCGCCAGTACGGGATGCTCTTCGCGCTCGGCCTGATCGTGGTCCTGTTCCAGATCTGGACGGGCGGCGACCTCCTGCTGCCGCGCAACGTCTCCAACCTGGTGCTGCAGAACAGCTACATCCTCATCCTGGCCATCGGCATGATGATCGTCATCATCTCCGGGCACATCGACCTGTCGGTCGGCTCCCTGATGGCCTTGGTCGGCGGCATCGGCGCGGTGCTCATGGTCGAGCACCATGTCTCCTGGCCCGTCGCGGTGCTCCTCACCCTGCTCCTCGGAGCAGTCGCCGGCGCGCTCCAAGGATTCTTCATCGCGTACGTCGGCATACCGTCGTTCATCGTGACCCTCGCCGGCATGCTGCTGTTCCGCGGGCTCACGGAGATCTTCCTCAAGGGCCAGACGCTCGGCCCCTTCCCGGACGGACTGCAGAAGATCGCCAACGGCTTCCTGCCGGAGGCGGGGCCGCAGACCAACTACCACAACCTGACCCTGCTCCTCGGCGTGGGACTGGTCGTCTACGTGGTCTTCGAGGAGGTGCGGGACCGTCGCCGTCAGCGGGAGTTCGCCCTGGAGACGCTCCCCACCGGCCTGTTCGCCCTCAAGGTGACGGCACTGGTCGCCGCAGTCCTGGTCACCACCCTGCTGCTCGCCAGCTACAAGGGCGCCCCCGTGGTCCTCCTGATCCTGGCCGCGCTGCTGGTGGCCTTCGGATACGTGATGCGCAACGCGGTGATCGGCCGCCACGTGTACGCGATCGGGGGGAACCTGCCCGCCGCGAAGCTGTCCGGGGTCAAGGACAAGAAGGTCACCTTCGCGGTGTTCCTCAACATGGGAATGCTCGCGGCGCTCGCCGGACTCGTTTTCGCGGCCCGCTTCAACGCGGCCTCACCGAAGGCCGGCGTGAACTTCGAACTCGAGGCCATCGCCGCCGCGTTCATCGGTGGGGCGTCGATGAGCGGGGGCGTCGGGACCGTTCTGGGAGCCATCATCGGCGGCCTGGTCCTCGGCGTGCTCAACAACGGCATGAACCTCGTCGGGGTGGGTACCGACTGGCAGCAGGTCATCAAGGGCCTCGTGCTGCTCGCTGCGGTCGGCTTCGACGTGTGGAACAAGCGAAGGGCAGGCGCCTGACACCGCTCCGGACATGGCTGTGCCCGCCGGCACCTCCGTCGGCGGGCACAGCCATGTCGGCGTGTTCGTACGCGGTCAGTCGCGGGTGCTGAACCGCAGGACCGTCCTCGACCGGTACTCCTCGCCGGGTCTCAGCACCGAAGACGGGTCATCGGGGCGGTTCGGGGAGTCGGGGAAGTGCTGGGTCTCCAACGCGATGCCGGCGCCCGCCCGGTAGGGCGTACCGCTCTTGCCCAGGACCGATCCGTCGAACTGCCCCGCGGTATAGACCTGGAGTCCGGGCTCCGTGGTCAGCACCTCCATGCAGCGACCAGTGACCGGCGCGTGGAGGACTGCGGCCCGGCGCAGCGTCTCGTCGCCGTGCGGGCTCAGTACGAAGTTGTGGTCGTACCCGTCGGCCGCGCCGGGGCGAGCCAGGGCCTCGGCGATCCTGAGCGGCCGGCGGAGGTCGAACGCGGTGCCGGAGACGGAGCGGTGACCCCCGTGAGGGATGAGGTCCCCGTCGACCGGCGTGTAGTGGGAGGCGTCGATGGCCAGTTCGTGGCCGAGAATATCGCCGGCGCCCTCGCCCTCGAGGTTGAAGTAGGCGTGGTTGGTCAGGTTGACCAGGGTGGCCGCGTCGGTGAACGCCGTGTAGGAGAAGGAGAGTTCGTTGCCGCGGCCGACGAGACAGCTGACGGTGATGTCCAGGTTTCCTGGGAACCCCTGGTCACCGTCCGGACTGCGGAGGTGCAGGAGCACACCGGTCCACTCCGGGGTATGCACGCTCTCGGCTTCCCAGAGCCTGGTGTCGAAGCCGTCGGTTCCGCCGTGCAGGCAGTGGCCGTCCTCCTGCGTGGTCAGCTGGTACGGCTTCCCGTCCAGAGAGAACCGGCCTTGTGCGATGCGGTTGGCGTAGCGGCCGACGGTGGCCCCGAAGTACCGGGCGGTGGTGGCCGTCCGGGCCGGGTCGCGGGGAGCGAGGACGACGTCGGCCGGGGTGCCGTACCGGTCCGGCACCCACAGAGCGTGGAGGCGGGCGCCGCGGGTGTGCACCTCCGCCGTGAGGCCGTCGGGAAAGCCGAAGGTCCATCGTTGCCCGGAGTCCGTGCCGGGGTGGCAGGCCGGTGGGCCTCCGGTGAAAGGAGGGCGGGAGGACGGGGTCATGGGAGTTCCTTGTCCGAAGTACGGCACAGCCGGGAAAGAGGGCTGAAGGCCCCTCTTTCCCGGCCGCGGTCGCCGTGGTCGGTGATCAGTGGTCTGCTCGGGATCCGGGCCTGCCCGGGAGGTCTAGTGCGCCGGGCGGGATCCGCCGAAGAGCCGTTGGAGGAGGATGAAGACGAACAACAGGCCGCCGATGACGATGCGCGTCCACCACGAGCTGAGCGTGCCCTGGAAGCTGATGATGGTCTGGATCAGACCGAGGACCATCACGCCCAGCGCGGTGCCCAGGACGAAGCCGGAGCCTCCCGTGAGCAGCGTCCCTCCGATGACCACGGCCGCGATGGCGTCGAGTTCCATGCCGACGGCGTGCAGGGCGTAGCCGGACAGCATGTAGAAGGTCAGCAGCAGACCGCCGAGGGCGGAGCACAGGCCGCTCACGGCGTACACCGCGACCTTGGTACGTCCCACGGGCAGGCCCATGAGACGGGCGGAGGACTCGTTGCCGCCCAGGGCGTAGACGGTGCGGCCGAAGCGGCTGTGGTGGAGGACGACGAAGGCGAGCGCCAGCACGACCAGGGCGATGACCACGGCGGGTGAGACGAACAGGCCCCCGGGCAGGAGCACCCGCGTCTGGGCGATCCGCGTGGTCGTCGGGTCGGTGACGGAGATGGACTCGGTGCTGATCATGTAACAGAGGCCGCGGGCGAGGAACATGCCCGCGAGGGTGACGATGAAGGGCTGGATCTCGAAGGTGTGGATCACCCAGCCCATGAGGGCGCCGCCTCCTGCTCCCACCAGCAGGACCAGCGGCACCGCCAGGGCGAGCGGCGCGCCGTTCTGTTCGACGAGCCAGGCTGTCAGCATGGTCGACAAGGCCACCATGGAGCCGACCGACAGGTCGATTCCGCCGGTGAGGATGACGAACGTCATGCCGATCGCCACGACGAGCAGGAAGCTGTTGTCGATCAGGACGTTGAGCAGGACCTGTGCGGAGAAGAAGCCCTCGTACTGCAGGGAGCCGATCGAGAACATCGCGATCAGCAGAGTGGCCGTCACCATCAGCGGCAAACGGACGGCATGCCGTACCGAGAACCGCTGGAGCGGCCTGGTGAGAGAGCTGAGGGTGGTGCTCACGGGTGGACCTCCTGCTGGCGGGCTCCCACGTCGCCGGCCGCGGGCGCCCGGTCCGGGGCGGCCGCTCGGCGACGGCGTGAGAGTCGCGCGCGGAACGCGGGCGACTGGACGAGACACACGACGATGACGACCAGGGCCTTGAAGACGAGGGTGGTCTCCGGCGGTACGCCGAGGGTGTAGATGGTGGTCGAGAGGGTCTGGATGATCAGTGCGCCCAGGACCGTACCGCCGAGGGAGAAGCGGCCGCCCGTCAGCGCGGTACCGCCGATGACCACGGCGAGGATCGCGTCCAGCTCGATCCACAGGCCCGCGTTGTTGCCGTCGGCACTGGACACGTTGGAGCTGATCATCAGGCCGGCCACCGCGGCGCACACGGCGCTCACGACGTAGACCATGACCAGGAGTCCGGCCGCCCGGATGCCGACGAGTCGGCTCGCGACCGGGTTGCCGCCCACCGATTCGATGAGCATGCCGAGCGCCGTCCGCCGGGTGACGAGGGAGGTGACGGCGACGAGGGCCGCGGCGAGCAGGACGGCGAAGGGGAGGGTGAGCCAGTAGCCGCCTCCGATCATCTTGTAGACGCTGCTGGACACGCTGATGATCTGGCCGTCGGTGATCAGCTGGGCCACGCCCCGACCCGCGACCATGAGGACCAGCGTGGCGACGATGGGCTGGACGCCGAGCCGGGCGACGAGGAAGCCGTTCAGCAGTCCGATCGCGGCGGCCACGCCGACCGCCAGCGCGATCGCCGACATCACGGTGGGCAGACTTCCGGGGTCCTTGGCGGTGGCGATGTGCTCGCACGCGAGGGCGCCGGCGATGGCGACCGTCGAGCCGACCGAGAGGTCGATGCCCCGGGTCGCGATGACCAGCGTCATGCCGAGCGACACCAGGATCAGAGGGGCGCCGAACTGAAGGATGTCGATCAGGCTGCCGTACAGGTGTCCGTTCTGGACGCGGACGGCGAAGAAGTCATGGGTGAGCGCGACGTTCCCCAGCAGCAGGGCGGCCAGGACGGCGGCGGGCCAGAACAGGCGGTGCTCGGTGAGCTGCCGGGCGCCGGGCGCCCGGGCCGGACGCCCCCCGGCGCCCGTGTCGTCAGGTGGTGTCATGAGGTGGCTCCGGTGGCGATGGTGCCCAGGATCCGGTCGGGCGTCAGGGTCAGGTCGTTGGGAAGGGTGGCGACGAGCCGGTGGTCGCGCAGGACACCCACGCGGTGGCTCAGCCGCAGCACTTCCTCGAGTTCGGCGGAGATGAAGAGGACCGCGGTGCCTTCCGCGGCCAGGCGGGTGACCAGTTTCTGGATCTCCGTCTTGGCGCCGATGTCGATGCCCCGGGTCGGTTCGTCCAGGATCAGTAGTTCGGGGTCGGTGAGCAGCCACCGCGCGAGCAGCACCTTCTGCTGGTTGCCTCCGCTGAGGTTGCGGACCTGCGCCTCGGGGGCGGCCGGACGGATGTCGAGGACCTCGATCCACCGGGCGGCGATCTCGTCCTGCCGGGTGCGGGAGAGGGGTCTGGTCCAGCCGCGTGCGGCTTGGAGGGCGAGCACGATGTTCTCGCGCACCGTGAGTTCGCCGACCAGCCCCTCCGCCTTGCGGTTCTCCGAGCAGAAGGCGATCTTGTGGGCGATCGCGGCGCGGGGGGATCGCAGGGCGGCGCGTCGGCCGTCGATCCGGAGCTCTCCTCCGTCGGCGTGGTCGGCTCCGAAGAGCAGCCGGGCCGCCTCGGTGCGTCCGGAGCCGAGGAGCCCGGCCAGGCCTATGACCTCGCCACGGTGGATGTCCAGGTCGTAGGGCTGGACGGCGCCGGACCGGGCAAGCCCTCGGGCACTGAGGAAGGGGGTGTCTGCGGACTCGGGGGTGATCGCGGTGCCGGTCTGGGACGTCTCGGCCAGTTCGTCGAGGGTGCGCAGTTCGCTGCCGACCATGCGGTGTACGAGGGTGACGGGGGTCAGCTCGTCGATCCGGTACTCGCCTTCGAGCCGGCCGTTCCGCAGGACGGTCACCCGGTCGCACAGGTCGAAGACCTGGTCGATGAAGTGGGTGACGAAGAGGATCGCGACGCCCCGGTCGCGCAGCCGGCGCACCAGGGCGAACAGCTGGGCGACTTCGTCCCGGTCGAGGCTGGAGGTGGGCTCGTCGAGGATGAGGACCTTCGCCTTGACGTCCACGGCCCGTACGATCGCGACCAGTTGCTGGACAGCGAGGGAGTGCGCGCTCAGCGGCAGGCGGACGTCGAGGTCGAGTTCCAGCTCGGTGATGAGCCGTGCCGCGCGTTCGTGGAGGGCCGACCAGTTGACCAGCCCCAGGCGCCGGGGTTCACGGCCGATGAGGATGTTCTCGGCGACCGAGAGGTTGGGGCACAGGTTCACCTCCTGGTAGACCGTGCTGATTCCGACGTGCTGTGCCTCCAGTGGTTCGGCGAACCACTGGAGGCTGCCGTCGACGGAGACCGTTCCCGTGTCGGGCGGGTGGACGCCGGTGAGTACCTTGATGAGGGTCGATTTGCCCGCGCCGTTCTCGCCCATCAGGGCGTGGACCTCGCCTGGGAAGAGGCGCAGGTCCACGCCGTCGAGGGCGAGGACTCCGGGGAAGGCCTTGCGGATGCCGTGGGCCTCCAGGACCGGCCGGTCGGTGCCTGCGGGTGTGCGGGGGGTGGGTGGGGCTGCCATCCGCCCTCCTCTCCTGAGGGATCGGGGGCGGCGCGAGGGCAGCCCCCGGTCTGCTGCGGGCGGAAGGTCAGTACTGACGGCCGGGCAGGGCGGCCGCGGCCTGGTCCTGGGTGAAGACGCCCTCCTTGACCTCGACCCGCCGCGGGACGCTCTCGCCCGCCACGACCTTCTTGGCGAGTTCCATCAGCTGGTCGCCGAGGAGCGGGTTGCACTCGACCACCACGTTGATCTTCTTCTCCTGCATGGCGACGAAGGCGTCCTTGATGCCGTCGACGGAGATCACCTTGATGTCGACGCCCGGCTTCTTGCCCGCTTCCTCGATGGCCTGGATGGCGCCCAGGGCCATGTCGTCGTTGTGGGCGTACAGGACGTCGATGTCCTCGTGGGACTTGAGGAAGGCCTGCATGACCTCCTTGCCCTTGGCCCGGGTGAAGTCCCCGGTCTGGGAGGCGACGACCTTGAACTTGGGGTCGCCCTTGATGGCGTCGGCGAAGCCCGCCTTGCGGTCGTTGGCGGGTGCGGAGCCGGTGGTGCCCTGGAGCTCGACCACGTTGACCGGCTCGGAGGTTCCCTCGTACTCCTTCACGAGCCACTTGCCGGCCTCCTGTCCCTCCTTGACGAAGTCGGAGCCGAGGAAGGTCCGGTAGAGGGAGGTGTCCTGCGAGTCGACCGCGCGGTCGGTGAGGATCACCGGGATGCCGGCGTTCTTGGCCTCCTTCAGGACGGTGTCCCAGCCGGACTCCACCACTGGCGAGAAGGCGATGACGTCCACCTTCTGCTGGATGAAGGTGCGGATCGCCTTGATCTGGTTCTCCTGCTTCTGCTGCGCGTCGGAGAACTTCAGCGTGATGCCGGCCTTCTCGGCCGCCTCGCGTACGGACTTGGTGTTGGCGGTGCGCCAGCCGCTCTCTGCTCCTACCTGGGCGAACCCGAGCACCAGCTTGCCGTCGGAGGAGCCCTTGCCGGTGGTTCCGGTGGTACCGGTACTCGCGGGCTCGGTGGTGCAGGCGGTCAGCACACCGCCGGCCAGGGCGGCGGCGGCGATGATGCGGAGGGCTCTGTGGGCCATGTCGTGGTTCCTCTCGGGACGTGCGTCGTACCAGGCGGAGCCCTGAAGGAGATGGGCCCAGCGAAGGCATGGCTGCGCAGCGGTGGTTGAGCCGGGCGGAGGCAGAGTGAAGCGTCGGCCCCCGACGACCGGTGAGCTGGCGAACGCGACACATTGTGAGCGCTAACAGACTTGTAACTCAAGGGCTTGTACGGCCGTTACCCGTTCTTGATGCTCAGGGAGGTGAGTCGGCGGCAAAGTACGCGAAGACCCTGGAGTCGGGAGGAGCACGCAGCTGCCGAGGTCACCTCGGCTCTCCGAGCGGGCCATACGTCCTCCGCCGACGCAAGGAGCCTCCCGCCGCCCACAGACCCGATTCAGCGACCTGACATGGAACATCGACTGAAAAGTTGTGAGCGTTAACACTCACGCCATTCCGTACGCGCGCACCGGAGCAGGCCTCGACGCACGCCAGGGAGCGCTCCCGAAAGGCGGCGTCGAAACCCTGCCGCACCCTGACGGTCCGTCAAGGTGTCTGACCGGGAACGGCTCTGCGCAGCGCGCGTCGGGGGTTCCGGACGGGTTCCATGACGTGCCGAGCAGGAGGGGGCATCGGCGATGTACACGGTGAAAGGGACACCCGGCCCGGCACGCTCCTCCAGGTCGTGCCCGTGCTCCTGCTGCAGCCCTCTCCCCGTACGCACTCGGCGGACCATGCCCACCTTGCCCAGCCCCGCGGCCGTGCCGCCCGCCCGAGAAGGCGCACCATGACCACCAGCCCGTCCACCGCAAGCGGTACCGCTCTCCAGCAGAAGTCCGCCCTCCAACCGAGATGTCGCACCGGTCAGGAGGGCGGCTTTCTGTTGCTGATAGCGCGTCAGCTCATACGTCGAACCTGTGCCCGCTCCGGCGTCGGAGTCAGGACGGGTCGCCGTACTGGAGGCCGCGTCCGTTGGTGCCGACGTACACGCGGCCGAAGGTGTCGGGGTCGCCGGTGATGACGCCGACGCCACCGATGCTGCCCCACTGGCGGGCGTCATCGTTGACGCGGAGCCAGGTGGCGCCCTTGTCCGTCGAGCGGAACACTCCGGTGACGTCCTTGACCGTGCCGATCAGGTACAGGGCCTGGTAGGAGGTGCCGGGTGCGGCCTTGCCGAAGCCGAGGGCGGAGGCGGACTTCACCGTGGCGAGCGTGGTGAAGGTGCGGCCGCCGTCGGTGGAGTGCAGCAACCCCTTGGCGCTGCCGGCGATCCACAGGTCTCCGGCGACGCCGGGGACGGCCGTGAGCCGGCCGGTGGGCAGGTTGGTGGCGCGGGCGGTGAAGGTCGCGCCGCCGTCGGTGCTGGCGTAGAGCGTGCCGCCGGCCAGTGAGTAGAAGGTCTTGGCCGAGGAGCGGTCGGCGACGACCACGGCGTCGGCGCCCAGGCCGCTGACCTTCGACCAGCTCGCCCCCTTGTCGGTCGAGCGGTACGGGAGCTGGCCGGACTCGGTCCAGACGATGGCGGAGCCGTCCGCCGCGAGCGCGACACGGCCGTCCTGGGCGCCGGCCACCGGCTCTGACGTGAAGCCGCTCCAGCTGACGCCGCCGTCGGTGGAGTAGGCGCCGTCCTGCGCGCCGCCACGGCCGACGCGGACCATCATCGAGGGGTTGGCCTGAGCGAAGTCGATGTCGGTGCTGTTGGTCATCATCGGGTTGTTCAGCCGCCCGGCGGGCACCTTGGTCAGGTCGTCGTGGCGGAAGCCGCCTTGGTCGCCCATGGCCGTGATGACGGTGGCACCGCCGGGCGGGGCGATCGCGTCCATCAGCGCGGTCTCCTCAAGGCCCCGCGCCCCCGCGGTCCAGTGGCTGGTGCCGCCGCTGTCGGTGGCGTTGGCGTCCTTGCTGCGCCAGATGCCGTTGCCGGTGCCGTACAGCACGTGCCCGGAGTCGAAGGGGTCGATGGCCAGGGCGGTCATCCAGTGCCCGGTGTGGGTGCCGACGTAGGGAGCGGCGGAGGCGTTCCGCACCGACTTGTCCGCCAGTGCCTTCCAGGTCGTGCCGCCGTCGGTGGTGCGGTAGATCTCGTCCTCGGGCCACCAGCGGTCGAGGGTGGTGACCATCACCGTGGACGGCTTGCGCGGGTCGACGGCCAGGCCGGAGAACCCGTACGAGCCGCGGGACGGGGTGATGTCCTTCCAAGTCCCACCGGACGGCGTGTGCTTCCAGACCGAGCCCGCCGTCACGCCGTTGGGCCCGAGGGCGTTGGTGTACGTCAGGTACAGCGAGCCGTCACCGGAGAGCACGCCATGCTGCGGCAACTGGCCCGTGGGCTGGCCGGGGACGGCCTGCCAGGTGCTGCCGCCATCGGTGGAGCGGTAGAGGGAGGTGGACCTGTCGGCGACGCCGACGTAGACCGTCCTGCTGTCGGCCGGGCCGTACGTCACGAAGGAGATGCCCGCACCACTGCCCGCACCGTCCTTGACGGGGAACGAGGAGACCTGCCGCCACGTCGCACCGCTGTCGGTGCTGCGCCACAGGCCGTTCTTGCGGGTGCCCAGCAGCAGGATGCGGTTGTCCGAGGGGTCGATCACGAGCCGTTCGCCCGCCCCGCGGCCGTCCTCGTTGCCGCCCAGCTTGAACGGCAGGTCGGTGCGCTGGAAGGTGCGGCCACGGTCGGTGGAGCGCAGAATCGCGCCGTTGCCGGCCCACTCGTTGGTGTAGGTGCCGGTCGCGAGGTAGAGCCGGTCGGGGTCGACGGGGTCGGTGGCCAGCGCGTCGATGCCCAGCAGGTTCCAGTCCTTCTCGCCGAGCCAGTCGGTCAGCGGGATCCACTGCTCGGCCGCGGCGTCCCAGCGGTAGGCGCCGCCCATGTCGGTACGCGCGTACAGCAGCCCCCTCTCCCGGGGGTTGAACACCAGCCCGGTGACGTAACCCCCGCCCACCACCTGGGCGTTCTTCCACACGTACGGTCCGGTCCCGGTGGCCGGGGCCTCGGCCGTCCTCACCAGCTTCCACTGCTGGTTGGTGCTGCCATGGCCGCCGTACTGGATGACCGCCGCGCCGTCGGCCGTGGAGCCTCCGGAGACGTCCAGGACCTGGCCGCTCCTGCGGGAGGTGAAGGTGACGGCGTCGGAACCGCTCACCTCGTCGACCCGCCATTCCTGGGAGGCGGAGGAGCTGTCGGTCTGCTGCTCGGCGGCAGCCGCCTGCGCGGTCGAATCGCCCGCTATGCCGAGCACTTTGCCGCTGTTGCGGTTGACCAGCTCGTAGTAGCCGTCGCCGGTGGACCTCAGCCTCCACTGCTGGTTGGCGGTGGTCTGATCAGTCCACTGCTGGATGCGGGTGCCGTCGGCGGTGGAGAAGCCGTTGACGTCCAGCACCTTGCCGCTGCGCACCGAGACCAGCTTGTAGTAGGCGTTGCCGTCGACCGTCGCGGCCTGCGAGTCGTCCTGCACGAACAGGAGGTACGGCACGACGGTGGCGGGCACACCGAGCAGCAGAGCGGTGGCGGTCCTGCGACGGCGGTGACGTCCGCGGCGCCCGGCGTTGGTGGGGTTGTTCATGGGGGGGTGTTTCTCCTTGTGCAACCGTGGATAGGGCAGGTCAGCGCTGCAGGGTGAGGACGCCCGGCCGGTACGGCAGTCGGTCGTAGGGGCCGCCCGCGTTGGCGGACTTGCCCTGGTAGAGGAACTGCAGGTTGCAGGGGTCGATGGTCATGGTCTGGTCGGGGTTGTTGCGGACCAGATCACCGTGGCTGATGTCGTTGGTCCAGGTGGCACCGCTGTTGGCCTTGCCCGCGAAGGGGTTGCTTTCGCTGGCGGCCTGCGGGGTCCACGAACCGCTCAGGCTGGAGGCCGTGAACGAGCGGAAGTAGCGCTGCTCGTTCGCACCCCGAGCCTCAACGATCATGAGGTACTGGTTCTGGCCCTGGACCTTGTAGACCTGCGGCGCCTCGAACAGGTTCTTCGTCGTGTCGCTCATGACCGTCGTGTACGACGAGCCGAAGTTGCCCGGGAAGTTCCCGATCGGCATGCTCGCCCGGTAGATCTTGCCGTTGTCACCGGCGAAGAACAGGTACATGTTCTGGTCGTCGGCGATCAGGGTCTGGTCGATCGGGCCGGTGCCGGAGTCGGGGAGGCTCCCGGTGAACAGCGGCTGCGGCGCCGACCAACCGTTGGGGTTGGTGGGGTCGCTCGACGTGCGGTAGCTGAAGGGCGATGCACCCCACTGGTACGCCAGCACCCAGATCTTCTTGGGCGCGAAGTAGAACAGCGTGGGCGCCACCGCGTTCTGGCTCATCCTGGTCTGGCCGGCCGACGCCATGTCCGACCAGTTCGTGAAGGGGCTGAACGCCATCGAGCCGTACGAGGTTCCCGACGCGCTCGACGCGTAGACCAGGTGCTTGCCGTTGTGCACCACGTGGGTGAAATCCTTCACCGCGGCCCACCCGTTCGACGGCTGTGCGAGGGCACCCGTCGAACTCCACTTGTACGTCGACGGAAGAGCACACGTGCCGCCGCCCGTCCCGGACGAGGCGGTCCACTTCTGGTTGTTGACGGACGCGCAGGCGTACAGCTGGATCTTGGTGCCGTTCGCGGTGGCCGCGCCGACGGCGTCGAGGCACAGCCCGGACTGGACGCCGGTGATCGTGCCGTTGGTGCTGATGTTCCACTGCTGGTTGGCGCCGCCGTTGCAGTCCCAGATGACCACCGGGGTGCCGTTGGTCGTGCCCTTGCTCTTGGCGTCCAGGCACTTGTCGTCGGAGACCTTCAGCTGCTTGGCGGCGGTGTAGGTCCAGCGCTGGTTGGCCTGTCCGCTGCAGTCCCACAGTTGCGCCCGGGTGCCGTTGGCGGTGGCGGAGTCGGGGATGTCGATACAGCGGCCGGAGGCCACGCCCTTGATTTCCCCGGTACCGTCGGTCGGCTTGACCGGGGTGGTACCGGAGCCGGACTTGAGAGCGTTCATGACGGCGGTGTACGCGGGCTTGGGCTTGCCGTTGTTGTCGAACAGCAGGGGGTTTTCGCCGCTGCGCCAGGAGTCGCTGTCACGGACGCCCCACACCGTGATGCCGGTGCACCGAGCCACGGACAGGCAGGTGCTGACCGTGTTCGCGTAGTGGGTGGGTGATGCCTGGGCGATGTCCAGCTCGGTGATCTGGACGTCGACGCCCAGGGCGGCGAAGGCGGCCAAGGTGGTCTTGAAGCTCGTCGGCGGGCCGCCCGCCCCGAAGTGGCTCTGGAACCCGACGCAATCGATGGGCACGCCGCGGGACTTGAAGTCCTTGACCATGCGGTAGACGCCCTGGGTCTTGGCGTCCGACCAGTTCTCGATGTTGTAGTCGTTGTAGCAGAGCTTGGCCGAGGAGTCGGCCGCACGGGCGGTGCGGAAGGCTTCCTCGATGAAGCCGTTGCCCAGCACGTTCTGGAAGACCGAGCTGCGGAGCCGGCCGCTGCCGCCGTCGGCGAACGCCTCGTTGACCACGTCCCAGGCGTAGATCTTGCCCTTGTAGTGGGTCATCTGGGTGGTGATGTGGTTGTTCATCACGCTGCGCAGCGTCTGCGCGTCGCGGATGGAGCTGACCCAGGAGGGGAGCTGCGAGTGCCAGACCGTGGTGTGGCCGCGTAGGCGCTGGCCGCGTGCCATGGCATGGTTGACGATCCGGTCTGCGGGGCCGAAGTTGAAATTGCCGCGGGACGGTTCGATGGCGTCCCACTTCATCTCGTTCTCCGGGGTGATCATGTTGAATTCCCGGTCCGAGATCGCGGCGTACGCGGAGTCGCCGAGCCTGCCGGCGGCTACAGCCGTGCCGAAGTACCTGCCCGAGGGGGCCGCCTGGGTACCCAGGGCCGCGGCTCCGGCGGAGCTGGGGAGGAGCGTCACGACACCGGCCAACACCGCCGCGGCCGACAGTCCTATCGTCAGTGTGCGGCGACGCCGGCGGAGCCGGTGCAGGCCCTTCATGCGGGGGCCCTGCGTACCGGTCGCCCTGGGTTCGTGGGTGTATTGCGTCATGTGAGGTGCTTTCTTCAGGGGATGGTCGGTGGGGGACGTCGGGACCCAGCCGCGTCGGCACGTCATGACAGGCGGCGGGAAGGACTCCCCTGAAGTGGAGGCTTCCGGGCTCGCGGTCTCGTAACAGAAAAGTCGCGCCGCCCGCAGGATTGCCCAGTGATGCATCTCGCAGGCGGAAAGCGTTATGCCGGACGCCGTGGCCTGGTCGCGCCCGTGGAGGAGGGGCGCCGCACCGATCCGCAGTGAGCGCCGGTCACGAGGTGGGGCAGGGACAGGGGGGATCCGGCTGGACGAGCACCGGCTGTGACGGTGCGACTCGGTCGGGATCGCCCGAGGGGCGGTGTGCTCAGGCCCCGGGGCTGCGCACGATGAAGGAAGCCTGGCCGGCGAAGGCCCGCGTGCCGTCGGAGCCGTCGAGCCAGATGCCGCCGTCGCGGTGGCGGAGGACCGATCCCGGATAGTTGTGCGCGTGCAGGGTCACGGACCCGGCGACCGCCCCTGGGCGCGGACAGAAGGTGGCGTCTTCACGGAACAGTTCGCTGCCGTCGTCGGTGCTCAGCCGCAGCCGCAGGTAGTGGTGGCGAAGATACCGGCCGTCCGCGGCGCGGAAGGTGACGCACCGTGTGTCGGCCAGCCCCCCGATGACCGTGAAGGTGACCCGTTGCCGTGCCTGCGCGCTGCTGGACGCGGCGACGCTGCCGAGCGCCGCGAAGTCGCCCGTGTACGTGACGAAAAGGCCGGGACTGTCCGCGGACTCCAGCGACTGTGCGCCCAGCGGAACGGTGCCCGCGACGGCGGACGGGCCGACCGAGGGCGGGCTCACCGGGGACGGTCCCGCCGAGGTGGTGGTGCGCGAGGGAAGCGGCGCGGGAGTGCCGATTGTGGGAGCGGCGATGACGCCGGGCACCCGAGGCGCCGGTTCGGGCCAGGTCGCGTAGGTGGCGGTCCCGGCGATGAGTACCGCGCCGGTGGCGAGGCTCACCATCGGATGAGCGGTCACCGACTGGAGTTTGCCGATCAGAGCGCCGTGCAGACCGCCTCCCCCCGTCGCCGTGCCGACGGCGACGGGGGCCGCGGCCAGCCCGGCGGCGCTCGCCGCCGTACCCGACAGCAAGCCCTTGGCGGCCAGCGCGGCGATCAGTGCGGCCGGGACGGCCAGCGTCGTGAGGCTGAGGGGCAGCAGTTCGGCCGGAACCCGTTCCGCCGACGTCGCCATGCAGACCGGGCAGTCACGGGTGTGCCGCGCGATCCGCTTGCGCCACACCGATGCACGGTCACCGTCCCATGCGACGACGGTCTCCCCCAGCTGCGGACAGCGCGGGTCGGCCTCCAGCGCGGCGACGATCGTCCGGCACAGTTCCAGCTGCTCGCGCATGCGTTGCAGGCGCACTCCGACGTGCGCGACCGTGAGCCCCATCGCGGCGGCGATGTCGTCACGGCTCAGCAACCCGGCGCATTCCTGCCACCACAGCGACAGCAACACCCGATGGTCCGCGTCAAGCCACTGGCCGGCTTCGACAACCCGACGGCGCTCGTCCGACACATGAAGCCGCAGGATCGTCACGTCCACGGGTTCGGCGCCGGCGTCCGGTATCTGGCATGCCTCGTCGATGACCGTGGTCCGGTCGGCGAAGGCGTGTTGCCGGTGCCAGTGGGTATTGATCTGGCGGAGCGTGATCGACACAAGCCAGGACCGGAAGCTCTCCGGGGCACGCAGGGCAGGCAGGTCGCGCACCACGCGCAGCAGGGTTTCCTGGACGACGTCGTCGACGTCGGCATGTCCGCTCAGCGCTCGCCCGACGATGTTGTAGAGCAACGGCAAGTACGCGGCGATGAGCTCCTCGCGCGCCCGATCGTCACCGGCCTGCGCCGCGACAACCAGTCTCGCGTGGTCCACATCCATGAGCCCCATTCCCACCTTCTTCAGGGGAGCAGTCCGCCGAGTACGGTGGCATACCTTAGCGTCGGCAAAGGTACACGGTTAAAGTTTCTGCCTTGGGTGGACGGGCCGGCCCGTGCCGACTCGGAGGGCCCGGTACCTCGAGTGCGGTCGGGTAGCAGGCGGCCAACTCGTGGCCGGTCCATTAACGACGGATGCTCTCGGAAGAAGACAGCTCTGGCCTCGGAGATGATCGCCGCTCAGTTCGATGGACGGCCGGACGGACGGCTCGGCGGTCGGAGTCTCGGCCGGCGTCACCCCTTCGCCCCCTCGGATGCTCGAGGCGCACGCGGTCGGCGCGGGCTACAGGGGGACGCGCGCGACCAAGGCAGCCAGCAGGGCACAGGCCGCCGCGGCGGCCCAGAAGCGCGGGGAGCGGGGGTCGTCGAGGGCCTTGCGCGGGGTGCCGGCCTTGCGGAGAACCTTCTCCGCGAGCGGGGCGATGCCCAGCGCCACGTACACCCTGACTGCCATCTCCATCAGGTGCCAGCCGCCGTCGGGGGGCAGGAGGAGAAAGGCCAGGGCGAATCCGGCGGTGACGGCGGACTCCAGCCGCCAGCCGCGGCCGTGCCGCACGACCAGTACGGCCTGGGCGGCCAGGAGCAGAAGAAAAGCGACTTGGAACACGATCACTGAGATGTCCTCGCTTCCGGAAGTCCGGGAGAACCTGGGGGAGTTGGGTGTGAATAGGGGAAGGGAGGGGGCCGGGCGCGCCGGCCCCCTCCCTCAGGACGCTACTTCTTCCAGCGGTTGACCTTGATCTTCGGGTACATCACCCACGACCAGAAGCCCTTGTGCTGCCAGATCCCGACCGTGATCTTGACGCCCTTGCTCTTGGGCATCGCGTTCTTGATCTGGATCTCGGTGGCGAACCACCGCATCGCTCCGCCGATGGCTTCCAGCGCCAGGCCCGCGATCTTGGCCCAGAAGGCCGGCATGGTCAGGCCGATCCTGCCGAAGGCCGACGCGAGGCGCGCGCCTGCCTTGAGGGCGCGGGCCAGCTTCTTGGCCTTCTTCTTCTTGACCTTCCAGACCTTCTTCTTCTTCCAGCGCTGACCGTCCAGGTCCTGCGCGTTGACCGGGTCGCCCGGGTACGCGTAGGCGCTGAGCGAGCCGCCCGGGACCGGGTCGGGCTGCAGGAAGCGGCCGGTGGCCGGCGAGTACAGCCGGACGCCCATCAGCGTGGAGCCGCTCAGCGTCTCCGAGGAGCGCTGGTGGCCGCCGACCCAGCCGTACCGCGCGGCGGTCGTGCCCTCGGTCCGGTTGCCGTACTCGTCGGTGCGCAGCACCACGGGCGCCTGGGCGGTGTCCGCCGGGAGTTGCACCGAGACGTCGCCGTGCAGGTTGAGCAGCTGCAGGACGAGCCCGCCGGTCTTGTCCGTCGTCGCGGTCAACTGGCCGCTGAGCCCGTTGACGTAGCGGGTGACGGTGCCCTGGGCGTCCTCGGCGGTCCAGGTCGGGTTGTCCCCGGTGCCGAAGTGGTGCTTCTTGGACTCGGTCTGCGTCCAGATGCCGTCCGTGCCCTTGGCCTCCACGGTCCACGCGGCCAGGCGGCCGGTGGCGTCGAGGTTCCAGGTCTGGCGGCGGTCGCCGACGGTCTCGGTGTGGACGAGGTCGTTGGCGTAGTACGTCAGCTGGGCACCGGCCGGCGTCGCGGTGGTGCGGCCGAAGGCGTCGTAGCCGTAGCCGCTGTCGACGATCCGGTCGGCGCTGTCGTACGTGTGCGAGGTGCTGGTGGAGCCGGTTCCTCCCTGGGAGCAGTCGGCCGTGGTCAGGCCGGTGCGGTTGCTGTTGGCGTCGAACGCGTAGGACCTGCGGGTGCACAGGGCGTCCGCGGTGTCCTTCGCGGTCACGAGCCGACCCGCCGCGTCATAGGTGTACGCGGTGGAGGTGGCGGTGCCGTCGGACTGGTTGTGCCCGGCCTGCTGCGCGTGCGCGGTGTGGCCGGTGGTGTCCGCCAGCAGGGCGGTGCCGTCGGCGGCCGCGTACCTGCGGGCGGTGGTGTTGCCCGCCGGGTCCCGGTCCACGGTCAGCGTGACGCCGCCGGGCAGGGACTCGGTGGCGAGCTCGCCGTCCGCGTCGTAGGTTCCCGCGAACGCCCCGGCGACCGAGTCGGTCACCTTGGTGGCGAGACCGCGCGGCTCGGCGGCCGTGTCGTAGGCGAACGTGGTGGTGGACGGCGCCGAGTCGGAGACCGTCACCGGCCGGTCCAGGGTGTCGTACGCCGTGGTGACGGTGTTGCCGCTGCCGTCGGTGGTGCTGATCCGGCGACCGAGGGCGTCGTAGCCGTACGCCACGGTGGCACCGGCGGCGGTCTGCGAGGCGACCTCGCCATTCTGCTGGTTGTAGACCGTCGTCGCCTCGGGTATCGCCGTGCCCACGCCGCCGGTGACGGCGGACTTGGTCTGGCGGCCCGCCGCGTCGGTGGTGATCGTGGTGGTGCGGGTGGCGCCGTTGGCGGTCTCGGTGACCGAGGAGACATTGCCCCAGCGGTCGTACCCATAGGTCTTGGTGGCCAGCTCGGCCGGGTTCGAGCCGCCGCCGGTGACCGTGCCGGCCGGGCGGGTGCGGCACACCAGACCGGCCCAGGCGGGCTTGCCCGCGCAGGCTCCGGTGCCGGTCGCCGTCCAGTACTCGGTCAGGGTGGTCAGCGCGTCGCTGCCGCTCGAACGGCCCGAGGTCTCCTTGGTCTTGCGGCCCGCGGCGTCGTACGCCGTGGTGGTGGTGACCGCCAGGCCGCCCGGGTCGACGACGTTGCGCACCGGCTGGCCCGAGGTCCAGTCGTAGCCGGTCGCCGTTGTGCGGCGGTCGGCGTCGGTGGCGTACCCCTGCACGGCGGCCCCGGTGACCGCGGTGGTCACCAGATCCTGCACCGCCGCGTCGGCGGGACGGCCCTCGTCGTAGGTGTTGACGGTGTGCGTACGGGCCGGGACCTCGCTGCCCGCGGGCAGCGTCCCCTCGGTGGTGCCCCCGGACAGGTCGCGCTCCAGCGTGACCAGGTGCAGCGGGCCGGACTCCTCGGTCTCGCGGCGCCCGTCCTCGGTGTACACCGTGCGGCTGGACAGCTGCTCGGCGCGCTCGGCGACGGTCGCGTCGATGATGCCGAGCCGGGTGAGCTGCGCCTTGGCCGCGTCGGTGGCGCCGAGCGCGAGGGCCCGGTTGCCGGCGGTCAGGGAGCGCTCCTCGGAGCCGTACTGGTTGTAGTCGACGGAGTCGATGTGGCCGCCCGGCAGCGCCGTGTTGACCTCACGGCCCGACGCGTCGGCGTACACGATCGTCGCCCGCTTGTACGAGTTCGCGGCCAGCGAGGTGCCGACGTTGGAGGCGGGGACCTGGTCCGCCGGGAAGACTGCGGTGGCCTCGACCGGGGCGTCGCCCTGGCCCCAGACGGCGACCGCGGCCGCGTTCATCTGGTACGGGGCGTTGGAACCCGACACCGGCACCTGATAGACGACCGAGGTGGTCGCCTTGCCGCCGTCGGTCTGGGTGGCGCTGCCCTGCGTCAGCGTCGGCCGCGACGCGGAAAGGAGCATGCCCTCGCCCGCGGTGACCGCCGTGCCCGCCTTGCCGTAGGCCAGCGTCCACGGCAGCTCGCCGGGCTCGGTCAGCGTGGTGAGCCTGCCCGCGCTGTCATAGTCGTACGCGGTCTTCAGCGCCGGGCTGATCCGCGGGTCCCAGACCTCGCGCAGCCGCCCGGAGGTGTCGTACGCGTACTGGACGACGGTCTCGGCCGTGGCAGCGCCCGCACCCGGGGAGGTGGCCCACAGCTTGATCTGGGCGACCTGACCGGCGAAGTTGCCGAACGCGCTCGCCGTGGCCGTGGTGGAGGACGCGTACACGTACTCCAGGACCCGGCAGCCGTTGGTGGCGGGCGTGGCCTGGCAGGTGGGCGCGTCGACCGCCGAGGTGGCGCCGATCAGGTACTTGGGACGGGACTGGACCGCGCTGCCGACGGTGACCTTCTCGGAGACCACGGTGGTGGTGGAGTCGTCGACCGACAGGGCGGTGGTGGCCAGCGTCCAGGAGGTCGCCGCCGCGTCGACCTTACGGAAGACGCTCACGGTGCCGCTGGTGTCCTTCAGGGTGAACGTGCTGCTCAGCGAGCCCGTCAGGGTCAGGTCCTCGGAGCCCGACTCGGCCTTCCAGCCGCCGCCGCTGGTCGCGGTGAAGGCGGTGGCGACGCCTTCGGAGTCCAGGATCTCGACCGAGGTGGCCGAGGTCTTGCGCAGGACCGTCCAGTCGGTGCCCGCGTCCTCGGCGCTCACGCCGGAGGACCAGTTGGGGCCGAAGATGGCGGCCTGGCCCTCCTGGACGTCCTGCGCCACCGGCTGGCGCGAGGAGTGCGCACGCTCGACGGAGAGCCCGAAGAACTCCGTGTCGGTGTCGCTGAAGGTGAAGTCACCGGTCTGGGCGTTGACCGTGCCGGGACCCACCTCCAGGCTCGGCGCGCTGCCCGCCTGGCGGTCCAGGGTGACCTCGACGACCTGGGAGTTGTACTTGGCGGTCGTGCCCGTGTCGAACACGGCCCGCAGTTCGAGCACGCCGTCCTCGGCCAGCGAGGTGGCCGCGTCCCACACCAGCGGAGGGGCGGTGCCGGAGGTGACCTGGGCGGGCCAGCTGACGGCCCCGCCCGAGGTGGTGGTCACCTGAGCGGCCGGCACGGTCTTCCAGGCGTCGGTCTCGCCGCGCCGGTACTCGTACGTCACACCGGTGTACTCGGCCTTGCCCTTGGCCTCAAGGGAGACGCGGCGCGCCGTGTCGTCACCGTCGGCGGGAGAGATGACGGCCGCGCCGTCGGCGCCGACACCGAAGCTGTAGCTGGTGACGGTGGTGGAGAGGTTGCCGCCGGAGTCGACGGTCTTGGCGCGCAGGGTGTGCCAGCCGTCGGCCGGGTCGATCGAGATGGTCAGCGGGTCGCCGCCGGTGCCGTTGACCGTGTCGTCCACGCGGTTCGGCAGGTTGGCGTCGTCCAGGCCCCACAGGTAGCCCTGGCCGTCCGTGGCGGTCGTGTCCAGGGTGCAGGTCACCCCGCCGCTCGCACGGGCGGTCCAGGTGTCCTTGGCGTACGTCTGGCAGCTGATCGTGGGCGCGGCAGGCTTGGCGGTGTTCACGCCGAACGGCATGTACGCGCTCCACGGGCCGTAGAACGTCCCGTCGTAACCCCGCACGCGATAGCGCAGCTTCGGCCCCGACGGCAGCGAGTTCGCCGTGGGGATGGTCAGCGTCGCGGTCGACCCGGAGGCCACGGCGGCGCTGGTGCCCGTGTACGTGTACGTGGTGTCGTTGTACGCGGGGTCGGGGGTGATCTCGAACTGGGCCCTGACCGTGGCGCCGTCGGGGTCGGTGACCTTCGCGGACAGCGTCGGGTTCAGCGAGGTCACGTACCGGATGCCGTTGTACGCGTTGACGGCGGACGGCGAGATCGCGGAGGCGGTCGGCGAACCCGGGTACGAGTCGTAGGTGACCGTCAGGTGCGGCTCCTGGGCGTGGTCACCGCTGACGTAGTTCGCCGAGCGGTATCGCCGCCAGGTCAGCGAGTCGGTCTCGCTGACGCCCCGGATCTGCAGACCGTAGTTGGGCTGGCCGTCGGCCCACGCCTGCACGATCGCGTCGATGTCGAAGTCGACGGTGCCGGCCGGGCAGGTGGAGTTGTAGCCCTTGGCGGCGGTGTTGGTGATCGCACCGACGTCGGTGGTCGCCGGCTGCGCGCCCCAGGTGATCGTGGAGGAGCTCCAGTCACCGGTGATGCGCCGCACCTGCGTGCCGGAGCCGGTGGTCGAGCAGGTCGACGAGTAGTACGAGTAGAGGCCCAGGTTGGTGTCGTTGATGCGCTTGCCCTTGAAGGCCGACACATCGAACTTCACGTACGCGCGGGCCTTGGTGGTGCCGCCGTCGTACGTGCCGGACTTCAGCTCGTCCGAGGAGACCTGCGAGTCCGGGTAGTTGGTGGCCACCCAGGTGTCGGTGGAGGCCGCCAGGGTCGAGGTCGGGTCGACCGTGACCGGGTAGGTGAGGTCCTTGGTGAAGTACTTCGGGTCCGGCGTCAGGACGAGGGTCTGCTTCCCGTCCTTCGCGGTCTCGATCTTCACCGGCACCCGGGCGAGGTGCTTGGACTCGCCCGAGCGCGGGTCCTTGGAGGAGTCCCACATCATCGGCGCAGGCGCCTCGGCGACCAGCTTGCCCGCGGAGTCGTTGAGGAGCAGCCGTCCGCTGGGGGCCTGGGACAGCTTGAGTCCCTTGACCTCGACGGGTATGCGGTAACTCACCGGCTCCGTCGGCGCCTTGGCCAGGAGGACGTTCTGCGAGAAGCCCTGCGGCAACGCGGTGACCGTCAGCGTCTCACCGCCGCCCAGGTCGTACGCGGCGGTATCGCCCTTGAGCTTCGGCGCGGGCAGGTTCTTCTCCCAGCCCATCGCGAAGCTGCGCCCGCTGCGCCCGACGGAGGCGAGCTTCTTGTCGCCGCCGTCCGAGACGGTGATGTCCGCCGTCGCGGTCCGGGGCTTCAGGTCGGCGCCTGCGTCCGCGAGCGTGGTGTTGATGTCCTGCCAGGCGCCGTCCTTCTTGACGCGGACCGGCGCCGCGTACACGGCGGTCTGCATCTGCCCGTCGGGCAGCACATAGGTGGCCGAGGTCTCGGTGCGCACCGAGAGGACTTCGATCCTGCGCTTCTGCAACCGCGCCATCAGCCGGGCGGACGCCTCGTCCTGGGCCACGGCCGGGCCCTTGGGCGCGGCTTCGGCGGCGGTCCGCGCTCCGGGCTGCTGCGAGGCGAGTGCGACGGCCTGGCCGGTCGTGGCGACGACCACGGCCGTCTCGGCGGCCAGTACGGCGGCGACCGCGCCGGCGATCAGGCGTAGCCGCTGACGGGTTGATCTGTGCTTGCTCGACCACTGGGGTCCCTTTGGCACTATCTCTCCCAAATCTTGTCTGGGTCATGTCACGTGGTGCGGCAGACAGAATTCCGCTTCGTTGATCGATCGGGCTTTGACGGCGAGAAACCTCCATAGGATTCAGAGGTTCTCTTGAGGTATTGGGAGGCAGGCCGAAACGGGTGAGGCCCTGGAGGGGAACCCTCCAGGGCCTCACTGCTCAGGTGCGTCCGGTCGGACCCGGATCATCGCAGCGGTCAGCCGATCGCCCAGCCGAAACCGCCGCCCGCGGCCGGGAGGCCGTTCTGGCCCGGCTGATGCACGGTCACCGTGCCCGTCGCGCCGGTACGGCCGCCGGTGGCGTTGCCCCACGGCAGGGCATGCGCGGCGCCGTACGGAGCGGTGTTGGGCACACCGACGGAGAGCCGGGAGGCAGTGGCGCCCAGGTGGTTGCCGATGGCGTGGCCGGCCGTCGGGGCGCCGCCCAGGCCGGAGGCGTTGCCGGCCTCCAGCCAGAAGTCGGTGTCACCGGGAGCCCCGAACGGGTAGAAGGTCTGCACCGCACCCGCGTCCGCGGTGGTGCCGACGTCCTCACCCGGGATCCCGACCGCGAGGACGAGAGTATCGGCGGCTCCGGGCTCGTGCGGCGCGAGGTTGGCGAGCGAGACCTTCTGGCCGAACTTGTCGCCGGCCTCGGCCGAACCCTGCACGTTCTCGACCTCGGCGTGGAAGTTGGCGGCCTGGGTGACCGCCCCTGCCCCGGTGACGCGGAAGGACTGGACGGCGCCGGCCTGGCTCATGGTGCTGGTGCCGACCGCCAGGGCCTCACCCGGGGAGCCCACCGCGAAGACGGTGTCGGTCGCGGTGCCCGTGGCGGACGGGACGTACGCGACGGCCGCAACGGATGCGCCGAACTGGTCACCCGCCTCGGACGCGCCGGACACGAAGTCGTCGTCCTGACTGATGCCCTGGACCGGGGCCGGAATGCCGTCGGCGCTCAGATCGTGCTTGAGGATCTGCACCCCGCCCGCGTTGGCCAGGGTGCCGATCGCCTCGCCCGGCGAGCCGATGACGACGTGGTTCGCGGAGGCCGCGACGGCGGAGCCGAACTTGTCGCCGGCTTCGGCCGCGCCGCCCATGCCCGGCTTGTCCTGGTGGACGGCGACGTTGACGCTGCCACGCAGGTAGTGGGCGTTGCCCGCGTCGGCGACGGTGCCCAGGTCCTCGCCCGGCACTCCGATCACCAGGTACGGCTCACCCGCAGTGGTGTGACCGGCGGCGACGGCGGCGCCGAAGCGGTCGCCGGCCTCGGGGGCCGAGGACAGGATCGAGCCCGCTCCGGTGCCCTGGACGAGGTTGAGGGGGGCCTTGCCGGTGGACAGGCCGCCCGCGGCGCCGTAGAAGACCTGGGCGGAACCGGCGTCCGTGTTCGCGCCCACGTCCTCGGCCGGGACACCCACCACGAGGTCGGTGTAGCCGTCCCTGTCGTGGTCGAACGTGGCGAGGTTCTCCCCGAACCAGTCGCCCGGCTCGGCACCTTCCGACACGGCGGCGAGGTCCTGGTCGATCTCGGTGGTGCCCTTGCCGCCGCCGTACACCACGCGGACGACACCGGCGTTGGCGTCGCCGCCCACGGTCGCCTTCGGGTCGCCGACGACCGTGTCCTCCACGCCGTCGCCGTTGAAGTCCGTGATCCGCGGCGCCAGGTCGAGCTTGATGCGCGGAGTGGCGGCGCCCGCGTAGTTGATGGTCTTCCCGCTGGTCTCCAGGACCTTCTCCAGCTCCGAGACACTCGCCCGCGGGTACGCCTGCTTGAGCACCGCGAAGGCGCCCGTCACGTGCGGGGCGGCCATGGACGTGCCGTTGTACGCGGCGTAGCCGTTGCCGGGAACCGAGGAGACGACGTTGCTGCCGGGGGCGAAGACGTCGAGCAGGGGGCCCCTGTTGGTGAAGGAGGACAGCTGGTCGTCGTCGGTGGTGCTGCCCACCGTGATGGCCGAGGAGATGCAGCCGGGGGCGCCCACCGCGTCGGTGTACGCGCTGTTCCCGGCGGAGATCACCGTGGCGACACCGGCGGCGCGCAGGTTGTCGATGGCCAGCTTGCGGGAGTCCGTGTCGCAGGCCGTCGTGTGCTGGCCGCCGCCCAGGCTCATGTTGGCCGCCACGACCGACGTCCCGGACTGACGCAGCTGCAGGACCTTCTCCAGGGCCGCGAGCTGGTCGCTGCTGTAGCTGAGCACGCACGGCGCCTTTCCGACGCCGCAGGATGCCTCGGTGCTGAACTTGCTGAACACCTGGATGGCGATGATCTTCGCGCCGGGGGCGACGCCTGCCTTGGGAGCTCCGGTCAGGCCCTGCCCTTTGCCGGCGGCGATACCGGAGACATGGGTTCCGTGGTCGCACAGGCCGGATGCGGCGCAGGGGCCGCTCTCCGCGTCGGCCGCGCCCGCTCCCTCCTGCTGCTCGGTGCCGTTGGGGCACAGGCTGGTGACGCCGGAGGCGGGGATGTTGGTCGAGAAGCACGCCTCGGCGATCACCCGGTTGCCGAGGAAGGGGTGCTTGACGGCGACGCCGGTGTCGAGGATGGCCACCACGTTGCCGGTGCCGGTCTGGCCGGCAGCGGCGGTCCTGTCCGCGCCGACGACCGGAATGGTCGAGTCCAGGGTGGGGGGTACGGCCACGTCCTCGGTCACGCTCACGACACCGGGCTGGGCGGCCAGCTTCTCCAGACCGGCCTTGTCCACGTTCATCGTGGTCACGGGCAGCGTGGACAGGGTCTTGAGGGCCTTACCCGTCTTGCCGGCGCGGGCGGCGGCGGGCAGGTCGGCACGGCTCCTGGTGACGACGTTGACCCTCACCGTGCCGCCGTCGGCGACCTCCTCCTGGAGGGCCGGGTCGAAGGGTTCGGCTGTCGTGGGGGTTGCCGGAGCGGCGCTCACCGGTGCGGCGTGGGCCGGTATGGCGCCGAGAGTCACGGCTGTCATCGCCATGACAACCGTGGACCATATAGGTCGTTTCATGTCGCTCCATCGTGAAGCGGGCAGTGGGGATGCCCGCGTGATCATGCGTGAGAAGGCGACACGGTATCGAACGGCCTATCGAGGATGAGCAGTAACCCCCTCCCCCTTCAGGCGCGGGAGAGGGGGCTCGCAGGACGCGCAGGTTCGGGCGGCGCGGTCCCTGATCCGCGTCGGCCGAACCCGAGCGCTCAGCGACCGGCGACGTGGGACGGTGCCGCCACCTTGTGGACCGGCGTCACCGTACGGCGTTCTACGGGCGGGGCGGTGACGCCCCATCGGACGATGCCTTCGGCGTCGCCCTCGTGGGGCCGGCGGCCGTACGTGGGCAGCGCCCGGGCGAGCCGGCCGGTCCGACATCAGGGACGGTCTCCCCAGTCACGAACGGAACGCGTGCACCCGCAAGGATGAGCGCCGCCGGGGCATCGGCTCCGCCTACGGCCCAGGCACCGCCGGTCGGCGGACAGTGATCGCAGCATTCGTCGACCACTCCGAGCAGGGAGCCAGATGCGCCATCACCTGGTCCTTCGATGCCGCCGGGCGCCGGCCGCCCTGGTACTGGCGGCGACCGGCGTGCTGTGCCTGCCGGGCCCCACCCCCTCCACGGCAGCCGCCGACCACATGCCGGTCGGTTCCTCGGCCGCGCGGTCCCCGGGCTCGGCATCCGCAGGCCCGGCGTCCTCGGCCTCGGCATCCGCGGGCTCGGCATCCGCAGTCTCGGCGTCGTCGGCCTCGGCATCCGCGGGCAGGCCCGCCTTCGACCCGGCGCCCGCCCGGGCGAGTCTGGAGCGTCTGCTGGGCCCCCGGGCCGCGCAGTTCAGCCTGGTCCCGGTCGAGGAGCCCACCTCCGGCGCCTCCTTCTCCCTATCCGGCACGGCGGGGGCGATCCAGGTGCGGGGCACCTCGCCGGGCACCCTGCTCACCGGAGTGGGCTGGTATCTGAAGCGGGTCGCCGGGGTCGACATCGGCTGGCCCGGCGACAGCCTCGACCGGCTGCCCGCCACCCTCCCCGCCGTCCCCGGCACCCTCACCCGGTCGGCGACCGTGCCCCACCGTTACGCCCTCAACGACACCGACGAGGGCTACACCGGCGCCTACCGCGACTTCGCCTCGTACCGGCACGAGATCGACCTGATGGCGCTGCACGGCGTGAACGAGGTCTTCGTGCCGACGGGGGCCGAGTACCCGTACTACCGGGCCCTCCAGGAGTTCGGCTACGACGCGGAAGAGTTGCGCCGCTGGATCCCGGGCCCGGCCCATCAGGGCTGGTGGCTGCTCCAGAACATCTCGGGCTTCGCGGGGCCGGTCTCCGAGCAGCTGATCGAGGCCCGCGCGGCACTGGGGAGCCGGATCGCGGGGCACCTGCGCTCGCTGGGGATGACACCCGTGCTGCCCGGCTTCTTCGGCACGGTGCCGCCGGACTTCGCCGCCCGGAACCCGGGCGCCGTCACGGTTCCGCAGGGCAGGTGGGTGGGGTTCGACCGGCCCGACTGGCTGGATCCGACCGGGCCGGTCTTCGACCGGCTGGCCGCCGCCTACTACCGGGTCCAGGAGCGCCGGTTCGGTGAGACCGACATGTTCAAGATGGACCTGCTGCACGAGGGCGGCACCCCGGGACCGGTCGATGTCGCGGGGGCGGCCGGGGCAGTCCAACGGACCCTGGAGTCCGCGCATCCCGGCGCCACCTGGGTCATGCTCGGCTGGCAGCGAAACCCGACCGCGACGCTCCTGAGCGGCGTGGACCGCAGCCGGGTCCTGATCGTGGACGGTCTCTCCGACCGCCACGACAGCCTCGACCGCGAGACGCAGTGGGGCGGTACACCCTACGCCTTCGGCTCGATCGCCAACTTCGGCGGACACACCAGCCTGGGCGCCAACACCGGCGTGTGGACGAGCCGCTTCCACGCGTGGCTGGCCAAGCCCGGCAGCGCGCTGCGCGGCATCGCCCACCTCCCGGAGGGCACCGGAGGGAACCCCGCCGCGTTCGACCTGTTCACCGAACTCGCCTGGCAGCCGGACCCGATCGACCAGCGGGCCTGGTTCGCCGCCTACGCGGCCCGGCGATACGGCGGGCCCGACCCGCACGCGGCCGCCGCGTGGGAGCAGCTGCGGCTCGGCCCGTACAGCACTCCTTCCGGTACGTGGAGCGAGCCGCAGGACAGCCTCTTCGCCGCGCGGCCGAGCCTGACGGCGGCCAGGGCCGCGCGCTGGAGTCCGACCGCCATGCGCTACGACGCGGCCGCCGTCGAACGCGCGCTCGCCGAGCTCCTCCAGGTGGCTCCTGAGCTCCGCACCACCGACGCGTACCGCTTCGACCTGGTGGACGTGGCACGGCAGGCGCTCACCAACCGCGGGCGCGTCCTGCTGCCGCGCATCAGGGCCGCGTACGAGGCCAAGGATCTGGCGGGCTTCCGGGCGCTGGTGCGCGAGTGGAACGCCGACATGGAGCTGCTCGGACGGCTGGTCGGCTCCGACCGGCGTTTCCTGCTCGGTCCCTGGCTCGCCGACGCCCGCTCCTGGGGAGCCGACCCCGCCGAGCGCGACCGGCTGGAATACGACGCCCGCTCGATCCTGACCACCTGGGGCGACCGGGGACCCAGTGAGGCGGGCGGCCTGCACGACTATGCCAACCGTGAATGGGCCGGGCTGGTCAAGGACGTCTACGCACCGCGCTGGGCCGCGTACTTCGCGAGTCTGGACAGCGCGCTGGTGAACGGCAAGGATCCGGTCGCCATCGACTGGTTCGCGCGGGACGACGCCTGGGCACGCGGTCACGAGCCCTACCCGACGGCTCCGTCGGGTGACCCGGTCGCCCTGGCGGGCGAGGTACGGGAAGTCCTGGCGATCTCGTCCACTGCTGAACGATTCGGGGCGCTCGCGCGTACTGACTCCTGACAGGGCGATCGTCTCGACGCGACAGAGGAAGACGAAGGGGAGCACATGAGTGGAGTGGCACGCCGGACGGTGGTCTCGGCGGCGGGTGGCGCGGGCCTGGTGGCCGTACTCACCGCCTGCGGCAGCGGCTCGGACGGCACGGCGGGCGGCGGCGCGGCGGGGGACGCCCCGAAGGAGGCGGGCGGGCCCCTGGCGAAGACCGCGGACATCCCGGTGGGTGGCGGCAAGGTGCTGGCCGACCAGGGGGTGGTGATCACGCAGCCTGCGGCGGGTGAGTTCAAGGCGTTCTCGTCCAAGTGCACCCATCAGGGCTGTGCCGTCAGCAAGGTCGCCGACGGGGTCATCACGTGCCCGTGCCACCAGAGCCTCTTCGACGCCTCGGACGGCAGCGTGAAGGGCGGCCCCGCCACCGCTCCGCTGCCGCCGACCCCGATCAAGGTCGACGGGGACTCGATCACGCTCGCGTGACGCGCCGCGGGCTCTTCCAGCAGCCCAGTACCTCCTCGGTGGTGGCGATGGTGGAGACGAGCGCGAGCGTGTGACGGATCATCGCGGGGGTGTAGTCGGCCGGCACCCCCGCGATGGCGTCGCTGGGCACGACCACGGTGTAGCCGAGGTTGACCGCGTCGAAGACGGCGTTGGGAACGGCGACGTTGGCGGAGACGCCGGTGACGACGAGCGTGCGGCAACCGAGGTTGCGCAGCAGCGGGTCGACGTCGGTCCCGGCGAGGGGCGAGAGGCCGTGCAGGCGCCGCACCACCAGGTCCTGGTCCGCGACCTCGATGGGGTCGGCGATCCGTACCGCCGTGCTGCCGCTGTGCTGCTGCACGGGGAGCCGGGCGGCGGCCCGGAACAACCGGGCGTTGCTGTTGGCGCCGCGGCCGTCCGGTCGACGCTCGGCGACCGCGTGCAGCACCTGCACATCGGCCTCGTGCGCGGCCGCGACCAGCCGGGCGACGTTCTGCAGGGCGCCCGACGAGCGGGCGGCGGCGGCGAGTTCCGGCAGCGCGCTGTTCCGGCCCACGACGCCCTGCTGGCACTCGACGGTGAGCAGGACCGTGCCGGCCGGGTCGAGCTGCTCCTGGAGCTGTGCCCACTGATGTGCGCTGGTCATGGTCCCCCCTGGCTTCGTCCTCCGGGCGGGCGAGGTTAACCACCCTTGCTCCAGGAGGGAAGAGCCCCCATGATTTCTGACACTTCATCAGAATCGTAGAAGGGGGCGGCCGATGACCGTCGCACAGCGCCGCGGACGCCGGATCATGATGACCCCGGCCGAGCTGGACACCTTCCTGACCGAGCAGCGCACCTGCCGGGTGGCGACCGTCTCGGCCGACGGCCGCCCGCATGTCGGCGCGCTCTGGTTCGTCTGGGACGGGACCTCGCTCTGGCTCTACTCGATCACCCGGAGCCGCCGTTGGGCGGAGCTGCGCGCCAACCCCAGGATCGCGGTGGTCGTGGACGACGGCGAGGAGTACGGGGAGCTGCGCGGCGCCGAGCTGTCGGGCACGGTGGTCTTCGTCGGCGAAGCCCCGCGCACCGGCGAGCCCTGCCCCGAACTCGACGACCCCGAACGGCTCTTCGCCGCGAAGAACTTCGGCCTGGACACGATGCCGCACGACGGCCGGCACGCCTGGTTGAAGCTGACACCGGACGCCGTGGTCTCCTGGGACTTCCGCAAGCTGGCAACCCTCTGAGCACCCGGGCCCGCGCCCGGTACCACCCGGTGCGCGCCCACCCGCGTGCGGCCCAGCCCGTCAGATGCCCAGCGGCTCCCCCACGCTCTGGAGCGCCTCGACCGCCGCCCGGATCGACGGCCGCCGGTCGGCGTCGGTGCGCCAGGTCGCGTAGATGTGCCGGCGCATCCTCTGCCGGACCGGGGCGAACGCGATCCCGTCCGGGGTCGGGCCGCGGCCGAGCCGTGGCGTCACGCACACGCCGAAGCCCGCGGCGACCAGAGCGAGCTGAGTGTGGTGCTCCCCCGCGAGATGGGCGATGCGCGGCTCGATGCCCTCCGAGCGCAGGGTGAACATGAGCCAGTCGTGACAGAACTCGCCCTCCGGCCAGGAGACCCACTCCTCGTCGCCGAAGTCCACGAGGTCCACCTCACCGCGCGCGGCGAGAGGGTGGTCGGCCGGCATGGCGACGTCCGCGGCGTCGTCGAGGAGATGGGCCCGCTCGAGTCCGCCGGGCACCGGCGCCCGCTTGTTGCTCCAGTCGAGGACGATCGCGAGGTCGGCGTCCCCACGCAGCACCTCGCGGATGCCCTGCTCCGGCTCCAGCTCGGTGGTCCTCACCCGCAGATCGGGATGGGCGGTGCGCAGTGCGCCGAGGGCGCCGGGCAGCAGTCCGCGCGCGGCCGTGGGGAAGGCCGCGATCCGGACCTCGCCCACGACCTGTCCGCGCTGCGCCTCGATGTCCGCCTGGGCGATCTCGACCTGGGAGAGGATGCGCGCGGCATGCTGCGCGAGCAGCAGTCCGGCGTCGGTGAGCCGCACGCCCCGGCCGTTCTTGGCGAGCAGCTGCTGGCCGATCTCCCGCTCCAGCTTGGACAGCTGCTGCGAGACGGCCGAGGTGGTGACGTGCAGTCCGTCGGCGGCTCCGCTGACCGAGCCGTGCCGTGCGACGGCGTCCAGGGTCCGCAGGCGCTCCAGATTCAACATGTAAGCAATGCTAAGGCAACGGCTTCATTTAATCTCGCTTGTTCTACGAGATGGCAGCCGCCACTCTGGATCCCATGATGGTCGACTGGCGGATCCGCTTCGGTGTGCTGGCCCTTGTCTGGGGCTTCAGCTTCCTCTTCATCAAGGTCGGTACGGAAGGGTTCGCACCGTTCCAGGTGACCTTCGGCCGCCTGCTGTTCGGTACGGCGGTGCTGGCCGTCGCCATGGCCGTCAAGCGTGCGCGGCTGCCGCGCGGCCGCCGGACCTGGCTGCACCTCACGGTCGCCGCGTTCCTGCTCAACGCCCTGCCGTTCTCGCTGTTCTCGTACGCCGAGCTGACGATCCCCTCGACACTGGCGGGCATCTGCAACGCCACGACGCCGCTGTGGGGCATGGTCCTCTCACTGGTCGCGCTCTCCGAGGACCGCCCGACGCGGGTGCGTGCGGCGGGTCTGGGCATCGGATTCATCGGCGTGCTGACGGTGCTCGGCGCCTGGCAGGGCTTCTCCGGGCTCGACGTCACCGGCACGATGATGGCGCTGCTCGCCTCCTTCAGCTACGGGGTGGGCTGGATCTACGTGCGCCGCACACTGACCGGCACGGGCGCGTCGAACCTCTCGCTCGCCGGCTCCCAGGTGGGCCTGGCGACGCTCCAACTGGCGGTGGTGACGCCCCTGTTCACCTCGCTCCCGTCGTCGATCGAGATCGTTCCGCTGCTCGCGGTGATCGCCCTGGGGGCGCTGGGCACAGGCTTCGCGATGCTGCTGCAGTACGGAGTGGTCGCCGAGGTCGGCCCGACGACGGCCGCCATGGTCACGTACTTCATCCCGGTCATCGCCACGGCGGCGGGCGTCGCCCTCCTGGACGAGCAGCTCACCTGGAACACCCCGGTCGGCGCCGTCATCGTGCTCGCGGGCGCGGCGCTCACCCAGACCCGAGGGCCGCGTTCGGCGACGGGAGCCGTCCGCGCCTCCGGTTCCCCGGACAAGGCCGCCGCGCCCCAGCCGGCGACCCCGGCCACCCCGGCGTCCCGCCACTCGTAGGGCACCACCCTCCGCCGTCGACCCGGCGCCCTGGACCACCCCGATTCCGCCCCCTTCCCCACCTGGGACGGGGGCCTTCAGCCGTAACTGCGCGCCGTCGCCGGTCCCGCCGCCCCCGCGACCGCCTCGGCCAGGGCCTCCACGTCGGCGGCGGTCAGACCCGAGACGGTCAGCCGCACCGCAGGCCCCGCGTCCAGCCGGAACCGGGCGCCGGGGGCCACCGCCCAGCCCGCGCCGAGCAGCCGGGCCACCGCGCCCGTCTCGTCGGAGACCGGCACCCATACGTTCATCCCGCTGCGCCCGTGCGCCTCGACGCCCCGCCGCCGCAACGCGCGTACGAGCCCGTCGCGCCGTTCGGCGTAGGCGCCCGCGACGGCCGCCGCGTCCACCGCCCCCGTCGCCCACAGATGAGCCACCGCACGCTGGAGCAGCCTGCTGACCCAGCCGGGGCCGAGCCGCTGCCGGCCGAGGACCCGGTCGACGGTCTCGGCGTCGCCGGTGAACGCGGCGATCCGCAGATCCGGCCCGTACGCCTTGGCGACCGAGCGCACGAAGGCCCAGTGGCGGGTCACCCCGGCCAGCGGGTGCAGCGGCAGGTCGACGATGCCGTGGCCGTGGTCGTCCTCCACGAGCAGCACGTCCGGATGGTCGGCGAGGATCCGGCGCAAGGCGTCGGCGCGGGCCGCCCCGACAGCCGCCCCGGTCGGGTTCTGCGCGCGGTCGGTGACGATCACCGCCCGTGCGCCGTCCCGCAGTGCGCGTGCCACGGCCTCCGGCAGCGGCCCCTCGTCGTCGACCGCGACCGGCACCGGCCGCAGTCCGAGCGCCGGCACGAGGTCGAGCAGACTCCCCCACCCCGGGTCCTCGACGGCGACCGCGTCTCCCGCCCTGAGGTGGACGGCCAGGACCCGTTCGATGGCGTCCAGCGACCCCGAGGCGACCGCGACCGGCCCGTCGGGGACCCCGTCGGCGTCCAGCGCGGCGCGAGCGAGCCGGGCGAACTCCTCGTCGACGGGTGCCTCCGCGTACATCCCGGGCCGCTCGGCCTCCCGCCGCGCGGCCTCGGCGAGCGCCGGGCCCAGCGGGGGCAGCAGGGCCGGGTCCGGATTGCCCTTGCCCACGTCCCGTACGCCGGCCGGGGCCTCCACCCGGATCGACCCACGGGCCGTCGTCGCGGGCCTCGGTCGCACACGGCTGCCGCGCCGCCCGTCCGTCTCGATGACCCCGCGCTCCCGCAGGGTCCGGTACGCGGCCGCGACCGTATTCGGGTTCACGCCCAGCGTGAGCGCCAACTCCCGCATCGGCGGGAGCAGTTGCCCAGGCCCCAGCTCACCTGCGGCGACCCCGCGCTCCACGCTCGCGGCAATCTCCGATGCGCGGCGCCCTGCGATCCGATACTCTCCTAGCACAAAGCAGATTATGCACTAGTGCAATGGAGAGCGCAATGACGGATTCCTACGAGCCGACCGAGCGGACCATCCCCACCCGTTCCCGTGACCGCGCCTCGTACGACCGCGCGTTGGTGCACTCGATACTCGACGAGGCGTACGTCTGCCATCTCGGCTTCGTCCGCGAGGGGGCGCCGGTCGTGCTGCCGACGCTCTACGGCCGGATCGGCGACCGTCTCTACGTCCACGGCTCCACCGGCTCGCGCCCCCTGCGCATGGCGGGCAAGGGCGAGGAGGCCCCGGGGCTGCCGGTCTGCCTGACCGTGACCCATGTCGACGGCCTCGTCCTGGCCCGGTCCGCCTTCCACCACTCGATCAACTACCGCTCGGTCGTGGTCCACGGCACCGCCCACCAGGTCACCGACCCCGAGGAACTGCGCACCGCCCTCGACGCCCTGGTCGACCACGTCGTCCCGGGCCGCTCCGACGACTCCCGCCCGGCCAACGCCAAGGAGCTCGCGGCCACCGCCGTCCTGCGCCTCGACCTCGACGAGGTCTCCGCCAAGGTCCGCACCGGCGGCCCCAACGACGAGCCGGAGGACGCGGCCCTCCCCCACTGGAGCGGTGTGATCCCGGTCCAGAAGACCTACGGAACGCCGATCCCGGCCGACGACCACGACCCGGCCATCGCCCTGCCCGACTACCTCTCCGCCGTCTGAGGGCCGCGCCATGCTGATCCACCCCTGGGACGCCGCCCGCGACACCGACGAGTGGCGCGACTGGCTGGCCCGCCACGACTTCGGGCAGCTCGCCGTCAACGGACTGTCCGGCGAGCCGCCGTGGGTGCAGCCGATGCACTTCCGGTACGACTCCGAGCCCGGCCCCTACGGTCAGGTGCTGGCCCATCTCGCCCGGCCCAACCCGCTGTGGCGGGCCCTGGAGGAGAACCCCACGGTCCTGCTCAGCGTGGTCGACGACTACGCGTTCGTCCCCGGCCCGTGGGCGGCCCCCGAGGGGGCCCCGCCCGAGCACGGAACCCCCACGTCCTTCTACGCCGCGGTCCAGCTGCGCTGCACGGCGCATGTGGTCGACGACCCGGCGGAGAAGGCCGAGTTGCTGAACCGCCAGGTCGCCCACTTCCAGCCGGAGGGCGGCACCGCCCCCGTCACGGCCGACGAAGCTCCCTTCCCCCGACTCCTGCCGGGCCTGCGGGTCCTGCGCCTCGACGTGACGGACGTCCGCGCCAAGTTCAAGTACGCGAACCACAAGCCGGAACAGGTCCAGACCCGCATCGCGGAGGGCCTGACAACCCGCGCCTCCCGCGGCGACCACGAGGCAGCAGCCCACCAACGCCGCCGCCGCGCGTAGGGCGTCGCGGCCAGACCGCCCCCCTGGGGGGTTGTGGGCATACGCTCCGCAGGGCCGGACGGGCGGGCACACCGCCCCCCTGGGGGTTGTGGGCATACGTTCCGCCGGGGCGGAACGGGTGGGCACAACCCCCACCGGCCCGCACCCGGCCGACTACGCCACGGCCTCCCGCCGCCGCGCCGTCGCCGCCCGCGCCTCGGCGAGGGCCAGCCCGGTCACCGCGGTGAGCAACAGCAGCGTGCCCCCGACCGTCGCCGCCGTGAGCTCCTCCCCCAGCACCCCCACCGCGATCACCGCCGCACTCACCGGCTCCAGCAGCATGATCACGGACACCGTCGCCGCCCTCACGACCGCCGCCCCCGCGAAGTAGAGCGCGTACGCAAGCGCCGTCGGCACCGCCGCCACGAACACCAGCAGCCCGAGCACCTGCACGGGCTGCTCGGTGTGCGGGAACAGCCCCTCGACGGCGGCCATCGGCAGCAGCCCCACCGCGCCGATCGCGAAGGCCCAGGTCGTCGTCGACAGCGCGTCCGAGCCCCCGCCGTCCCGCCCCAGCCACCGGGTGAGCAGCGTGATGGCCGCGTACCCGGCCGCCGAGAGCACCGCGAGGGCCACGCCCAGCGGCCTGACCTCTCCGCTCCCGCCGTTCACGACACCGCCCAGGACGAGGACGACGAGTCCCGCGAGCGCCCCGGCCACGGCCGCCACGCCGCCTCGGCCGAGCCGTTCGCCCATGGCGAGCCGGGCGCCGAGCGCGATCAGTACGGGCCCCGCGCCCAGCGTGACGACGGTGCCGACCGCCAGCCCGGTCGCCTCGACGGCGGCGAAGTAGGCGCTCTGGAAGAAGGTCAGCCCGATTCCCGTGCCGAGGATGCGGGTGAGCCGCCGCCGGCGCGGCTCCGCCACCTCGGGCCGGTCGCAGGCCGCGGTTCGCCCGGGCCGCAGGGCCAGCGCCCCGAGCAGCAGTACGAGGCCGCCGACGCAGCGCCAGAAGGACAGGGCCAGCGGCCCCATGTCGCTGACTCGGAACATCAGCGAGGCAGCGGCCCCGGCCGTGCCCCAGGCAATGCCGGCGACGATCAGATAGAGGAGGCTCCGCCCGACGGCAGGCATGGCTGCCGCGGACGCGGAGGAGGAGTTCGACACGTGCTTCTCCGTGTGAAGACGGGGTGGTGTGGTCGCTCGAATCCGCACGCGGGCAGCGACGAACCGCTCGGGGACTGCCCGAGCCCGGTCTTCGTCAGGGAGAGTGCCGCCCGCGCCTAGGCGGCGGGAGGCGGAAGCACGGTCGAATGCATGATCGGCACCTTACGGGGCGGTCCGGCCGGCCGACAACTCGGCTTCGCGGGCACTCGACTCGGACCCGGCCACCGGCTCCGTCGAGGCCGGCTTCGGCGTCGACGACTGGGCGATGAACGCGCCGACGAGCACGACCGCGCCGCCGATGATCTGCGGTGCGGCCAGGTGCTCACCGAGCAGCACCCAGGCCAGTACGGTCGCGATCACGGCTTCCAGGCAGGCGACGACACCGGCCACCTGCGGGGAGAGCCTGCGCACCGAGACGATCCCGGTGACGTAGGCGAGGACCGTGGCGATCAGCACGATCCAGCCCAGGAGCAGCCAGGCGGCCACGCCGGTGCCGTTCATGTCCGCGTTGCCGCCGAGCACGGACCAGTCCATGCCCCACGGCCGGGCTACGACGGTGAGCACGAGCGCGCCGATGAGCAGTCCGTACGCGATGACGCCCAGCGGGTCGACCGGATCGGACTCGTCGCCGCCGTGGTCGGAGAGGACGAAGTAACCGACCTGGCAGCAGGCGGCGCCGAGCGCGAGCAGCAGGCCGAGCAGGTCGAAGCTGAGCCCCGACCAGACCTGCACCACGCACGCCAGGCCGCCGACGGCGAGGACGACACCGAGTGCGGCGGCGCGGGTGACCGGCCGCCGCTGGACGAAGCGGACCCAGCCGAGGACGAGGGCGGGGGCGAGGTACTCGATGAGCAGCGCGACCCCGACGGGGATCCGGGAGATCGAGGCGAAGTAGCAGGCCTGGACGCCCGCGACGGCGAGGAGTCCGAAGCCGGCGAGCAGCGCCGGCCTGCGGCGCAGCAGGTCGCGGTGGCGCCAGGCCACCGGCAGCATGACGAGCGCGGCGCCGGCCACGCGGAGCCACACCACATGGAGCGGGTCGAGTCCCGCCTCGATGAGCGGCTTCGCCGCCACACCTGAACCACCGAATGCGAAGGCCGAGGCCAGGGCGAGTCCCAGGCCGGCGCTTCTCCCCTGAGACGCGTGCATCGGGCCATCATGACAGGACGGCGTCAGGTGCGTAACCCCCGTTACACCTGTTGAGACAGCTCCCCGATCCGGCCCGCCAGCACGAGGGGATCGACCCCTGCGCGGCCGAGCACTTCGACGGCCCGGCACTCCGGATCGGCGGCGATCACGGCCAGCAGATCGAGGCCGCCCGCGCGGGGATCGCCGCGCAGCGCGGCCCGCTCCCAGGCTCGGCCCATCGCGGCGGCCGCGGCGGGCGACCAGCCGTCCGCCGCCGGATCGGCCTCCCGTACGACATCCAGGGTGCCGGAGCCCTCGACGGAGCCCTGCCAGCGCAGGCCGTAGCCGATGGAGCGCTGGACGAGGTAGCCGAGCACGCGCGCGAGCTGCGCCCGGCCCTCGAAGGCGGCGCCGACCTCGGGATCGGATTCGATAAGCGAGTGGAGCAGATGGGCGGTGTCGATCTGCCGGTCCCCGTCGCGCAGCGCCCTGCGGCGCGCGCTCGCCACGACCGTCGCGAGTTCGGCGGTGAGGCGGCCGAGATGGATTTCCGGGCGGCGGGCCACGGGCTGCCGGGGCACGCGAGGGACGGGACTATGCACGCTTCCACCTCATCAGCCTCGGACGGCCGGAACATCCCCGCCGAGGAGCATGTACGCATCCCACCGGAGTTGGGCACGGACGAGCGGTTCCTCCTCCCTGCGGAGGAGATTTCAGGCGTTCTCCCTCCGGGGGCGCGCGCCGCCTTGCTTTACGCCCCGAATGCAACCACGGCGCCCTCCCGTTTCGTCCCCAGAGTATGTTCTGGATGGTCGCCCTGCTCGCACTTGACGGGCGGCAGTACGTCTACCGCGTGTACGCACCGCGGGAAGCGCTGCCGGCCGACCTCTTCTGGGCCGCGTTCCACTGCCACGACGAGGGCGGCGGACCGCGGGCCTCCGACTGGTTCGACTCCGCGCAGATGTGGTGGACGGGCGATGTCGAAGAACTGACGGTTCATCAGTATTGAATGTTGACGGGCGCCCGGCTACGTTCCGTCGACACCGAAGACCGACGAGAACACGCGAACCCGTGAAGGGGTGGTCGTATGGCCGAAGTCAGCGCGGAGGCACGGATCGAGGCGCCGGCCGAGAAGGTCTGGGCGCAGCTGACCGACTTCACCTCGTACGGCGAGTGGAACGCCACCCACACCAGCTTCCCGAACGGCGGTCCAGCCGCACTGGAGACGGGCGCCACCTTCGCGGAGAACATGAAGCTGATGGGCTTCCCCGCCGAGGTGACCTGGACGGTCGAGGAGCTGGAGACCGCCCGGGTACTGGCCATCCGGGGCAAGGGCCCGATGGGGGTCAACGTCGGCACGCGCTACTCGCTCGCGGCGGAGGGCGACGCCACCACGGTCCGCATCGACGGCGAGTTCACCGGCGCGGCGGTCTCCCTGATGGCGGGCAAGCTGAAGGACTCGGCCACCGCGGCGCTGAACGAGTCCCTGCGGAAGCTGGCCGGCCTGGTGACCTGACCACGGACCTCACCGGTGACCTGACCACGGACTCGCGAGACAGAAAGGAGGGGCCCCACGGCGCTGCGCCGTGGGGCCCCTCCCGCTGCCCGGTCGGCTCAGTGCTCGTCGGCCAGGATCAGGTACAGCTTCTTACGGGCCTCGTTGATGACCTCGACGGCCTTCTGCCGCTGCTCGGTGCTGCCGGTCTTCCAGACCTGTCCGAAGGCCTCCATCAGACCGAAGCCGGCCTGCCGGATCTCGTTCACGGCCTCCCAGTCGACACCGCGCCCGGCCTCCACCCAGGGGGCCTCCGGCCCCGACTCGACCTCGGCGCGGCCGGCGTCGGTGAGCGTGAACAGCTTCTTGCCGCCCTCGCTCGCGCTGGCGATCAGGCCCTCGTCCTCGAGGAGCTGCAGGGTCGGGTAGACGGAGCCCGGGCTGGGCTTCCACGCCCCGCCGCTGCGCTCGCCGATCTCCTGGATCATCTCGTAACCGTGCATCGGGCGGTCCTTCAGCAGCGCCAGGATCGAGGCGCGCACATCTCCGCGCCGCGCCCGGCCCCGGCCGCCTCCGCGACCACGGCCGCCACCGAAGGGGCCTCCGCCCCACGGTCCGCCTCCGAAGCCCGGCCCGAAGGGCCCGAAGGCGGCACGCCGCCCTTCGAAGTCACCGCGAGGTCCGGGGCCGCACTGTCCGTGCCCGTGGCCATGTCCGTGTTCGTGTCCATGTGAACGCATCGCAACGCTCCTTCCATCGGGGTATACATCGTTGAACTGTCGCGATGCCTCAACGATATATCGGAATACTTCGTTTGCCAACACTCGATCGGTCCAGTCGTCCCGGATTGGCCTTGGCCTGCGGCTTTTCCACCCCGGTACGGTCCGTGACATGCGGATCCGAATCGTCGACGCCTTCACCGACCGCCCCTTCTCCGGCAACCCGGCAGGGGTCCTCCTCCTCGACTCCTTCCCCGACGACCACTGGCTCCAGAAGGTGGCCGCCGAGGTCAACCTCTCCGAGACCGCCTTCGCCCACCCGCTGCCGCCCGGCAGCGAGGCCGACTGGGCCCTGCGCTGGTTCACCCCGGCCACCGAGGTCGACATGTGCGGCCACGCGACGCTCGCCACCGCCCACGTCCTGCACACGACCGGCGCCGCGACCGGGACCGTCCGGTTCGCCGCCCGCTGCGGCATCCTCAGCGCCACCGCCGAGGAGGACGGCACCATCACGATGGACTTCCCGACCTCCACGCTGACTCCCGTGCCGGCCCCCGACGGCCTGGAGAAGGCGCTGGGCGCGGACGTCGTCTCCGTCCACGACACCGCGGCGCACATCGGCGACCTCGTCGTCGAGCTGCGCGACGAGGCCACCGTCCGGTCCCTGGAGCCGGACTTCGCGGCCCTGGTGCACCTCTCCGACCGCGGTGTCATCGTGACCGCCGCGGCCGAACAGCCCGAGCGCGGCTACGACTTCGTCTCCCGCGGCTTCTTCCCGGGCGTCGGCATCGACGAGGACCCGGTCACCGGCAGCGCTCACACCGCGCTCGCCCCGTTCTGGTCCGCGCGCTTCGGCCGCGACGAGCTGACCGGCTTCCAGGGCGGCGCCCGCACCGGCGTCGTCCGCACCCGGCTGCGCGGCGACCGCACCCTGCTGACCGGCCACGCGGTCACCGTCATCGACGGCGAGCTGCGCGCCTGACCGGGGACACACACAAGGACCCCGGACACACAGAAGGGGCGTACGGCCGCCGCCGTACGCCCCTTCCGTCGTTCCGCTCTTCCGTCGTTCAGGCGGTGGGCAGCCAGTCCACCTTCCCGGCCAGCAGCCCGTAGCCGACGAAGGCCACGATGTCGAGGAGTGCGTGCGCCACCACCAGCGGGCCCACCCGGCCCCAGCGGCGGTAGAGGTACACGAAGACGACGCCCATCACGACGTTCCCGACGAAGCCGCCGATGCCCTGGTAGAGGTGGTACGAGCCGCGCAGCAGCGAGCTCGCCAGCAGGGCCGCCATCGGGGACCACCCCAACTGGCCGAGCCGGCGCAGCAGATAGCCGACGACGACGACCTCCTCCAGTACGGAGTTCTGGAGCGCCGACAGAATCAGGACGGGGTACTTCCACCACACGTCCGGCAGCGACTCGGGCACCACGGTCAGGTTGAACCCGGCCCCCCGCGCCGCCAGGTAGAACGCAAGGCCCGCGCTTCCGATCCCGGCCGCGACCAGTGCGCCCCTCCCGAGGTCCGGCCAGGGGCTCGTCCGGTCGAAGCCGATCGCGCGCATACTCGAGCCCTCGCGCAGCAGCAGATGAGCGACGAGCAGGACCGGTACGAGCGCCGTGGCGATGCCGAAGAGCTGCCAGGCCAGATCGAGCCACGGCCGCCCGGGAACGTACGAGCCGTTGAGCGTCGCCGCCTGTTCCTTGAGCCCGCCGGGCTTGGTCAGCGCGCCGAGGAAGCTGATGAGGGACGACAGCGCGCTCGCACCGAGCGAGAGCGCCAGGACGATCAGCGTCTCGGACCGCAGGATCCTGCGCGGCAGGCCGTCGGGGGGAAGAGAATCGGCGACCACTCGTTGATCCGACACCACACCTGTCTCCACTTCCCCATCGCGTTCCGGGTACGGAGATCATGCGTGACGGGCCCCTCCGGGGGCTACTCGACCCCCATGGGCCAGGTGTGCACCGGCTCTCCGCCGTGCATCAGCTCGGCGTACCGGCGGGTCGTGGCCGCCAGGGCCGCCTCGCGGTCGAGCCCGGACTCCCGTGCCAGGCGGAAGGTCTCGGCCTGCCAGGAGGCCCCGTTGACCCGACGACGGCAGCGCTCCTCGATCACGCCCAGATAGAAGTCCCGGTCGGCCGGCTCCACGTGCCAGGCGTCGAGCCCCGCCGCGGCGAGCGGCAGCAGTTCGTCGAGGACGAGCCGTACCGCGGGCACGGTCGCGACCCCTCCCGATCGTCCCGGCCGCGGCCAGCGCAGCTCCGCATCGATACCGTGGCGGCAGGCGAGGTCGAAGTTCGCGGAGGCGTCCTCGAACGCCATCCTCTTCCAGACTGGCCGGGGCTCCTCGGCCAGCGCCCGCACGAGCCCGTAGTAGAAGGCAGCGTTGGCGACGACGTCGGTGACCGTCGGTCCGGCCGGCAGCACCCGGTTCTCCACCCGCAGATGCGGGACCCCGTCGACCCAGCCGTAGACCGGCCGGTTCCAGCGGTAGACCGTCCCGTTGTGCAGGACGAGCTCCTGCAGGCGCGGCACCCCTCCCTGATCGAGGACGCGGAGCGGGTCCTCCTCGTCGCAGATCGGCAGCAGCGGGGGGAAGTACCGCAGGTTCTCCTCGAAGAGGTCGTACGCCGAATCCACCCACCGCTCCCCGAACCAGGTGCGCGGCCGTACCCCCTGCGCCTGGAGCTCCGGCGGCCTGGTGTCCGTGGCCTGCAGGAACAGCGGCGGACGGGACTCGCGCCAGAGCTCCCGTCCGAAGAGGAACGGCGAGTTGGCGCCCACGGCGATCTGGACCGCCGCCACGGCCTGGGCAGCGTTCCACACCGCGGCGAAGCGCGCCGGGGTGACCTGGAGGTGCAGTTGCACCGATGTGCAGGCCGCCTCGGGCACGATCGACGTGGACGTACAGGTGAGCCGCTCCACGCCTTGTATGTCGAGGGCGAAATCCTCGCCCCGAGCGGCGACGATCTGGTCGTTGAGCAGGGTGTACCGGTCGTTGTCCGAGAGATTCTCGAAGACGAGATCGCGCTGCGAGAGCGTCGGCAGAATCCCGATCATGACCACACCGGCGTCGACTTCGCGGGCCTTGCGGTCGGCATATCCCAGACCGGCCCTCAGCTCCTCCGCGAGCCGGTCGAAAACTCGTCCGCCGAGACGGTGCGGAGCGATGTTCACTTCGAGATTGAACATACCGAGTTCCGTCTGGAAATCCGGGCTCGCGATGCGCTCGAGGACGTCGCCATTCACCATCCGTGGCATGCCGTCCGCGCCCGCGAGATTGAGTTCGATCTCCAGGCCCATGAGATTCTGCGGACGGTCGAACCTCTTCTCCGCCAGGAGCCTCGCGAGCCCCGCCAGACACTGCTGGAGCTTCCTGCGGTATCTCTGCCGATCGGACAGGCCGAACCCGTCTGCCACGACCTTCTCCCCCATCGAAGCGTCCCTCCCCGATTGGGCGGCCACGGCGACGGCCGCGCGCGTCACGGACGATGATGCCCAGCCTATTGATCCATAACTCCTGCGGACCCACCCTGCCGACCGGTAGGCTGGATTGAGCAATCCCCCGGCACATCCCTGAGGCACTTGGCAAAGGACATATTCCACCGCCATAATCGCCGAAAGCATGGGGGTGATATTCGGCCGTCCGCAGCGACGGCGAAGCCACAGGCAGCCGACTCGCCCTCACCCCGAAATACCGCGAATCGCCTCTGGAACAAGGCCGGATGACGTCTTGTTCGCAATATCGGCGACGGCTAGCGGAAACACTGCGTGAACACGTCTCGTATAAACTCCGCGAACGAGGCAGAGTGTTGGCGCCCGGCCATGGCTTCATGGCCCCTCCGGCCCGGCAGCCCACAGCGCCGTCGTACCTGCCCACGCATCACCGTGTCTCCTGAGTGAGAGGCGACCCACCATGCTCCGACCCTCCCCGGCCCCTGCGCCGGCCCTGCGCAGTGTCCTCGCGGCCCTCGGTTCCCCCACCGCCGTCCGCGAAGCACGAACTCCCGCCCTTCGGTCCGCCCTGGGGCCGTTGAGCCCCGAACTCCCCCTGCCCGTCCACGTCCTCGACGTAGGGGACCAGGTCGTCCCGTCCGGGCAGGCACCGCGCACGCGGCTGACCGGCTGGCGCTTCCTGATCCGGGGCACCGACCGGGCCGTCGCCGCCGCCGACACCATGCTCACGCCCGACGGCTGGTCCTTCTCGCACTTCTTCGAGGGTCCCTACGTCACCGCCACCGAACGCGCCCTGCTCCAGGCCGAGACGCTGCCCACGACGTACCAGCCGCGCCTCCTCTCCGTACCGGAGCTGTACATGCTGACGCTGTGGCTCCACGGCGACACGGAGGCCGACGGGTCCTCCACCTCACCCGAACCCACCGACCTCCTCGTTCCACTCGCCCCGGCGCCGCCGGGCATCGCCGCCCACCGTCCGCACCGGGTCGCCGACCTGCTGCCCGTCCTCACCCTGCGCCTGGCGCCGCCGCCGCTGTTCGGCACGCCGGCGCCGGCCTGAACCACCTCACACGAACCTCACACGCACCGCGCACGCCCCGCGGCCGGACCGACCGCGGGGCGCCGTGCTGTCCGAACGGCCACGTCGAACACCCCGCCCCGTACGGACTAGCCCACCAGGGCCATCCCGAACCACCCGAAGAGACCGCCCAGTTGAGTTGAACCGCCCGCGCGGGTGATACGTCTTCATGCAGTAGGAAGAGCTGCCGCGAAATCCCTGCGGATCGACGTCCGTGGGGGAACACTGGACCAACCGAACCGACAACGGGGGGGGCGGCCATGAGCACCGCATCGAGCCGCAGGACGACAGACACCACGACGCAGCGAAAGAACCCACCCATGTGCCAGCACCAGCCTGCCTGTCCCACCGCCGACTCCGCCGACCGGGAGGCGGCCCGACTGATGGCGCACCACCCGGAGCAGGGCTGGAGCCTGCTGTGCAACGGGGTCCTGCTCTTCGAGGACACCGGTGAACTGCTGCCGGACGGCCAGATCATCGCCCCGCACCGCCCGCTGAGGGCGGGACAGGTGACGACGGCCGCCTGACGGCGAGGACGCCACCACACGTACGAGGGAACACGAAAGGGCCGGCCCGGAGAGAAACTCCGAACCGGCCCTGACTCATGCTCAGTTGCTCATGCTCAGTTGTCGTACTCGTCCAGCGGCGGGCAGGAGCAGACCAGGTTGCGGTCACCGAACGCACCGTCGATCCGGCGGACCGGCGGCCAGTACTTGTCCGCGGCCGACACACCGGCCGGGAAGACCGCCTCGTCACGGGTGTACGCGTGGTTCCACTCGCCGCCCAGCGCCGCCGCGGTGTGCGGGGCGTTGCGCAGCGGGTTGTCCTCGGCCGGCCACTCGCCCGACGCGACCTTCTCGATCTCGCCGCGGATCGCGATCATCGTGTCGCAGAAACGGTCGAGCTCGGTCAGGTCCTCGGACTCGGTCGGCTCGATCATCAGCGTGCCGGCCACCGGGAACGACATCGTCGGCGCGTGGAAGCCGTAGTCGATCAGGCGCTTGGCGATGTCGTCGACGCTGACGCCGGTCGCCTTGGACAGCGGACGCAGGTCGACGATGCACTCGTGGGCGACCAGACCGGCCGGGCCGGTGTACAGCACCGGGTAGTACGGCTCCAGGCGCTTGGCGATGTAGTTCGCGGCGAGGACGGCCACCTGCGTGGCGCGCTTGAGGCCCTCGCCACCCATCAGTCGCACGTACGACCACGAGATCGGCAGGATGCCGGCCGAGCCCCACGGGGCGGCCGAGATCGGGCCGACGCCCGTCTCGGGCCCCGCGGTGGGCTGCAGCGGGTGGTTCGGCAGGTACGGGGCGAGGTGCGCGCGCACACCGACCGGACCGACGCCGGGGCCGCCGCCACCGTGCGGGATGCAGAAGGTCTTGTGCAGGTTCAGGTGCGAGACGTCGCCGCCGAACTTGCCCGGCTTGGCCAGACCGACCAGCGCGTTGAGGTTGGCGCCGTCGACGTACACCTGACCGCCGGCGTCGTGCACCTCGGCGCAGATGTCGGCGACGTGCTCCTCGAACACACCGTGCGTGGACGGGTAGGTGATCATCAGCACGGACAGCTCGTCGCGGTACTGCTCGATCTTGGCGCGCAGGTCCGCGACGTCGACCTCGCCGTCGTCGGCGGTCTTGACGACGACGACCTTCATGCCGGCCATCACCGCGGAGGCGGCGTTGGTGCCGTGCGCGGAGGACGGGATGAGGCAGACGGTGCGCTGCAGGTCGCCGTTGGCGCGGTGGTAGGCGCGGACGGCCAGCAGACCGGCCAGCTCACCCTGCGAACCGGCGTTGGGCTGGATCGACACCTTGTCGTAGCCGGTGACCTCGGCGAGGCGCTCCTCGAGCTCGGTGATGAGCGTGAGGTAGCCCTGGGCCTGCTCGACCGGGGCGAAGGGGTGGATCTGGCCGAACTCGGGCCAGGTCACCGGCTCCATCTCGGTGGTCGCGTTCAGCTTCATGGTGCAGGAGCCGAGCGGGATCATGCCGCGGTCGAGCGCGTAGTCGCGGTCGGCGAGCTTGCGCAGGTAGCGCAGCATCGACGTCTCGGACCGGTGCGCGTGGAAGACCGGGTGGGTGAGGTACGCGTCGGAGCGCAGCAGAGCGGCGGGCAGCGCGTCCTCGGTCGCGGCGTCCAGGGCCTCGATGTCGGCGTCGACACCGAAGGCGCCCCAGACGGCGGCGAGCTGGGCGCGCCCGGTGGTCTCGTCGCAGGAGATCGACACGTGGTCGGCGTCGACGAGGTACAGGTTGACGCCGGCCTCGCGGGCGGCGGCGACGGCCTCGGCTGCCTTGCCCGGCACACGGACGGTGAGGGTGTCGAAGAAGGCGCCGTGGACGACCTCGACACCGCCGGCCTTCAGGCCCGCGGCGAGGATCGCGGCGTACCGGTGGGTGCGCTGCGCGATGCCCTTCAGGCCGTCGGGGCCGTGGTAGACGGCGTACATGCCGGCCATGACGGCGAGCAGCACCTGCGCGGTGCAGATGTTGCTGGTGGCCTTCTCGCGGCGGATGTGCTGCTCGCGGGTCTGCAGGGCCAGGCGGTAGGCCTTGTTGCCGTCGGCGTCGACGGAGACGCCGACGAGGCGACCCGGCAGGGAGCGGGCGTGCTTGTCCTGGACGGCCATGTAACCGGCGTGCGGACCGCCGAAGCCCATGGGCACACCGAAGCGCTGGGTGGTGCCGACGGCGATGTCGGCGCCGAGGGAGCCGGGCGAGGTCAGGAGGGTGAGCGCGAGCAGGTCGGCGGCGACGGTGACGATCGCGCCGAGCTCGTGGGCGGCGTCGATGAGCGGCTTGATGTCGCGGACGGCGCCGGAAGCACCCGGGTACTGGATGAGCACACCGAAGACGCCGCGCTCGGCGATCTCGGCGGGGATGCCCTCGGACAGGTCCGCGACGACGACCTCGACACCGGTCGGCTCGGCACGGGTCTCGATGACGGCGATGGTCTGCGGCAGGGCGTCGGCGTCGACGAGGAAGACACCGTTCTTGACCTTGCCGACGCGGCGGGCGAGCGCCATGGCCTCGGCGGCCGCGGTGCCCTCGTCGAGGAGCGAGGCGCCGGAGGTGGGCAGACCGGTGAGGTCGGCGACCACGGTCTGGAAGTTGAGCAGCGCCTCGAGACGGCCCTGCGAGATCTCCGGCTGGTAGGGCGTGTACGCCGTGTACCAGGCCGGGTTCTCCATGACGTTGCGGAGGATCACCGGCGGGGTGAAGGTGCCGTAGTAGCCCAGACCGATCATCGGGGCGAGGACCTGGTTACGGTCGGCGAGCTCGCGCAGCTCGGCGAGGACCTCTGCCTCTGTGCGGGCGGAGGGCAGGCCCAGCGCCTCGGCGTTCTTGATCACGTCCGGCACGGCGGCGGCCGTGAGCTCGTCGAGGGAGCCGTAGCCGACCTGCGCGAGCATCTTGGCCCGTGCTTCGGCGTCGGGCCCGATGTGCCGCTGCTCGAACGGGATGCCCTGTTCGAGTTCGGAGAGCGGAGTGCGGTTTGCGGTCATGTACGGAGGCCTCCTGGTCGTCACGACCTGCGAGAGGCACCACGGCGCGGGTGCCCGGACGGCCTCCCCCTCTGTCATCTCAACCTGAGAGCTTCACCGGCATGCCGAAGGGGCTCGCCGGTTTTCACCGTCGGTGAGAGCGGATGCCGTCGGACTTCCGCCCTGCTTTCCAGAGTGACCTCGTCCGTGCGGTACAGGGGCCTGAGAGATTCCGGGGAGGATTTGCTCCTTCGGCGCCTCCGAAAGGTTTCTCCGGAGGACTCTCCCGCACAGGGTCGACAGCCACAGCCAGCCTACCAGCGCCGTTCCCGGTTCCATCGCTCAAGTGGCCGACATCCCAGATGTGCACTTTCGTAGTCCTTGTAGAGCAGTTGCGACCAGTTGGAGGGACCGTGCAGACCGACATCGATCCGCGCAGCCTGATCGGCCGCAAGGCGTTCGACCGCGAGGGACACAAGATCGGGACCGTGGACGAGGTGTACCTGGACGACGCGACGGGGGTCCCCGAGTGGGCCGCGGTCCGCACGGGCCTGTTCAGCCGGGACGCGTTCGTCCCCCTGGAGCCGAGCGAACTGGCGAGCGACGGCCTCCACATCCCGTACGACCGGTCCCTGATCAAGGACGCCCCGGACTTCGGCGTGGGCCGCCACCTCTCCCCGGAGCAGGAACTCCAGCTCTACCGCCACTACAACATCGCCCTCCCCCCACCACCCCCGGACCACGACTTCGGCCGCCTGGCAGGCCAAGAGGAGTCCTAAGAGGCCGCCCCCGACGCGGCGGCGCGGGCGAGGCCCCCCGGAGCTACCGGCTCCCCGGCGGGAAGCTGTCGTCGGCCCGCAGCCGCCGACGGCGATCAGCCGTCCACGAGGAGACCCGCACCTCTGTCATCTCGTCTGCACGGGTGGTGCGGGTGGGAACGACAAGCCCGGCCGAAAGGCCGGGCGCACCCCTCTAGGCGACGGCCGCCGTACCCGCCCCGCCCCCCACCAGAGGCAACGGCTCCCCCGCCTCCAGCTCCGGATCGTCCACCAGAAACGTCCGCACCCGCCCCGGCGCCGACCCCGGCTCCTCGAAGCGCACGGTGACCCGCCCCACCCCGCTCCCCTGCACCCACCCGGCCCCGTACACCACGTGCCGTACGTCGTGCCCGGGCGACCACCGCCGCTCGGGAGCGGGCGTCTCCGGCTCAGCGGCGCCCTCCACCACGGGCACCTCCTCCACGGCCCGCTCCGAGGGCTCCGCCGCCTGCGCGAACAGATCCTCCTGCGTGTAGTCCGCGAGCCCGCTCACCCCCACGCCGAGCAGCCGGACCCCACCCGTCGTGTCCACCCCCTCGAGCAGCCGCCCCGCCGCCTCCCGCACCACCACCAGGTCGTCCGTCGGCCCGCGCAGCGTCTCGGAGCGCGTCAGCGTCGAGAAGTCGAACCGCCGCACCTTCAGGACGATCGTCCGCCCCGAGTGCCCCGAGGTCCGCAGCCTCCCCACACACCGCTCCGCGAGCCGCTCCACCTCGATCCGGATCCGCACCCGGTCGTGCAGGTCCACGTCGAAGGTGTCCTCCACCGACACCGACTTCGCGTCCCGCTCGGCCACCACGGGCCGATCGTCGTACCCGTGGGCCATCCGGTACAGGGAGGCCCCGTGCGCCCGCCCAAGGAGCCGTACAAGCTCGTCCTCACCCGCTTCCGCGAGGTCCGACACCGTCGTCATCCCGGCCCGCCGCAGATGCTCCCCGGTGGCCGGCCCGACCCCCGGCAGGATCCGCACCGACTTCGGCCCCAGGAGCTCCCGCTCGGTCCCCGGCTCGATCAGCACCAGGCCGTCAGGCTTGGCCTCCTCCGAGGCGATCTTGGCCAGCATCTTCGACCCTGCGAGCCCCACCGACCCCGTCAGCCCCGTGGTGCCGAGAATGTCCCTGCGCAGCCGCTCACCAGCCTCGCGCGCGCTCGCGCTGTCGTCGGCCACACCCCCGGCCTCCAGGTCGACGAAGGCCTCGTCCAGGCTCAGCGGCTCCACCAGCGGCGACAGCCGCCCGAGGAGCTCCATGACCTGCTCGCTGATCGCCCGATAGAAGCCGAAGCGCGGCACAAGGTACGCGGCGTTGGGCGCCAGTCGCCGGGCCTGCGCCATCGGCATCGCGGAGTGGACCCCGAACCGCCGCGCCTCGTACGAGGCGGTGGCGACGACCCCGCGCGGGCCCAGACCCCCGACCACCACCGGCTTTCCGCGCAGACTCGGTTTCGCCGCCTGCTCGGCGGCGGCGAAGAAGGCATCCATGTCCAGATGCAGAATCGTGGGCGCGGCTCTCACATCTCCGATGCTGCCCTACGCCACTGACAATCGACCCGCACTCACGTACGGGCGTGCCCCAGCCCCGCAGGCACGGGACCCGGCGGACGCTCAGACCGCCCGGTCGCGCCGCCGCCGCGCGAGCTCGTCGCCCGGGTTGTGGCCGATCAGCGTCTCACCGGTGTCGACGCGCTCCCCGTGCAGCTGCGAGAGCGCCGCCTCCACGTCGCGCCAGACCACGCCCACCGCGATCCCGAAGACCCCCTGTCCGCCCTGGAGCAGGTCGACGACCTCGTCGGGCGAGGAGCACTCGTAGACCGTGGCCCCGTCGCTCATCAGCGTCATCCGCTCCAGGTCACGGAAGCCGCGGGCCCGCAGGTGCTGCACGGCGGCCCGGATGTTCTGCAGCGCGACCCCGGTGTCCAGGAACCGCTTGACGATCTTGAGAACGACGACATCGCGAAAGCTGTACAGCCGCTGCGTCCCGGATCCGTACGCGGGCCGCACGCTCGGCTCGACAAGCCCGGTACGCGCCCAGTAGTCCAGTTGGCGGTAGGTGATCCCGGCCGCCGCGCAGGCCGTCGGACCGCGGTATCCCACCACGTCCGTCCCGGCCGCCGCGCTCGCACTCGCGTCCGTACCGAAGTCGCCCCCACTGCCGTGAAGCGGATACGGACCGCTCTCCGCGGGCGCACGCCCGAGAGAGCCCCCTGCCGTACCGTCGCCGCTGCTCATCACGCCGACCCTCCGTCCTTGACCTGCCCACACGAAGGTAGGCAGTCACTCGGGGTGCGTCAACGATCGCCACACTCGGCACGCCGAGTGATAATCACCCTGAGAGTGGTTTCCCGTGACTCTCTCCGGGGAAAGGCTACTCGAATGCTCTGACCGCACCCGGCGCGCGACGGCCGACGACCAGCCCACAGCCGGCCCACTTCCCTGGCCTCACCGGCCTTCAACGGCCGCTGGACCTCACTGGCTGCTGGACCCGAAGTCCTCCGGGGAGATCTGGTCGAGGAACTCGCGGAACTTCTCCACCTCGTCCTCCTGCTCATCCGGAATCGCGATACCGGCGTCGTCGAGCACACCGTCACTGCCGAAGATCGGCGTCCCGGTGCGCAGGGCCAGCGCTATCGCGTCGGACGGCCGGGCGCTCACCTCTACGCCGCTGGCGAAGACCAGCTCCGCGTAGAAGACACCTTCACGGAGATCCGTGATGCGGACCTCCGTGAGCTCCTGGCCCACGGCTTCAAGGACATCCTTGAAAAGGTCGTGCGTCAGCGGCCTGGCAGGGGCCATGCCCTGCTGGGCGAAGGCGATCGCGGTCGCCTCACCCGGTCCGATCCAGATGGGGAGGTACCGATCGCCTCCCACTTCACGCAGGAGCACGATCGGCTGGTTGGAGGGCATTTCCACCCGGACACCCACAACGTCGAGCTCGTTCACACAGCAACCCTAGGACGTGGTCGACCGGTTTGGGTAGTCGGGCCCCCACAAGATCACTGCAGCCGGAGCCCCAGGGCGGTCTGGACCAGTGCTGCGTGAAGCCGCACGGAGAGCCCTGCGAGCTCCTTGACGGTGGCCTCCGCATGGGCTCTGGTCTGCGGATTACGGTGCCGGCGCAGCGGCGCGACCACCTGTTCGACCAGACCCGCCTCCCGGTCGGCGGCCGCTTTGACCGCCCGGAGGTGTCGCGGTTCCAGACCGAATCTCCCCAGATCCGCGACAAGCTTGGCGACCGTGACCGCCTCGGCGTCGTAGCCGCCCTCGGCTCCCGCGGCGATGAGCCCGTAGGACTCCCACTCGGCGAGTTCTTCCTCGGTCACCTCCGCGGCGGCGAGCAGCTCGGCCCGCCCCACCCGCGCGGCGGTCGGACGGTCGCTCTCCGCTTCCCAGGCGCCGTCGAGCAGATCCCGCTGCGGGCTGGGGGACGGGAGCTTGATCTGCTCGCCCCGGGCGAGGGCGTCGAGATGCTCCCGGATGACCTTCAGCGGAAGATAGTGGTCCCGCTGCATCCGCAGGATCTGAGCGAGCCGCTCCACGTCCTGCGGGCTGAACTTCCGGTATCCGGAGGCCGTCCGCCGAGGCTCGACGAGCCCCTCGGCCTCCAGGAACCGGATCTTGGAAATGGTCACTTCGGGAAACTCGTCACGCAGTTGGTTCAGCACCGTCCCGATGCTGACCAGCCGGTCGCCCGCGGTGGCGGCGCCGTGTCCGGCACCGCCCGTCGGTGTTCGCAGCATGGACCTTCCCTGAAGGCTTTCCCGAGGCGTCACACGCCCCGCTGGCTCGAATAGAAGACCAGCCGGTACTTGCCGATCTGCACCTCGTCGCCGTTGGACAGAACGACCGAGTCGATCGGCTCACGGTTGACGTACGTGCCGTTGAGGCTGCCGACATCGGCGACAGTGAAGCTGCCGTCCTGCGCCCGCCGGAACTCGACATGGCGCCGCGACACGGTGAAGTCGTCGAGGAAGATGTCGCTCTGCGGGTGACGGCCGGCCGTGGTCAGCTCGCTGTCCAGCAGGAAGCGGCTGCCCGAGTTCGGGCCGCGGCGCACGACGAGGAGCGCCGATCCGGCCGGCAGTGCCTCGACGGCCGCCAGGGCCTCCGGCGAAAGGGACGGCATCGCGGTCTGACCGGTGACCTCGGCGTCGTACGCCTCGAGGCCCGAGATCGAGATCGTCGACGTCGTCTCGGACGCGCGCTCCACGGGCGCCCCGCCCCGCAGCGGCGTGCCGCAGTGGGAGCAGAAACGGCTGTCCGCGGCGTTGCGGTGACCGCACCTCGTACACACCGGCATGGACGCATCCTCCTGCCGCGGCTGACCCGCGGAGGTCTGGGTCGCATACGGATCGGGGGTGAACCCTCCACCCGTACCTGAGGTTGATGGTTCTCCGAAACCTATGCGCCCGGCACCGGCAGGGTCAACAGACGACGCGCCCTGGCCGTCGACCTCATCGCGGAACAGCGGACGCTCGCCCCCCTGCTCCTCGCTCTGGGCGTGGCGCGGCGCGCGGTGCTTGGCGTTGCCGCCGTCCTCGCGTGCGCTCTTGCCGAACAACTTCGCAAAAAAACTCACGGGCGATTCCCCTTGACCGAAACAGACCCGCCCGTGGGGCAGGACGAACCCTGAATGAACACACCTGCCGACCCGGACACCTTCACAACGTCCGTATCCTCCGGACAGTTTCCACCACGCACCACGCTTGTGGTGCGGCGACCCCCCGCAACGTCTTCCCCTTGTCGCGCGACCGCCATGCACCCCCGCCTCACTGCGAGGACGACTGAGCGTAGTCAGGCCGCTTCGCAGGTCGCAAGGCATCCACAACGATCTTCTCGGACCGGGCCACGGTCGCTGTGGCCTGCTCCTTCTCCAGTGTCTGGACGACTCCACCGGGGATGTTGAGCGCGGGCTCGAGATCCTCGGGCTTGCCGATGACCTTGAAGACGTATGGAGCGGTCACCTTCGTTCCATCGATCTCTATGTCGCTGCCCGCACCGGTGAAGTAGCTGTCCGCAACCACCCGTACGTCGTTGATCTGGATCGCCTCGGCGCCCGCGGCCCGCAGCTCCTGGATGGCGTCGAGCAGCATGTCCGACTCGACCGCGGCCGAGGCGCCCGCGACGGTGAGCGTGATGCCCGGACCCTCCGCGGCGACCGTGCCGGCCAGGATGCCGAGCTGACGCTCCTTCTCCTGGGTCTGCTTGCGCGCCTCCTCGGCCTGGTCCGAGCTGGACTCCAGCTCGGAGCGCTGGCTCTCCAGGCGCGTCTTCTCGTCCTCCAGGCGCTGCGTACGGTCGTCGAGCTCGTCGAGGATGCGGACGAGGTCCTCCTGACGGGCGCCCCGCAGCGCACTGTTGTCGCTGGTGGAGCGGACCTGAATGGCAAGGCCCAGACCGAGCACGAACAGCAGCAGGGCGACGATGAGTTGGGCCCGGCTCACCCGCGGCGGCCAGAGCCCCGCGGCCAGGCGCTGCCGCCCGGTCAGCTGCTGCTCGGGGGCGGCGGGGGTCTCAGGTGTCACGGGCGTCGCGGGCGTCGCCGGGGTTGCCGGGGTCGGCTTGTTGTCGTCGTCCGGGTTCTCCGGCGTCTGGGGGTGCGCGTCGTTGCTCATCGGCGTCACGCCCGGAAGACGTGCCGCCGGATGGCGGCGGCGTTGGAGAAGATCCGGATGCCGAGCACGACGACGACACCGGTCGACAGCTGCGCGCCGACGCCCAGCTTGTCGCCGAGGAAGACGATCAGGGCCGCCACGACCACGTTGGACAGGAAGGAGACCACGAAGACCTTGTCGACGAAGATCCCGTCGAGCATGGCACGGAGGCCGCCGAAGACCGCGTCGAGGGCGGCGACCACGGCGATCGGAAGATAGGGCTCGACCACCGCCGGAACCTCGGGACGGACCAACAGTCCGACCACCACTCCCACGATCAGGCCCAGTACGGCGATCAAGATGTGCCCTTCCCTGTGTCGGCCGTGGCCTGTCCGGTGGCCTTGGCCGCCCCGGCTCCCCTCGGCTCTGCTGTACGTACGATCAGGCTCGGCGCGGCCGGCAGCCGCACCTCGGTCTCGGCCGAGATGCTGGTGCGGATCCCGAAGTTCTCCTGCAGCGCATGCAGGTACTGGCCGTCGGCGCTGTCCTGGAACGCGGTACTCAACCGCTGCCCGTCCCCCACCGCCAGCACCGTGTACGGCGGCACCAGCGGCTTGTTGTCGACCAGTATGGCGTCGCCCGCTGCCCGGATCGCGGACAGCGACGTCAGCCGCTGGCCATTGATCGAGACGGCCTCGGCACCCGACGCCCACAGACCGTTGACGACCCGCTGCATGTCACGGTCACGGACCCGGCCCGTGTCGGAGAACCCGCTGCTCTCCCGGGGACCTCCGCCGCCCTGCTCGGTGTCCTTGGCGTCGTCGACCACGAGCTTCACGCCCGGCCCGCGCACCGGCGTCGCTCCGGAGAGCAGCGCCACCAGCTCGGCCTGGTCACCGCCGTGCTGCTCGAGCGCCTTGCGCTGCCGCTCCCCCACCTCGGCGCGGATCTTCTCGACGTCCTGCTCCAGCTTGTCGGCCGCGGAGGTCTCCGCGTCGATCCGGTCGATCAGCTCCTGCCGCTCCTTGGCGACGACCGGCGCGGAGATCCGCGCCTCCGCGGCGCCCACGGTCACCACGGCCGCGGCGAGCACGAGGCCGGCCGCGAGGCCGAGCTTGGCACGGAGCGTGCGAGGCAGCCCGCCGCCCTCGGCCTCGCGCCGGGCCGTCGCCTCGGCGTAGCCGTCGTCGAGCGCGTGGTCGATCACGTTGTTCAGCAGCGACATGGACGCGTCCGGACGCGGGGGTGGTGATCCGGTGCTCCGAATGGGGTGCTGCTGCGACATGCCGCACATCGTCGCACGTCGGCGGTGCTACCGCCGAATGGCCCCACCGAAGAGCCGGGAGGTGTCCCAGGGACACCTCCCGGCTCACCCGTCCCAACCGTCAGTGACCTGCGGTCTCGACCACGCTCGACCACTCGTCGAGCAGGGCCTGGGCGGAAGCGTCGTCGGGCCCCTCCGCCCACAGATGGGTGACCGCTTCGGCCGGGTCGGGCAGCACCATCACCCAGCGGCCGTCCGCCTCGACGACCCGTACCCCGTCGGTGGTGTCCACCGACCGGTCGCCGGCCGCCTCCACGACCCGGCGCATCACGAGCCCCTTCACGGCCCACGGCGTCGCGACGTCCCGCCGCAGGACGTGGGCCCGCGGGATCCGGGCGTCGATCTGGCTCAAGGTGAGCTGCGTGCGCGCCACCAGACCGATGAGCCGTACGAACGCGGCGGCGCCGTCGAAGACGCTGCTGAACTCGGGAATGATGAACCCGCCGCGACCGTCGCCGCCGAAGATCGTGGACTCCTCCCGGCCGACCCTGGTCAGATCGTCGGGCGACGTCGTCGTCCACTCCACCTGCGTGCCGTGGTACGCGGCGACCTGCTCGGCGATCCGCGTGGTCGTCACCGGCAGCGCCACCCGCCCCGAGCGCCGCTCGGCGGCCACCAGGTCGAGCATCACCAGGAGCGAGCGGTCGTCCTCGATGATCCGGCCCCGCTCGTCGACGAGCGACAGCCGCTCGCCCACCGGGTCGAACCGCACCCCGAACGCGGCCCGCGCCGAGGCCACGATCTCCCCGAGCCGCACGAGCCCGGCCCGCCTGGTCTCCGCCGACTCCGTGGGCCTCGACTCGTCGAGTCCCGGGTTGATCGTCAGCGAGTCCACCTGCAGCCTGCCGAGAAGGCTCGGCAGAACGAGCCCCGCACTGCCGTTGGAGGCGTCCACGACGACCTTCAGGCCGGCCTCGGCGATCCCGGAGGTGTCGACGTTCCGGAGCAGAGAACCGGTGTACGAGTCGAAGACGCTCGCCGGGAAGGAGAGGTCACCGATCTCGCCCGGAAACGCCCGCCGGTACTCCTGGCGTGCGAAGACCCGGTCCAGCTTGCGCTGCCCGGCCTGCGACAGGTCCGCACCCCGCTCGTCGAAGAACATGATGTCCACGGAGTCCGGCACACCCGGCGAGGTCCGCAGCATGATCCCGCCCGCGCTTCCCCGGGCGGTCTGCTGCCGTGCCACGGGCAGCGGTACGTTCTCCAGGTCGCGTACGTCGATGGCGCTGGCCTGCAGCGCCGAGATCACCGCGCGTTTCAGGGCACGGGCGCCCCTGGAGTGGTCACGCGCGGTGGTGACGGTCGAGCCCTTCTTCAGCGTCGTGGCGTACGCACCGGCGAGCCGTACGGCCAGCTCGGGCGTGATCTCCACGTTGAGGATCCCAGAGACCCCGCGCGCCCCGAAGAGATGGGCCTGTCCGCGCGACTCCCAGATGACGGAGGTGTTGACGAACGCGCCGGCCTCGATGGTCTTGAACGGATAGACCCGGACGTTGCCCTGCACGATCGATTCCTCACCGACCAGGCATTCGTCGCCGATGACGGCGCCGTCCTCGATCCGGGCGGCCCGCATGATGTCGGTGTTCTTGCCGATCACGCAGCCGCGCAGATTGCTCTGCTGCCCGATGTAGACGTTGTCGTGGACGACGGCCCTGTGAAGGAAGGCGCCGCTCTTGACGACCACGTTCGAGCCGATGACGGTGTGCTCGCGGATCTCGGCTCCCGCCTCGACCTTCGCGTAGTCGCCGATGTACAGCGGCCCGCGGAGAACGGCGTCGGGAGAGACTTCCGCTCCTTCGGCGACCCACACACCGGGCGAGATCTCGAAGCCGTCGAGCTCGACCTGGACCTTTCCTTCGAGCACGTCGGCCTGCGCCTTGCCGTAGCTCTCGTGGGTACCGACATCCTCCCAGTAGCCCTCGGCGACATAGCCGTAGATCGGCTTGCCTTCCTTCATGAGCTGGGGGAAGACATCACCCGACCAGTCGACGGAGGTGTCGGCCTCGACGTAGTCGAAGACCTCGGGCTCCATGACGTAGATGCCCGTGTTCACCGTGTCCGAGAAGACCTGTCCCCAGGTCGGCTTCTCGAGAAAGCGCTCGACCTTTCCTTCCTCGTCGACGATCGTGATGCCGAATTCCAGCGGATTCGGCACACGCGTCAGACAGACGGTGACAAGGGCGCCTTTCGCCTTGTGGAAGGCGATCAGATCGGTGAGGTCGAAATCGGTGAGTGCGTCCCCCGAGATGACGAGGAAGGCGTCGTCCTTCAGCGCCTCCTCGGCGTTCTTCACACTTCCCGCGGTGCCGAGCGGTTTCTCTTCGTTGGCGTACGTGAGCTCCATACCGAGCTCCTCGCCGTCACCGAAGTAGTTCCTGACGAGTGAGGCGAGAAACTGCACGGTGACAACGGTCTCGGTGAGACCGTGCCTCTTGAGCAGTCGCAGGACATGCTCCATGATCGGCCGGTTGGCCACCGGCAGAAGAGGCTTGGGCATGCTCGAGGTCATGGGACGAAGTCGGGTTCCTTCGCCACCGGCCATCACGACGGCCTTCATGTCGGAAGCGTCCTCCTTCAAGAGACGACGGTCCTGCCGACTTCACCTGTCCGCTCAGTGGCCCTCGGGCGTCCTCGTACATGCCGGCGACGCTGCACGGCAGAGGACAGACGGGCTCAATCGGCCGCGGTATCCGCCTTGACGAGTCGACGGACCTGGACCACGTAGAGGATCCCTGCCCACCAATAGAGAGTTGTACCCCATCCGGCGAAGGCCCACCCGAAAACTTCAGCGAGTGACGAAAGCCAACCCGTTCCGTCACTGAGCAGCAGCAGGGGGAAGGCGTACATCAAGTTGAATGTCGCAGCTTTCCCGAGGAAGTTCACCTGCGGCGGCGGATAGCCGTGCCGGCGGAGGATTCCCACCATCACCAGCAACATCAGCTCGCGGGCGAAAAGGGCGAGGGTCAGCCAGAGTGGCAGGATCTCCCGCCACGTCAGGCCCACGAGGGTGGAGACGATGTAGAGCCGGTCGGCGGCGGGGTCGAGGAGCCGGCCGAGGTTGCTGATCTGGTTCCAGCGCCGGGCGAGCTTACCGTCGAGATAGTCGCTGACGCCGCTGAGCATCAACACCAACAGGGCCCAGCCATCGCTGTTCGGGCCACCGAACACAGGTCGGAGAATCAGCCACAGGAAGAGCGGCACACCCACGAGACGAGCCATGCTCAGGATGTTGGGGATGGTGAGGACCCGGTCCGTCTGAACGCGAGTCTCCTGGACCTCCACCCGGGGGCCTCCTGTGGGAACGTGCCAATGATGCCCCCTGACCTTACCCTCAGCCACGACGGCGGAGTACACAGGGGTCGACTGTCCGATTTTGAACGCAAAAATGCCTCAACCCCCGGACCAGGTCCAGGGGTTGAGGCTAAAAATTGTTCGGCGGCGTCCTACTCTCCCACAGGGTCCCCCCTGCAGTACCATCGGCGCTGAAAGGCTTAGCTTCCGGGTTCGGAATGTAACCGGGCG